>JBEKYO010000035.1:0-35308 GCA_049510875.1 Steroidobacteraceae bacterium
CGATGCCGACCTCAAGCACCTGCTCGCCTTCATGGAGTCCCCGCCGGGCAGGCGCTACGTCACGGCCTACAACGCATCCATGGGTGCGGGGTTCGATGCCATGGGCCGGCGCACCGGCGAACAACTCGGCGAAACGCTGCGTGAAATGGCTCAGGCCGACGTGGCGCCGCCCCCGGAGGTCATTCCGCCGGCCCGGATCGCTGCCCCGCCGCCTGGCGGCCCCCAGCCGGCCGCGCCGACAAGTCCGTGAGAAACCCGCGCAGCAGAGCGCAAATGGTCTCGATCTGATCGTCCAGGCGATGCCCCGAATCGAGCACATGCAGCGTGGCTCGGTGCTCACGCGCCCAGCGGATGCTGCTGTCCACGGGAACGACCTCATCGCGCCACCCATGGACGATGGCGGTGGGGCAGCCCACCACGTGCGGGGTGTGCGCTTCGAAGCCCGGCATGTAGAACGCGGGCGCCAGTAGAAATAGCCCCCGCGACTTGATGCGGTCGGCAGCGGCGGCCGAGACGTGTCCGCCCATGCTGGATCCGACCAGAACGGTCGGACCCCGGATTGCGGCCGCGGCGGCAATGAGCCTCTCGACGCGGGCGGCGGGCGCGGCCAGGCCCCGGTAATCCACCGATTCCACGGGCATTCCCAGAGCGCGGACCATGCCCGCCATGGCCGTGATCTTCGAACCCCACGGACCGCTCTCCTTGCCGTGGGAAAACACCACCGTAGTCGATGAAACGCTCATACCACCTCATTATGTCGCGCTGTGCGATCAAGAAACATCGAACTGCGGCCGCTATCCCAGGGATGGCATTGGAAGAAGAACAGTCGAACGCCGAGCAGGAGATGCGCCCGGCCATCGACTGCCTGCGAAGCTGTGCCGACCTGCGCGGCGTCGATGCCCCGACCCTGGAGCTGCTCGCGGCCGGCGCCTTGCACTTCTCCCTGCCTGCCGGCGCCCAACTGTTCGCCACGGGATCGGTGTCCGACGGAGTATATCTGCTCATCAGCGGCCGCCTGGGCGTCAGCGGGACGCTGAGCGGCGGCTGGGAAAACGAAATTCCCGGCGGCGAACTGGTCGGTGAGGTGAGCTGGCTGCTCGGCGCGGCGCATAGCGCCACCGCGGTGGCGCTGCGCGACAGCGAGTTGCTGCTCCTGCCGAGCGCCGTCCTCGACGCCGCCGCCGTGTCGGGCGCCTTCTCGATCGCCGCGGCTCGGCTATGCGCGCGCCGGTTGCATCGCAGCAACTCCCGCGTGCGCTCCCCCGCCCGCGCGCGGGTGCTGGTCATCGTTCCGAATAACGACGAAATCGACGTGGCGGATCTGGCGACGCGCTTGGTCGCCGAATTGGCCCGCATCGGCCGGGTGGATCTGGTGTGGAACGTCCGCGCCAGCGCGCACACCTCAGCCTGGTTCCATGCCATCGAAGAGAGCAACGAGTTTGTCGTGTATGTGGCAGACCCCTCGGATACCGGTTGGACGCGCCAGTGCTGCCGCCAGGCCGACGTGATCCTGCTCGCGGCGCGCGCGCGGGCGGATTGCCGGGCATGGCCGCAAAGCATCTCGGACACCGCGCTCAAGCGCTCGACCCGCATCGAGCTTGCGCTGCTGCACGACGGATCGTTCGAACCCGGCGCGGCCACCCGCTGGCTCGACTGGTTGCCGGTGACCTTGCATCACCACATCGTCGATCCCGCCGATCTCGGCCGCGTTGCGCGCCTGTTGACTCGCCGCGGCGTGGGACTGGTGCTCTCCGGCGGCGGCGCGCGCGGATTCGCGCACCTCGGGGTGATTCGGGCGCTGCGCGAAGCACGCATCCCCATCGACTTCGTCGGCGGCGCCAGCATCGGATCCATCATCGCGGCCGGTGTCGCCATGGGCTGGAGCGACGAGGAAATGCGAGTCCGGTACCGACGCAGCTTCGTCGATACCAACCCCGTGAATGATTACACGTTTCCCTTGGTCGCCCTCACCCGGGGCCGCAAGGTGACGCGTCTGCTGGAACGGGAGTACGGTCAGATCCTGATCGAGGACCTGCGCCAGCCGTACTTTTGCATCAGCGCCAACCTGACCACCGGCCGCGCATTCGAGCACCGCCGAGGGCAGCTGGTGCGTGCACTGCGCGCGTCCGTCGCCATTCCCGGCGTCATGCCGCCGGTGGTCTGCGGCGACGACATTTTGGTCGATGGCGCCACCATCAACAATCTGCCCGTGGACGTCATGCAGAGCCATGCGCCGGGGCTGGTGATCGGCAGCGATGTCGGCGCCGACCGCGCGCAATGCGCGGGCCGGCGCATCCACATTTTTCAGATACTCATGTACGCAGGACTGGTCAACAGCGCGGCGAGCGCCGCGGCGCAGCGCGCCCTCGCCGATGTGGTGTTGAAGCCGCCGATGGTCAATGTCGATCTGCTCAATTGGCGCGCTTTCGACCGGGCCATTGACGCCGGCTATTCCTACGCGCGCCGCGCCCTCGAGGCGCTGCCGGAACTGCCGCGCTTGGCACCGGCCCCGGGCGCACCTCGGAAGGTCAGTTCGCTGGTGAGCGAACTCGAGAGGCGGGCGAGAAGCGCGGGCAGGAGCCTGTCTGAGTAATCTTCGTGGCCGCGAGCGCGGCAGGCTGCTACGGCGCCAGTTGGCTGGCCACCGCATCCACCCACTGTAGGTCGGCCGGACTGTGGTTGATCATCGTCAGCCGATTGAGGCTGACCGGAGTCACCTTGCTGCCGGCCGCGGAATGCGAGATCCGAAAGCTGTGAAACTCCCCGAGACGGTCCGCGGCGAACCCGATGACGATTCGAAACGAGTTCGGAGCCGTGCATTCCGCCGGGTTGACCCGCTGGTCGCAAATCACGAGAAAGGAGTCCTCCAGGGCGCGCGCGCCAAACGCGCCGGACGCGTGCAGCCGCTCGAAAAAATCCTGCACCTGCGCAAATGCCAACTCGGCGACTTCCTCTCGGGGCTTGGTGAGGACCACCCACCGGGTGCCGCGCTCGATGCAGTTGAGAATGAACAGGGCCCGGCGCCGCGCCGCGAGGCTCTGCCAGTCCGCCGCGCCGGCCGTGCCGCCCGCCAGCGTCCGCGGCTGCACGCTCGTTCCGCCGGGCGAGCGCACGGCTTGAATGGTGTTCACGCCCCGCGCCGCCAGGCGCATGCGCTTCTCCTCGGTCACCATGCAACTCGCCCGGTACCCGGGCCGCAGTATGGCGCCGCCCGCCTTCAACGGTCCCCACAACGGAGAGCTCTCGTCCGAACGCGCCAGCATGCCAGCAACCGCGCCGCAGGGCGCGAACGACTCGAAGTGCCCGCGGAAGTTCCAACGGCGCATCCCGTGCAGCGCGTCCTCGGCAGTCTGCCACTCGGCGGGCGGATCGACGACGAGCAGCGCGCGCCGGGCCTTGCAGTAGCGCGCCGCCACCAGCAAGGCGCTGCAGCCGACGTCCTGGTCGCGGGACAGCGGCGGAATGCACAAGAGATTGAAGTACTCGACGTTGTCCAGCGCGAACAGGCCCGTCTGATCCACGGCGGAACCGATCAGATCGTAGTCCGTCAACGGCGCCCCGTCGTCGCCGTCAGCGTTCGAACAGACGTAGCCCGTGGCCAACCCGCTGCTGACGTCCAACGTTTGATCGGGCCTTTGCGCAGGCACCGTGCCCGCGAGTTCGATCAGCTCCGAGGATGCGAGCACGTCCCCGACGTACCGCTCCGCGTCCGGCGATATCGACAGGCGCGGGAAGATTTCCTGATCCTCCACCTGCGCCGTGCCGTGCAAACGGACGCGCTGTACGACGAGATTGAACTCCGCCGCGGCAGCGGCGGCGATGTTGTCGTAGTCGACGCCGGCGCGCAGGAACTCGCGGGTGCCGGGGCGCGCCGCGCGCAGATTGAGGACCTGCGCGCCCGCGCGCAGCGTGAGCGTCGCCGCGCGCGCGCCATTGACCACGCGGACCACGTACGCCTCGCGGCCGCCGTTATCGAAGAAATGCTCCAGCGCATATCCCAGCGAGCTCGGCTGCCACAGGCCGCCGAAGCTGCGTTGGAACTCCGCGAAGCTCGTCAGCAGGGCGGGCTGATTGACCGGACCGCGCAACGTCCGCCCCACGAATGCGGCGCGCGCCGTACTCAAGTGCGCAATGGACTGGTCGGGGCCGCGTTCTTCCTCTACTCGAAGCCCTGAGCCGTTCGGCATTACCAGAAATTTCCCCAAATTGAAGGGAGCCGGCCGAACTCTACCACACGGCGGCCCAATCAAAGCGCCTCAGGATCTGGGCGCAAATAGCGGGACGTCGCCTCGCTTGAGCAACGGCGCCAACAGCATGCCCGCCAGGAATCCGCCGATGTGCGCGCGGAACGCCACGCTCGCGCCGCCGGCATGCCCGCCCCAATCGCTCACCAATTGCACGGCGAACCACAGCAGCAGCAGCAGCATTGCGGGCAGCCGCACCGTCGTGACGAAGAACGGCAGGAGCACCAGCGTCAGCACCTTGGCGCGCGGCAACAGCAATAAATAGGCGCCCAAAACTCCCGAGATCGCGCCGCTCGCGCCAATGATGGGATAGGCCGACTCGGGCTCGGACAGGGCTTGGGCGTAGATCGCGGCGATGCCGCACAGGCAATAGAACACGAGGTACCGGGCGTGTCCCATGCAACCTTCGACGTTATCGCCGTAGATCCAGAGGTACAGCATGTTGCCGAGGAGGTGCAGCCAACCGCCGTGCAGGAACATGTAGGTGAACAACGACGCGTAGCGCGGTATCCATTGAAGATCGACGGGCAGGCGCGCATCCGTCAACAACACCGCGGGGATGGCGCCCAGCGCGGCCACGGCGCGGCGGCTCGCCGCCACGTCCAGCGTGCGCTGCCACAGGAATACACTGCAGCTTGCCACGATGAGCGAGATCGTGACATACGGCTTGAGGGCGGAGGGAGTGTCGTCCTTGAGCGGGATCATTCCTGCGTTACGTCGGGCGTTGCCGCGACGGGCATCGCCGCGCCGGGCGGCGTGCCGCCCGCCGGATCCGCGGCTTCCGCACCGCGCCGCTCGAGCTCGGCTTGCGCATCGTCGGCTTCGGTCTTCTTGCGCGCGATTTCCTCGAGCATCACCCTCATCCACTCGCTACTCATCGGGGGACTCGGCGGCGTCGGACGGCGGATTGACGATGGGATCGATGGCCGCGACGGTCTCCGGATGATAGCCTGAGCGTGCCAGCTTGAAGACGCGTTTGGCCTGCACGGCGCCGGCGGGCGTCTTCATCAATTCCTGGTACAGCGGCGTGATGAGTTTGCGGCGGCCGATGGTCTGCAAATAATCCTCGAGACGCACGTAGCTCGGCTGGTAGTGGTTGCGGATCACCAACAAGAACCAGCTCCGGCCAATCTCTGCATTGGCGCCGCCGGTCAGGCCGAACGCCTGGTCGAGGTCCGCCATTTGTTTCGCGCTGAGCGTGTCCGGCATGTTGTCGAGGAAGTAAGTCCACTGCTGCGCCGCCCAATCCTGGGTGGCCAGTTTGTTCGCGGCCAACGTGCCGGCGACCCACGCCGCACGCGCCACGTCCACGGGCGCGAATGCGTCCGATGCCGGCAGCACCGCGTCTGCCGGGAGCCCCGGACCACTCACCCACGCCCGCACCTCATCCCGGGTGACGACGCCGGGAAAGCGGTCGAGCAAATTCTCCCCGAGGTACTGCACGAATTGCTCGGTGGTAATGCTCTTGAACGCGAAATGCGCGAAGTACGCGCGCAGAAACGCATCGAAGCGGTCGCGCCCGAACTTGGCGTCGAGGTAGGTGAGGAACAACCGGCCTTTTTCATAGGGAATGTTGCTGAACACCTCGTCCGGGTCACGGTCCCGCAGATCGATCGCCAGCAGCTGATCGGCGGGTTTGAGCCTGCCCAGGTCGTCCCGCAGCAGCTTCAGTCCGAGCACGCGCTCCATCATCTCGCGCCGTTCGCCGTACACGGCATTCATGATGCGGCTCTCCAAGTACTCGGTAAACCCCTCGTTCAGCCAGACATCCCGCCAGGTGGCGTTGCTCACCAGGTTGCCCGACCAGGAATGCGCCAGCTCATGCGCGATCAGCGATACCAGGCTCTTGTCGCCGGCGATCACCGTCGGCGTGATGAACGACAGCCGCGGATTCTCCATGCCGCCGACGGGGAACGTGGCCGGCATCACCAGGATGTCGTATCGCTCCCAGCGATACGGACCGAACAGCTTCTCGCCGGTCTGAAGCATCGATTCGGCGTCGGCAAACTCCTTCGCAGCTTGCTTGATCAGCGACTTTTCCGCGTACACGCCCGTGCGAGGCCCCGTTTCCTGGAACTTGAGATCACCCACCGCCAGCGCGATCAAATACGAGGGAATCGCCTCCGGCATGTCGAACGCATACACGCCGTTGCGTTTGACCTTGGGGTCGTTCTTGGCGCTCATCAACGCCAGCACGTCGGACGTCGTGTGGATGAGGGCCTTGTAGGTCACGCGCACCTGGGGAGTGTCCTGCAGCGGAATCCAGCTGCGCGCGCCGATGGGTTCGGACTGGGTGTACAAAAAGGGCCTGTGTTTGGTTTGCTTGGCGCTGAGCCATTGCAGCGCCGGCGCCGTGGGCGAGGTTTCGTACTCAATGCGAATCAACTCCGTCGGCCTTTTCGACGGCGGTACTTCGATCACCAGGGCCTGCCCGAGGATGGGGTCCTTCTTCTCGAAGTGGTAGGGTCGGTTCACCCAGGTGGTTTCGTCCTTCGAAGTCGCGCCCAGCACGTCCTGCGCCTTCTGGGTGACCTCGATCACGCTGATGTCGCGCGTATCGAGCACGATCTCGGTGGCGCGCGGATCCAGACGCTTGATCTGCAATCCGACGGTACCGCTCAGCACTTTCGCGCCGGAATCGACGTGCAAATCCAGTTCCAGATGCGTCACGCGAAACTGCTCGATGTTGGCGAAGGAGTGATAGTCGAGGCCCGGCTGGATGGGCGCGAGGTCCGCGGACAGCCCCGCGCCGGCCGGCGGCGCGGCGCTCGCCGCCCCGGTCGACCCGGCGAGCGCCAAACTCGCGGCGCCAAGACACAGCATCAGCCCACGGGCGCCGAGGACCCGGTATTCATGCCGGAGAGGCAGCGCCCGTTCCGGCGGTGGCGGGACGGATGTCAAGGAGTGCTCAACAGTTATTGCGCCAGGAGCATCCGCTCCCTCCCACTGCCAACGCGGCTCACGCAGATTACTCAGACAGGCTCCTAGTGCGTGGACGGCTGCGACTGCGATATGGGGGGCGCCTTGGCCTGGCCACCCACGAGATCGTTGAAGGTCTTCTCGTCGACCAACAACCCGGTTTTTCCGTCCCAGTTCGACCCCTCGGGCAGGGTATTCTCCACCAGCAGGGATTGCGACACCACCGCATCGATTCCGCCGCTGCCGCCGGTGACCGGCACGGGCAGGGCACGCGGCGCGTGGGCCACGTCGCCGACGCGCTGCCAGTCGATGCCGTCATCCTGCACCGAGACCTCCTTGCGCAGCTTCGGGCTCAGCAACAGGCTGAGCAGGCGCTGGCGGTCAGCGCTCCAATTGCGCGAGTCGTCATCCATCACCGCGTAGGCCTGCAGATACAGGATGGAGTCGCGCGTGCCGAACAAGTACGGCTGATTGACCACGGTCACCTTGGTGCCGATGGGAATCAAATCATAGAAGACCGCGATATCCTCGGGGTACAGCCGCATGCAACCGTGGCTCGAGCGCATGCCCACGCCGTACGGTTTGTTGGTACCGTGGATGAGATAGCTCGGCCAGCTCAACCGAAACATGTACTGGCCCAGGGGATTGTCCGGTCCCGCCGGCACGCGGGCGGGCAGCTTCTCGCCATCCTCGGCATGCTCCTCACGCACCGATTTCGGCACCACCCACACCGGATCCTTGGTGCGGCTGACGATCTTGGTGGTTCCCTCAGGCGTCTTCCACCCCACCCGGCCGATGCCGATGGGATGCGTGTAGACGACTTGCGGCTCGCCCTTCTTGTGCGGCGGGTAGTAAAAAATCCGCATGGCCGCGACGTTGACCACCACGCCCTCGTGCGGCGCCGCCGGCAGCACGAATTGCGTGGGAACCATCACCTCGCGGCCGACGCCCGGGAGCCACGGATCGACGCCCGGGTTCGCGAGCAGGATCTCTTCGTAGCCCACGTCGAAGCGGCGCGCGATGTCGGGCAGCGTGTCCTCTTTGCCGACCACGGTCTTTTGAATGTAGCCGACGATTTCCGTGCTGGCATCGATGTCGAAGCGATGCTTGGCCGTCGGCTTCGGGAGCAGCGGCGCCGGCGGCGCCACCTGCGCCAGCGGCGGCGGCGGCGGCGTGGCATGCCGAAACAGCGAGCATCCCGCTGCCATCGCGGCGAAGGCCAGCACCGGCATCAGCCGCCCGCGGCGTCCCGACCTGTGAGTTGTCACCATCCGCCTATCTACAGCAAAGTGGGGCGATCAGGCAATTGGTTGCGTCCCGGTGCGGGCTCATTCGCTTGCGCTGGATCTTGCGCCGGATAGTGGCGCGCCAGCAACGTGCCCACCGCATCGACGCCGGCAATCGCTCCGGCCTGATAGTGTCCGTGGCGAAAATGCTCTTCCATGAGGCGGCACACCGCATCCCACTCCGGCTGGCTGACGCGCCGCGTGAGTGCCCGATCGGCGACGATTTCGACGGCGCGATCCGCGAGTTGGACATAAATCAGCACGCCATTATTGTGCTCGGTGTCCCAGACGTGCAGGCGGCCGAAGACTTCGAGCGCACGGCTCCGGGGACTCAATTCGTTGAAGACCGCGAGCGGCGTGAGCGAAGTTTCGATGGCAAAGCAAATCTCGCCATCGTGCGTACGCTCCGCGCGGGCAATGGCCTGCTCGATGGCATCGAGCGCCGCCGCGGGAAACAGCATGCGGGTGCGCCAATGCGGAGCCGCGACGTGCCGGATCAGGCGACCGAGCTGCATCACCAGCTTCCCGAGGCGCCGCCGCCGCTCGACACACCGCCGCCGCCGCTGAATCCGCCGCCGCCGCCGCCGAAACTACCGCCAAATCCGCCCAGGCCCCCGCCGAAGCCGCCCCAACCGCCGCCGCCCGAGGTCCAGCCGCGCGAGGATCCGAGCAGCATCGCGAATAGAAAGCCCACCACCCCGGCGCCGACGCCGATGGGCAGGAGGTGGCTCAGCAGCCACGCAATCACGCCGACCAGGCCGCCGGTGGCCAGCGAGCCGAACATGCGGCCGAACAGGCTGCGCAGCACCCCGCTGACGACGAACACGACCACCAGCAGCAGCGGCAGCGCATTGCCCAGGCCATTGCCGTGGCTCTCCCATTTCTTGTCGGGCTCGGGCAGCGGTTCGCCGTCGACCACCGAGATGATGCGATCGACTCCCGCTTCGACCCCGCCGTCGTAGTCGCCGAGTTTGAAATGCGGCGCGATGGTCTCATCGACGATGCGGTTGGCGATCGCGTCCGGCAACGCCCCTTCCAGCCCGCGGAACACCTCGATTCGCACGCGCCGGTCGTTCTTGGCGACCAGCAGCAACGCGCCGTCGTCGATGCCCTTGCGCCCGAGTTTCCACGCATCGGCGACGCGAATGGCGTACTGCTCGATCTCCTCGGGCTGAGTCGTTGGTACGATCAGCACCGCGATCTGGCTGCCCTTGTCGGCCTCGAAGGCCGCAAGCTTGGTCTCGATGCGGTTCACGGCCGCGCCGGACAGGCTGCCGGTCAAATCGGTGACCCGGGAGGTCAGCGGGGGCACCGCCACCTGGGCGCGCGCGGTGAGCGCGGCCAGGCCGAGAATCAGGAGTGCCGCCAGCCGGGTCAATGGGCCGGCGCCGGCGCAGAGGCCGGCGCGGGCGCCCCGGCCTGGGGACTGCCGAAATCGACGGTGGGAGGCTTGGAAATCACCGCCTCGTTCTCGACCGCGAAGTTGGGCTTCGGCGTGTAGCCGAACATCTTCGCGGTCAGGTTGTTGGGGAAGGACCGCACCGTGATGTTGTAGGCCTGCACGGCCTCGATGTAGCGGTTGCGCGCCACGGTAATGCGATTCTCGGTTCCTTCGAGCTGCGCTTGCAGATCGCGGAAATTCTGGTCGGACTTCAATTGAGGGTAATTCTCCGTCACGACCAGCAAGCGCGACAGCGCGCTCGACAGCTCGCCCTGGGCGGCCTGGAACTTTGCGAAAGCTTGCGGATCGTTGACCAATTCGGGGGTCGCTTGAATCGAACCGACCTTGGCGCGAGCCTCGGTGACGCCCAACAGCACCTGTTGTTCCTGCGCCGCGAAGCCCTTGACGGTATTGACTAAATTGGGAATCAGGTCGGCCCGGCGCTGGTACTGATTGAGCACCTCGGACCAGGCCGATTTGACCTGTTCGTCCTGTGTCTGCATGGCGTTGTAGCCGCAGCCCGACAGCAACATGGCGGCGACCATTGACAAGACCCCGGCGGATTTACGCATATGCACCCTTCCCGCCTCACGACCGGAGGCTCGTAGGAGCGAGTCTAACACCGGCAAAAAAAAAGCCCCGAGTGTTGAGCTCGGGGCGGAGATGCGGACTTCAATGAAGGGAAGTAAAGCCCGCTAGGGGATTCAATGGAGGCCTCAGTGCAACTGGTGCCACTGCAACACTTGGATATCGGTTTCCTCGAGGTCGAAACTGCGCGCGAGCATCTTGGCGATGTCCCGGTTACCCTGCACCTTGGCCGATACATCGAGGAGCTCGACGACACCCCGATACTCGCTGTACTCGATGGCGTCTTCCGACTGCGCGATAAAGTGGGTGTAATATTTAGCGCTCATGGGTTGAGAGCTTAGGGTCCAGGTGGCAATTCGTTCTGTGAACGAACGCTCAAAGAATCGTCGACGTTGACGAAGCGGTTCACGTCTTTCACATCCCGATCAAGTTATTGCACTGTGTCAAGATACCGCCCGCCCACGACGCCCGGCTCGAAGTACATCACCCGTGAAGGCGCGCAGCGGCTGCGCGCCGAACTCGACCAATTGTGGCTGCACGAACGTCCGCGCGTCACGACGGCCGTCGCAGAAGCGGCTGCCCAGGGCGACCGGTCGGAGAATGCCGAATACACGTACGGCAAGAAACGCCTGCACGAAATCGACCGGCGGGTCCGCTTTCTGCGCAAACGTCTCGACGGCATGGTCATCGTCGACACCGGCGCCGTACCCAGCGGCGGCGAGTCCCGTCGGGACCCCCATCGGGTGTACTTCGGGGCGTGGGTGCAGCTCGAATACTCCGACGGCGGCCTGCGCTGGTACCGCGTGGTCGGTCCCGACGAATTCGACATGGCTGCCGACTACATCAGCATGGATTCGCCGCTCGGCCGCAGCTTGCTCGGCAAGCGCGAGGGCGATGAAGTCGAGGTCGCCCTGCCGTCGAGCTCCGATAGCGTCGTGATCGCCATGGTCCGCTACGGACCTCGTCCTTGATGCCCGAATCGATCCCGCTCGCGCTCGCGCCCCGTCAGACCACCCGAATGTTCTTGAATTGCCACGGATCGGACCGGTCCAGATCTTCCGCGAACAGTAGGGCGCGCTGATGGAGCGGCGTCCAGTCGGTGTACTCGCCGACCACCGTGCCCAGGTAGGGCTTGCAGATCTCGAGCGGACGCGCGAAATCCATTTCGTCCGGTTCGATGATGCCGCGGTTCGGATTCTCCATGGCCCAGATCATTCCCGACAACGCCGCGGACGTGACCTGCAGGCTGGTGGCGCTGTTGAACGGCGCCAGCTGCCGCGCTTCCTCGATGGAAAGCTGCGATCCATACCAATACGCGTTCTTCTTGTGCCCGGCCAACAGCACGCCGAGTTCGTCGATTCCCTTGGTGATCTCGTTGAGCATGATGCGTTTGCCGTCCTGCAGGCGCCAGTTTCGCCCCGCGAATTCGTGCACCGACAGCACCGCGGCGTCGCAGGGGTGGTAGGCATAGTGCGAGGTCGGCCGGTACGCCACCCGATCGCCGTCCATGACCGTGTAGTAATCGGCCAGCGAAATGGCCTCGGAATGCGTGATGAGGAAACCGTGAAAGTAGCCGGCCTCGGGTGTCCAGGTACGCACCCGCGTGCTCGCGCCCGGGCGATTCAAGTAAATGGCGCAGCGCGAACCGCTGTCGTGGCGCCCGCCGTCCGGCGGAAAATGCTTCTCGTGCGAGCCCCAGCCGAGTTCGGCCGGCTGCGCGCCTTCGCTCACGAACCCGTCCACCGACCAGGTGTTGACGAACTCGTTCACCTCCTTGGGCACATTGGCGACCTGCGAGTCGCGCTCGGCGATGTGGATCACCTTGATGCCGAGCGTCTGGGCGAGCTTCGCCCATTCGGCGCGCGTGGTGGGTGTACCCACATCCGCGTGCGTGTCCGTGGCGATGTTGAGCAGCGCTTGTTTGACCAGATGCGACACCAGCCCCGGATTGGCGCCGTGCGTCAGCACGGCGGTGGGTGCATCCTTGGAGCCGGTCCTGAGCTTCAGGGCGTCCAGGCGCATGGCATAGTTGCTGCGCGACGCCACGCTGGCGCTCGGATCGACATAACCGCCGGCCCAGGGTTCGATGCAGGTATCGAGGTACAGGGCGCCGCGCTCGCGCGCCAATTGGATGAGCGCGGTGCTCGAGACGTCCACGGAAAGGTTCAGCAGGAAGTCGCCGGCCGACACCAAAGGCTCGAGCGTACGGCGATAGTTGGCGCGGGTGAGGGCGGTCTTCACGAATTCAACCCCGAAATGCGTGGCTTCGTCGCGTCCGGCATCCTCGGCGCTGACGATGGTGATGCGATCCGCCGAAGTGCCGATGTGACGCAAGATCAGCGGCAAGATACCCTGTCCAATGCTGCCGAAACCCACGAATACGATCCTGCCGCCGAATTTCACATGCACTTCGTGTTTGCTCATAATTTTTTTCCCAAGCTGATTTTCCTGCGTTTGCCCTGATCGATGAAATTGCCCACGGGGAAGCAGCCCCGTGGGGCCGCTGTCAGCCTACCTGGCTGCGCACAAAACCTCCAAGTTTCCGTGAAGCATTCCGATATCGCCTTTCATCGCGCGCCCCGCGCGCGCCTGAAGGACGGGGTGGCTTCCACCCCGTAAATTCGGCGCGTAAGCGCCTAAGAACTTACCAATGCGGCGGGTACGTGCGTGCGTAGCCGGGCAGCGATTCGATGCGATGGATCCACCGCGCCAGGGCCGGGTAGTTGCGCTCCATCGGCAGAAAGCGCCCCCCGAGCTCGGCGGCTGCGTCGCGGTTCAAGGCGCGCCGCAGGACCTGAAGCCACGGGAAAATCACCATGTCGAGGGCGGTGTAGTGGGTGCCGACGATCCACTCTTCCTTGCTCAACCGCCCCTCGATGGTGCGTGCTTCGCGCGCCACCACGTGCATGGCGTCGGTCAGCGCATCGATGTTCTCGGCCACCCGGTCGGCAAAGATCGCATCCACGATCCGCTGCACCGAGGGCTCGGCGTAGGCCTGAAACTCGCAAATGACCCGCATGATGACGCCGGCCTCCTCGGGGCTCAGCCCGAAGATCGGCGGCTGCGGGTACTTGAGGTCGAGGTAGTACAAAATGGCGACCGATTCGAACACCACGTAATCGCCGTCCTTCAAAACCGGCAAGCGGCCGCGAGGGTTCATCTTCAACATCTGCGGGGACTGATGTTCTTGCTTGTCGAAGTGCAGCACTTGCGACTCGTAGGGCAGCCCTTTGTGCTCGAGCGCCAACAGGACGCGCCACGAGAACGGACTGCCGCTGCCCCAGTACAGAGTGAGTGCCATACGGCGATTGTAGCGGATGCAGTCGCGGCGGCATCGCGATAAGCTCGAATCATGGCCTTCACCACCCTCATCGACGCCGCCGCCTTGCACGAGCTGCGGGCCGAATGCGTGCTGCTCGACTGCCGGTTCGACTTGAGCCGGCCGGCCGCGGGTTGGCAGGCCTACTTGGCCGCGCACATTCCCGGCGCGCGGTACGCGGACCTCAACCGGGATCTATCCGCGCCGGTCGTGGCCGGCAGCGGCCGCCATCCCCTGCCCTCGCCGGCCGCGGCGACGGAATTTTTCGCATCCCTCGGCATCGGCGCCGGGACGCAGGTCATCGCCTACGACGAGGCGAACGGTTCGTTTGCGGCGCGGGCCTGGTGGCTCCTCAATTGGCTGGGGTTCTCCCGGGTTGCCGTCCTCGACGGCGGCTTCCAGGCGTGGGTGGCGGACCACGGTGCGCTCGAGGCCGGCGCTCCCGGGGCCGGCGGATCGGCGGCCGGCGCGCAGCCATTCACCGCGCGGCCGCGGCCGGAGCTGGTGATGACCGCCGCCGAGGTGCTGCGAGCGCTGGCGGACCCCGGCCGGCTGTTGGTGGATGCGCGTGCGCCCGAGCGCTTTGCGGGCGGCGTCGAGCCCTTGGACTCGGTGGCCGGGCACATTCCGGGCGCGGTCAACCACCCCTTCACCCGCAACCTGGACTCGCGCTCACGGTTTCTCCCCGCCGCGGAACTGCGCCGTCTGTGGTTGGAGCGGCTCGGCGGAACGGCGCCGCACAATATGATTGCGATGTGCGGATCCGGCGTGACTGCCTGTCACAATCTTCTGGCAATGTCGGCGGCCGGATTGCCGGGCGCCAAACTCTACGCCGGCTCATGGAGCGAGTGGATTCGCGATCCCGACCGTCCCGTGGCGCGCGGCGATGCGGCGGCGGGTCGGCCGGCGTAGCGCTGTCGTTTGCTGTCATTTACTTGCGGCCCCAATTTGTTATCGTGCGCGCCACATGAACACTCCCGCAAAAGCGCTCCCGGTCAATCCCGCCTGGAAGATCGGCGAGTCGCTCGATCTGTACCAGGTCGAGGCGTGGGGCAAGGGGTACTTCTCGATCAACCCCGACGGCCATGTGGTCGTCAGGCCGAGTATGGACACCGGCCGCGAAATCGATCTCTACGAGGTGGTGCAGGGCCTGAAGGCGCGCGACCTGCATACGCCGGTGGTGATTCGCTTCTCCGATATCCTCGCGCACCGCCTGCGCCACATCGCGGATGCCTTCGGCACGGCGATCGCCGAGAACGGCTACAAGAACCGCTACGCGGCGGTGTTTCCGATCAAGGTCAACCAGCAACGCCTGGTGGTCGAGGAAGTCTACCGCTACGGCAAGGAATTCGGATTCGGCCTCGAGGTGGGATCGAAGCCGGAACTGCTCGCAGTGATGTCGATTACCGAGAATGCGCCGGACCGGATCGTCGTCTGCAACGGCTTCAAGGACGATAGCTACATCGAAGCGGTGATCCTCGCCACCAAACTCGGCCGCACCATCATTCCGGTGGTCGAGAATTACGAGGAAATTCATCTGATCTTGAAGCACGCGGAACGGTACGCCGTGCGGCCCAAGATCGGCGTGCGCGTGAAACTCGCCAGCGAGGGCGCCGGCCGCTGGCGCGAGTCGGCGGGCGAGAAATCGAAATTCGGACTGTTCATCAGCGAGATCCTGGATCTGTATGCGCTGTTGAAGGAACGCAACATGCTCGATTGCCTGCAGCTCGTGCACTGTCACCCGGGCAGCCAGCTGCAGGACATCCGGCGCGTGAAGGACGCGATCAACGAACTCGCCCACGTCTACGCCGAGCTCAAGATCATGGGCGCCGGGCTGCAATACATCGACATCGGCGGCGGCCTCGGCGTCGATTACGACGGCAGCGGCACCAACTATGAGTCCTCGATGAATTACACCCTGAACGAATACGCCAGCGACGTCGTCTACCGCATCAAGAGCGTGTGCGACGCGCGCGACGTGCCGCACCCCATGATCGTGAGCGAGTCCGGGCGCGCCATAGCCGCCCACCACAGTCTTCTGGTGTTCGACATCCTGGGATCCTCCAAGTTGGACCAATTCCAGGTGTCCGGCCGGCCGGGCGAGGACTATCACGGGCACGAGGATCTGCCTCAGCCGGTGCGCGATTTGTTCGACAGCTATCGGTCGGTCAACGAGCGGCGCCTGGTCGAGTGCTACCACGACGCGTTGCAGGCCCGGGAGCAGGCGCTGCAGATGTTCAACCTGGGCTATCTCAGCCTGGAGTTCCGGGGGCTCGCGGAAAAGCTGTATTGGGCGACCTGCACCAAGATCCGCGACTATTGCCGCAAACTCGACCGGGTGCCGGAAGAGTTGGAGAACCTCGAGGAGATGCTGAGCGACATCTATTTCTGCAACTTCTCGGTGTTCCAATCGCTGCCGGACAGCTGGGCGATCGGTCAGCTGTTTCCCATCATGCCCATTCAGCGCCTGGCCGAGAAACCCACCCGCAACGCCGTGCTGGCCGACATCACCTGCGACTCCGACGGAAAAATCGACCGTTTCGTTCACCCCCGCATCACCAAGCGCACCCTCGAGGTGCACGAACTGACGCCGGGCGAGCCTTACTACCTGGCCGCGTTTCTCGCGGGCGCATACCAGGAGACCTTGGGCGACCTGCACAACCTGTTCGGCGATACCCACGTGGTGCACATTCGGCTGCAGGACGGGGGTGGGTGGTGGATCGAGGAGATCGTCAAGGGCGACACGGCCACCAAGGTCCTCGAGTACATGGAGTACGACACCGATGAGCTGTATCCGGGGATCGCCCGTGATTGCGAACGGGCGGTCCAAGAAGGACGGATGACCTTGAGCGAAGCCCAGGCGGTCAAGCGATTTTACGAGAACGAACTGAACGGTTACGCCTACCTCGAGGTCGAGTAACACTCAATTCAGCGGCGTTTGCCAACAATATTCCCCTGGCGTAGCATCGCCCTTGAGGTTCGTTCTCAAAGGATTTTGAGTGCACGAGCAAAGGTACAGGCCGCGATGCGAGTGTGATTGCGGGTCGGTCTGCGTGTTGAAACCGCGCGCGAGCGACTCCCCGCATTTGGCGCGCACTGTTAGTGAGACTAGTTGAATGACGACGATCTACGTTGGCAACCTGCCATTCACTGCTACAGAAGACGAAGTGCGTAGCCTGTTCGAACGCTACGGCAAAGTCGATTCCGTCAAGCTCATCAACGATCGGGAAACCGGTCGACCACGCGGTTTTGCATTCGTCGATATGGGCGCCGGTGAAGCGCAAAATGCAATCCAGCAAACCAACGGCTTTCAGATGGGCGGCAGGCCGCTGCGCGTGAACGAAGCCCAGGAACGGGCGCCGCGCTCGAAGCCGGCCGGCGGCGGAGGCGGTGGCGGTGGGGGCGGCGGCGGCGGGGGCGGGGGCGGTCCGCGTCGTTGGTAATGCTCGTTACCGATCGATTGCCTACCGGTTGATCCACCGGTAGGCCGCGCCGTGCCTGAGGGACCCCGGCCAGGGAGGCTTGGGTAGGGTGGCACGTGCGCCCGTGATCACCACATTTCTTTGAGTTGGGCCGCCACGTCCACGGTCGCGGCATCGACAGCCCGCAGATTCTCGACCCCGCGCTGGCTGCGAAAGGTGGTCTGCTCGAACAGACTCAGTAATTTGTCGCTCATGAAGCGGCTCTTCGCACCATAGACGTGCGCGTCGCCGTGCTTCTCCTGCTGGGTCACCGCGTACTTGAGCGGCGCGCAGAGGTGCAATTCATTGCGCGCGCGCGTCATCGCCACATACAAGAGCCGGCGTTCCTCCTCGATCAGCTCCGGCTTGCCCGTGGAGAATTCCGATGGAAAGTTGCCGTCGGCCACGTTCAAGATGTACACATTGTCCCATTCCTGTCCCTTGGCGGAATGAATGGTGGAGAGGATGACGTAGTCCTCGTCCTTCGCCGCCATGCCCGACTGATCGCTCGAGAGCGAGGGCGGATCCAGGGTCAGCTCGGTCAGGAATCGCTCCCGGCTGGGATGCTGGGTCGACAGATGATCGAGCTGTTCGAGATCCCCGGTGCGGCTGAATGCAGCATCATAGATTCGTTCCAGCTGCGGCTTGTACCAGTCGCGCACCATGCCCAGCTGGCCGGCCCACGGCGTGGCCGGATCGGCGAGCTTCTCGATGAACGCGCAAAAGCGCTTCCAGTCCATCTTGGCCGGCTGTGGGGCATCGAAGGACGCGAGACTCTTGACCGCGTAGGCCTGCGCTTCGAAATGATCCAGCGCCATCTTGGCATTGGCCGGCCCGATGCCGGCGACCAGCTTCAGCACGCGGAATCCTGCCACTGAGTTTCGCGGATTGTCCGCCCAGCGCAGGATCGACAGCATGTCCTTGATGTGCGCGGTCTCGAGGAATTTGAGTCCGCCGTATTTTACATAAGGGATGTTGCGCCGGGTCAGCTCGACTTCGAGCACGTCGCTGTGATGCGAGCTGCGGAACAGGATGGCGTGGCGCTTCAACGAACCGCCGACCTCGCGCGTCGCCAGAATCTTGTTGACGATGTACTCGGCCTGCCCCGTCGCGTCGTCGAGAGTCACGTAAACGGGCTTCTGGGCCGACTGGCGCGTGCCCATCAGGGTCTTGCGATGTTGGCGCGACCCCTCCGCCATGAGTGCGTTCGCGCAATCGAGGATCTGCTGGGTCGAGCGGTAGTTCTGCGCCAACACCACGATCTCGGCCTTGGGCGTGTAGCGGTCGGCAAACCCCAGGATATTCTCCACCGCCGCCGCGCGAAACGAATAAATGGCCTGCGCGTCATCGCCCACCACGGTCACGCCCTTGCCGTCCGGCTTCAGCGCCTGGACGATCTCGCCCTGCAGTGTGCTCGTGTCCTGGTATTCATCGACGAGCACGTGATCGAAGTTCTTCGACAGGCTCTGGGCCAGCGCCGGGGTCTGCATCATCACGTGCCAATAGAGCAATAAATCGTCGAAATCCAGGACGTTGAGCTTCTGCTTGCGCGCCACGTACTCGCGGTAGAGGCGCGTCAGCTCCTGCTCCCACTCCTTGCACCACGGGGTCTGTTCCTCGATGGTCTGCTTGAGCGGCAACCGGGTATTGACCCGGTAGGAGTAAATCGCGAGGCAGGCGTCCTTGCGCGGAAAGCGCTTTTCTTTCGACGAAAAACCGAGCTCATGGCGAATCACGTCCATGAGGTCGGCGGCATCGCCGCGATCCAGCACGGTAAAGTTCGGATTCAAGCCCAGGTGCTTGGCGTACAGCCGCAGGATGCGGTTTCCCACCGAATGAAACGTGCCGGACCACAGGAGCCGCGACACGACGCTGCGGTCGCCGATTTTGCCGCGCTCCGCGAGCGCTTCGCCCACGATCTGCTGCGCGCGGCGAATCATTTCCTGGGCCGCGCGGCGGGTGAACGTCAGCATGAGGATGCGCGCCGGATCGACGCCGCTCAGCACCAGGTGCGCCGCGCGGTGCGCGAGCGTATTGGTCTTGCCCGTGCCGGCGCCCGCCAGGATGAGCAGCGGGCCGGCATCCACGCCCTTCTCCGCGGCCGCGGGCGCACCGAAGGTTGCCGCCCGCCGCGGGGCCGAGTTCAAGGCATCGAAGGCAGTGGTGGTCTTGGGCTTGATCATGGAGCGCTAATTGACGGCCTGTACATATATCCAGCGTGACACAAAACGCGGCAACATCCAAGAATCGCGCGTTGCAGGCCGCCGCGCGAGGAGCCGTGTCACACGCGCCACGTTTTCATGGCGCCGAGCAGCCGGCCGAAAGCGGCCGAGTCGTCGCTGTCGAACACCCAGCGCGGCCCCGGCAGGTCGAGAAATGCGGGTGCCATCCTGCTCCATCGCTGCACCTCCTCGCGCGGCCAGGCCGCATCCTGGTGACCCGCGTGCCGCGTTCGGGACGTGAAGCGTCGCTCGATCTCGCGCGCATCCGCGCGGCACCAGACTTGCGCGCTGCGGGCGCCGGCGGCCGACAGGATGCCCGCTAGGACGGCCGCATGCTCGGCCCGCCAGTTGCCCTCGAGGATGCAGGAAAGGCCGGCCTGGAGCTGCGTAAGCGCCAGGCGCTCGAGTCCGGCGAAGCTCGCGTCGCTCAAGCGCCTCGACTGCACGCGGTCCATGACGCCCAACACGTCGAACAGCGCCTCCTTGATGTCGTCCTTGCACAGGCACGGCACCGCCAATTCGGCCGCCAGCCGCCGCGCGAGCGTCGTTTTGCCGCTGGCGGGACTGCCGAGGATTATCATGAGATCCGTCATTTTCACCCCAAAGGCCGATCATGCTGAAACCCACGCCGATTGCCAGCCATCCCAAGCACCGTGGACGCGTAATCGAAGTCTCCACCGAGGTGCTGCGCTATTCCAACGGACGTGAGCATGAAATCGACTTCGTGCGCCACCCCGGGGCATCCGCCGTGGTTGCGGTCGATCACGCCGGCCGCGTTTGCATGGTGCGCCAATACCGGCACGGCATTTGCGACTTCATGTGGGAAATTCCCGCCGGAAAACTCGACCGCGGCGAAGCGCCGGCGATCTGCGCCGTGCGCGAGCTGGCCGAAGAAACCGGCGTGACCGCGCGCAGCTGGCTGTCCATGGGGGTGTATCTCCCGGCTCCGGGGATCTTCACCGAAGTCATCCATCTCTACCTGGCGCGCGATCTCGACGTGGGCGTGGCCGCACCCGATGTCGACGAGGAATTGGAGCTGCAATGGCTGCCGCTGGGCGATGCCATGGGACGGGTCCAGCGCGGCGAATGGAACGACGGAAAAACCGCCATGGCGCTGATGCGCGCGCAATACCACCTGCAACTGTGACGCGGCCCAAGCTTTGGCGATGTTCGGGTTGACTAAACCCCGTCATCCCCTAAAAAGGGGGGGTGAGCAGCGATAAACCAAAAGCCAAAGCCGACGCCGGAAACGGCGGCGACGCCGCGCCGTCGAAACGCGACGCGCCGGTGACGACCAACAACAGCGGCCGGGTCAAATTCGACGACCGCGGCAATGCCGTTTGGGAGTGGTCGGTGAGCACCGGCAAGTTCGGCACCGAAGTGACGTCCAACCGGCTCAAGAAACTGGAAAACCAAACCCTGGCCCTGGCCGATGATGCGGCGCTGGCGCCGCCGTCGGCCGCCGCCGCCGGACCGGAGATCGTCAAGGAAAATCGCAAGGGCGTCACGCAAGGCTACAGCCCTTATGACAGCGGCCTGTTGGTCAAGGCCGACGCGCAGGCGAAGACCTCGAAGAAAAAGGACTTACGTCGCTTGAGCGAATGGCTCAAGCTGCGCGAACAAGCCAATCGCAACAAGCAGAACGACGACTGAGGCGCCTCGATATTCACGCGCTCGCGGCCACGGGGAACAGTCAGACAGGCTCCCGAGATTCACGCGAGCGCATGCGCCAGCTTGGCGGCCGACCCCAACCGATAGAATTTTCGCAGCTCCCGCAGCAGCCCCTCGATACGCGCCTCGCCGCGCTGCACGAAGCGCCGCTCCAGGCGCCGGCAGTACTGGGCGGCGCAGCGGTGCGCGGTACGGTAGCGATGGTATTGTTCGGGCTCCAAGCGCGCATCGAATTGCACGCGATCGAATAGCCGCGGGTGCACCTGAGCCGGGTAGGTGCCTCCCTGCTGCTGGGCGATGAGGAACACGGTCGCCGCGTACTTGTCCACTTCGGCTTGGGTCTCGAGTTCGAGCAGCGACACCGGTGCATCGGACCCCAGGCGCCACGTGGTGTACACGAAGTGGCTGACACCCTCGAGTGCCGTGCAGTAGTCCGCGAGGTTGCCTTCCGTCAATTCGCCCAGCGGATCGGTATCGTCCAAGCGCCGCAGCAGTTCCGGGTCGAGATAGAGGGTCACGCCCGCGCCGTCCTCGGTCTGCGCCAGCAGCAATTCCTCATCCAGCACGCGGGTGTCGTTCTCGGGCGTGATGTCGCGCAGCGCGCAGCGGTCGGTAACCAGGAAATCGTACACGTCGTGCTGCACCTCGAGGTCGTAGAGGCGCCCGAGAAGCGCCTGCATGCCGCGCAAGACGGTGCTCAAGATCAATGCTCGCGCCGGAAGCCGCCTTGCTTCACCGGCTGCACGCCCAGCTTGTTGAGCAATCCGTGCGCGCGCGGACTCCCGGTCTTCATCCAGATTTCATACAGCCGCAGGATGTCGGCGTCGGTGTGCTGGTAGGACATTTCGCTGATCTCGTTCAGCGCGTCCACCAGCCGCTGGAACTTCTGCGCCAGCTGCGCGTAGATGGCGGCTACGCTGCGGCCGGAGGTGGACCGCTGCATGGTGTCGGCGAGCGAGCTGTAGGCGTTGCCGCCCATTGCAATGTGATAGTCGATGTCGATCAGCTTGCGCGCGAAGCTGCGGGCGAAGAACCCCGCCACGAACAGCGACACATCGCCGAGCCGCTGCAGCGCGCGCTGCCGGGCCAGTGAGGTGGGCGCCTCGAGCGCATCGGCCAGCATGTGCGCCAGCGGCTTGATGCGCAGGCCCTCGGAGGTTTTCTCGTACAGGACATCGGCGCGTGAGAATACGGTGAGCAGATTGACGACGTACTGTTCGGCCTGTTCGTCGATTTCGAGACGCTGATGCTCGCTGGCGGCGTGAAATGCGTCACGAAAGAATTCCCGCAGCGAACTGACGGCTACCAAAGATCCCGCAGACAAAGCTTGCATGCTTGGCGTCCTTTTGTGGCTGACACCATCCTATCGACATCCGGATCCCCAAGTGAAGTAGGAAAAACGCCGCGATTTCACGCTTTTCAAGCCATTATGATCATCAGCAATCGATGGCATGGGCTGCTAACCGCATTATGCACGGACCTGGTGCTACATAATTTCCGCGAGCGTCGAAACGGTGCGCAGCGGCGGCGGTAACTCGTCGGGCCAGCGCCGCCCGTCTCGATTGATCCACACCGCCTGCAGGCCGGCCCGCCTTGCACCGACCACGTCCGCCAATGGATCGTCGCCGATGTGCAGAACCTCCGCCGGCTCGACACCGGCGATGCGCACCAGATGCGCGAAGATGCGCGCATCTGGTTTGGCCGCGCCGGCGTTCGCCGCCGTGACGTGGCCATCGAACAAATCGGCGATGCCGCAGCGGGCGAGGTCCGCATTGCCGTTGCTCACCGCAAACAGCCGCGCCCGGGTGCGCAGGCGTTCGAGCGCCGGCCGCACATCGTCGTAGAATTTCACGCGGTTGCGCGCGGCCAGGAAAATTTCCATCGCGTGTGCCGCCGGAGAATTCTCGGCATGCGCGCCCGCGTAGCCCGCCGCCGCGAATTGCTCGTCGAGCGCGCGCCGGCGCAGGAACGTCATGTCGTGGCTTTGCTCCGGAAAGCGCTCGGCGATGCGCGCGCGCATCCCGCGCATCGAGTCGAGGTCGAGCCCATGCGCGGCTCGCGGATGGTGCGCGCGCAGCCACTCGAGCAGCGCGGCCTCCGCCGCCACGAGCACCGGCGTCACCGGCCACAAGGTGTCGTCCAAGTCGAGACTGATGACGCACGGCGAGATCATCCGCAGATTCTACCTAACGCGTCTACAATGTCGGCCGGGGATTGCCGTGGAGAACATAATGCTTGCCGACCGTTTAGCTGCCCTCGTTTTGCTCGCCGCCTGCGCCGCGGGGTGGGCCGGTGCCGCGCCCAGGGCGTCCGGGGGCGCGGCGGAGCCCGCCCCGCCGTTTACCGTCCAGGATCTGGTTCGATTGGAGCGCATTTCCGAGATCGCGGTATCCGCCGACGGCAAGCGCGTGGCATACACCTTGCGCACCACGGATATGGATGCGAACAAGGGGCGCACCGGCATCTGGCTGCTCGATGCACACAAGCGCGGCGCGCCGGCGCTGCGCCTCACCGACATCGCGGCCAATGCCGGTTCCGCCTCGTGGAGCGCGGACGGGCGCTATCTCTACTACCTGTCGAACCGCAGCGGGTCGAATCAGGTGTGGCGCAGCGACACGCGGGCGATGGACGGCGCGCACGCCGCGCCCGGCGAAGGCGCGCAACAGGTCACGAATCTGCCGCTGGAGGTGGGGAGCTTTCGCCTCTCGCCCAAGGCGGACCGGCTGTTGGTGAGCATGGAGGTCTTCATCGAGTGCCCCGATCTCGCGTGTACGAAGCGGCGGTTGGACGCCGCCGCGCACGCGCCCGGCCACGGCGTGTTGTACGACAAGCTGTTCGTGCGCCACTGGGACGCCTGGAGCGACGGGCGCCGCTCGCAACTGTTCGGCATCGCGCTCGATGCGGCGGGCGTCGCCAAGGGCGCGCCGCTGAACTTGAGCGGCGGCCTGGACGGCGACGTTCCGGGCAAGCCCTTCGGCGGACGCGAGGACTACGCCTTCAGTCCGGACGGCCAGCAGATCGCGTTCTCGATACGGGCCGTCCCCGTCGGCGAGCCGTGGTCCACCAACTTCGATATCTACCAAGTCGCCGCGGCGGGCGGAACCCCTAAGAACTTGACGGGCGATAATCCCGCGTGGGACGCGCAGCCCGCCTACTCCCCGGACGGCTCGCAACTCGCCTATCTCGCCACCGAGCGGCCCGGCTTCGAAGCGGACCGCTTTCACCTCGTGCTGCTGAATTTGAACACCGGGAGCAAGCGCCAGCTCACGCAGTCCTGGGATCGCTCGATTTCGAGCTTTGCCTGGTCGTCCGACGGCAAGACCCTGTTCGCTACGACGGACCATCTGGGGCAGCACCCGCTGTGGGCGGTCGACGCCGCCACCGGACGCGCCGCCGCGATCACCGGAGACGGCGAGGTCGAAGGCTTCGATGTAGGCCCGCATCAGGTGTTCTACACGCTCAGCAATTTGGCGAATCCGGCGGATCTTTACTCGGTCGGGTTCGCCGGCGGCAAGCCCGTTGAGCTCACGCATTTGAACCAGGCGACGCTCGCCCGGCGCACGATGGGCGCCTACGAGCAGTTCAATTTTCCCGGCTGGAACGGCGAGAACGTGTTCGGCTATGTGGTGAAACCCGCGGACTTCAAGCGCGACAAGAAATTCCCGGTGGCGTTCGTGGTGCACGGCGGCCCGCAGGGGAGCCTCGCGAACATCTGGCATTGGCGATGGAACGCGCAAGTTTTGGCGGGAGCGGGATATGCCGTCGTGATGATCGATTTCCACGGCTCGACGGGTTACGGCCAGGCCTTTACCGATTCGATCAGCGGCGATTGGGGCGGCAAACCTCTCGAGGACCTGCGGCGCGGACTGGCGGCGGCGCTAAAACAATACCCATGGCTGGACGGCGACCGGATGTGCGCCCTCGGCGGCTCCTACGGAGGCTACATGGTGAATTGGATCGCGGGCGAGTGGCCCGATGGCTTCAAATGCCTCGTCACGCACGACGGCATCATGGACAACCGCAGCATGTACTACTCCACCGAGGAGTTGTGGTTTCCCGAGTTTGAGAACGGCGGACCGGAGTATGCGAACCCGGCGGGCTACGCGAAGGACAATCCCGTGGATCACGTCAATCGCTGGAAGACGCCCACGCTGGTGATCCACGGACAGCTCGACTACCGCGTACCCGACGCCCAGGGGCTCAGCGTGTTCACCGCCCTGCAGCGGCGCGGCGTACCCAGCGAGCTGCTGTACTTTCCCGACGAGAATCATTGGGTGTTGAAGCCGGCCAACAGCATCCAGTGGTACGACACAACGATCGGGTGGCTGAATCGCTGGACCGGGCAATGACCTTGGGAGGGATTGCACTTACGTAGGCCTAATCCTGGCCTAATCCTAATGGCACCTACCTCACTTAGGCTTGGTCCCGTTGAGTTCGTCGCTAGAAGCACCAGGGGAGGGATAGGTCACATTCTTCGGCCCTGGCGGAGCGCAAGGGGCGAAGAATGTGACCTATCCCTCCCCTGGGCTTGAACCGCCGGGCAATCACTGCCCGCAGCTTAACTTGACTGCCGATTCGCCGGGTCAGCGCTCGGGGTAGCGCGCGGAATCGATACTGCGCCACGCCGCCGGATAGTTGGCGCCGAGCTGCAGTATGCGGTTGAGCACTTCGTGGTAACGCAGGCCCGCGGTGAGCGCGGACTGCGAAAAATCCTCCGCCATGGAGATGTTGGGATTGGCGTTCGCCTCCAGCACATACAGCGCGCCGTCGGCGCGCAAGCGAAAGTCCATGCGCGCGTAGCCCGTCAGGTGCAGCGCGCGAAAGATGCGCTTCGACAATTGCTCGAGCCGTCCCATCGTGCCCTCGGGCAGGCCGGCTGCCGCCGCGGTGGTGATCCCGTATTTTTCCTGGTATCGCCGGTCCCATTTAACTTTGCGCGTCGCGATGGCGGGCAAATTCTCCGGCAGCGACCCGAACGTCATTTCCCACACCGGCAGCACCTTCAGCCGATCGTTGCCGATGACGCCGACGTACAACTCACGCCCTTCGATGTACTCCTCGACGAGCGCGTCGGAGTGCGTCTGGTCGTGGATGAACGCGATGCGCTCCACCAACTGCTTCACGTCCTCCACCACGGAGGCATGCGCGATGCCGAGCGAAGCGTCCTCGGTGGATGACTTTACGAACATCGGAAAATGAAGCTTCTTGGGAACTCGCGGCCTCTTGCCGCGCGCGAACACCATGAACTGCGGGGTCGGAATCCGGTGATACGACAACAGCTGCTTCGACAGCACTTTGTCCCGCGAGAGCAGCATGCCGCGGGGATTGCAGCCGGTGTAGGGCTGATGCATCAGCTCCAGGAACGCCACCACATGCTGATCGTACGTGACGATGCCGTCGAATTCCTCCAGCAGATTGAAGACGATGTCCGGTTTCCAATCGATGATGGCGCGGCGCAAATCCGACAGGCTGTCGGACAGCCCCAGCGGCAGGACCTCATGGCCGGCAGCCTTCAGATGCGTAATGACGTCGTACTCCGTGCGCCACTCGTCGATCTCCTTTTCGGTGGCCCCCTTCAGGGACTCGGGCGGCACGAGGGTGGCGTGCACCAGGACCAGCGCGCGCAGTTTTCTCACAGCGTCACTCGCGGCAGCTGCCGCTCTTCGTAGGACTCGGCCAGCCGCGCGATCACCCAGGTCAGCTGGGACCTGAGCTCGCGGCGCGGCCCGCGCACGTACATGTCGAGGTCCTCGCAGCGCTCGATCATCAGGCGCAGCACCTGATGCACCAGATACTCGCTGAACGCTGCGCGGCGCACGAATTGGTTGCGCAGCGAGTGGCGCATGTCGCGCAGCACGCTGGCGGCCTTCGGCGCCGACCGCCGCCGCGGCGCCGTCGTGAACACCTTGAGCAGCAACTCATCGGCGCCCGAGCGGCGCGGCATCCGGTAGCGCGCCAGCTTCTGCTCGTAATGCTGGCGCAGCGTGCGATTCTCCTGGGCGAGGTCCTCGATCCGCGTACGGTCGGTGACCGGCGGCCGCGCATCGCCGATTTCGGCGGCTAGGGCGTCGATGTATTCGAGCTTCGCGAAGGCCGGCCATCCCGAATACTCGCGTCGCCAGGCGGAATTCGGCTTGAGCCAGACCGCGAAGGTCTCGGCGAAGTCCTCGGTGGGATGAGCCTGCGCGTACCAGGCGCCGAGGTGCTGCACGAAGCGGCGGCTGCCCGGCCGCGGACGGTAGGTGTCGGGATAGGGCAGCGATGCCGGGCCGAACACCTCCCGCCACTGCCGCCGGCGCCGCAGCCGATACGCCGAATCGATGGCGTGACCCGCCTCGTGCCGCAGGATGCGCATCAGCCAGTTGCGGTTGCCGCCCTCCACTTCGCGCATGAAGCGCCGCTCGATGCGCATCAGGCGCCGGTGCGCCAGATAGAAGGGAATCGCGATCCCCGGAATTCCGTCCGGTGAAAACCATTCCTGCGCCAGCCAACAGTGCGGCTTGAAGCGGATGCCGCGCGTTGCCAGCTCCCGGTACAGGCGCAGCATCGCCTCCTCGAGTTCGGTGCCCTCGATGGTCAGATTCAGATCGCGGAACCGCAGGGACAGCAATTGATCGTCCGACAGCGTTTCCCAGGCGTAGCGCTGCGGCCGCGACGGGCGGGAACGAGCGGCAACGGGGCGGGGGTGAGGCATGGGCGCTGAAACCAAATTGACGTCGGCGGAAATGTTACCTGTAAACGGCGCCAAAGGGGGGACCTGCGTCGGCGAGCCCGCCCGCCCCGCGCCACGCGCCGTGCTCAGCCGAGGACGGCGGGGACGCTTACCGGCGCATCGGGCGCCGGGGCGGTTTGGAGCGGACCATCGGACGGCGGCCCGGCGCGCAGCCGCTCCTCGCGCAGCGTCTTCTTGCGCAGCGCCTCCAGCCCCGCGAAATCAAAGAGGGCCGGATCGGCGAGCTGCGACGCGGAGGCATTGCAGATGCTCGAGAAGATGGATTCGACGCGCCCGGGAAACTTCTCTTCCCACTCGTGCAGCATGTGCTTGACGGCGAGCCGCTGCATGTTCGTCTGCGAACCGCACAAGGTGCACGGAATGATCGGAAATTCACGCGCCGCCGCGTAGCGCGCGATCGCCCGCTCCGAGACGTACGCCAGCGGCCGGATCACGATGTGCCGCCGGTCCTCGCTGAGCAGCTTCGGCGGCATGGCCTTGAGCCGTCCTCCGAAGAACATGTTCAAGAACAGCGTCTCGACGATGTCGTCGCGATGATGACCCAGCGCGATCTTGGTGATGCCGTGCTCGGCGGCATATCGATACAACGCGCCGCGACGCAGCCGCGAGCACAATCCGCACATCGTCTTCCCCTCGGGGATGACGCGCTTGACCACCGAGTAGGTGTTCTGCTCGATGATGTGGAACGGCACCGCGAGGCCGCTGAGGTATTGGGGCAGCACCTCGGCGGGAAAGCCGGGCTGTTTCTGGTCGAGATTCACCGCGACCAGATCGAATCGGATCGGGGCGCTGCGCTGCAGGCGGAGCAGGATATCGAGCAGCGTGTAGGAATCCTTGCCGCCCGACACGCACACCATCACGCGATCGCCGTCCGCAATCATGCCGAAGTCGCCGACCGCTTTGCCCACCAAGCCGCGCAGCTGCGCCTGCAGCTTTTTGAAATTATTCGAATGGCGGGTCGCGGTCTGCATTGTGGGTGTTAGGCCGATTCCGGTCACGGCGCTTCCAGGTATTTCGATTCCAGATAGCGCAGGTAGGCGGCCGCGGTCAGCGGTTTCCCCGTCGCCTGCTGCATGAGTTCCTGGACAGGCAACCGGGCGCCGATGCCATGCACATTGTCGCGCAGCCAATCCATCACGCCGCCGAACTGTCCCGCCGCGATCTCCGCATCCAGCGACGGCCGCTCGGCGCGCATGGCCTCGTTCAATTGGCCGGCGATGACGGCGCCCAGCGCGTAGGACGGAAAATAGCCGAAATGTCCCACCGCCCAATGGATGTCCTGCAGGCAGCCGTCGACATCGTTGGTGGGCCGAATCCCGAGGCGCTCCTCCAGGTTGGTATTCCAGGCTTCCGGCAAATCCGCCACCGGCAGTACGCCCTCCAAAATCTTCTTCTCGAGTTCGTAGCGCAGCATGATGTGCACCGGATACGTCAGCTCGTCCGCATCCATGCGGATCAAACTGCGTTTCACGCGTACCAGGTGGCGGTAAAGATTATCCTCGCTCCATTCCGGGCCGCTGACCTGCAAATACTTCTCCAGCAACGGCTTCAGATACTTCACGAAGGAGCGGCTGCGGCACAGGTTCATTTCGAACAGCAGCGACTGGCTCTCCTCGAGCGCCAAGCCGCGGTCGCGCCCCACCGGCTGGTCCCGCCACTTCACCGGCTGGCCCAAATCGTACATCGCGTGGCCGGTTTCATGCACTGCGCCCAACAGTCCGCTGAACGGATCGTTCGCATCGAAGCGCGTCGTCACGCGGATGTCGCCGGGGACGCCCTCGGTGAAGGGATGCTCGCTTTCATCGAGCCGGCCACGATCGAAGGGGAACCCCAAGGCTTTGAGAACCTCGACCGCCAGCGAACGCTGGCGCGCGACGCTGAACTTGCCGGCCAGGGGCAGCGGCGCGCGGTCGGCTTGCACGTCGATGGCCTGAGTGATGAGCCCGGGGAGCTTGCGCGACAGCGCCTTGAAGATGGTGTCGATGTCCGCGGTGGAAATGCCCGGCGTGAACGCATCCACCAGGGCGTCGTAGGGCGCGAGGCCGCGCGCCTGGCCCAGCAGCGCGGCCTTGTCACGCACCAGGTGCACGACCTCCTCCAGGTGCGGAGCGAACAGCTTGAAATCGTTGGCCTTGCGCGCCTCGACCCAAAAGACTTCGGCCCGCGCGGTCGCCTTGGCGAGCCGCGCGATCAGCGACGGCGGGGTCGCGATGGCGTGATCGCGCTGGCGCCGCATTTCGCGCAAATTCGCGAGCGGCCAGTCTTCCAATTGCGAGGAAGCCGCCTCGGCGCGTTCAATGAGCCGCGCCACCTTCGGCGTGGTGAGCAGTGCGTGATGCTCGGTCTCGAGCGCCGCAAGTTGTTCGCCGCGCACATCGGCGCTGCCGCGCGGCATCATCACCGCCGCGTCCCAACGCAGTAGCGACAGGGCCCCGCGAAATGCATGGAGCCGGCGAAACTCTTGTTCCAATTGCTCGTACGGTGAGAGTGCCATGATCTTTAAGACCCAGGAGCCTAGTGGGGACCGCGTCGCCCGCGGGCGACCTCTTGTTATCCGAACGTTCAGTTTACCAGATGACTTGAGCGTTCAGCCGCTACATTCGGATAAAATCTTTTTATTTCAATAGGTTATTGATTCTAGTGCAGTGCAATAGTGCCTTTCTGCTGGAACGCCAGATCGTGCAGGAAAGGCAGATCGATACTCGCCGAGCCCGTCATGTCGTAGTCGATGGAGTCCGCGCGGCTGTCGGACCTTTGGCGGAGCTTGAGCAACGCCAACGCCATGTTGGCGGTAATCGTCATGTCGAATTGCGTGCTGCCGTGAGCGGGGACGACGAACGGACGATTGCTCACGCCGCTGGCAAGGCGTTCGCCGGCCACATTCACTTCCACATGCAGCCCGGTGACCGGCAACTCGCGGGCATTGGGATTTTGGACGTTCAACTTGACCAGAAAATCCTGCTCAAATAGGTTCCCGCTGACCAGTTCGATGCCGGCAACCGACACGTCGGGCCGTTCGAATTTGGGTGCAACCAGCGAGCAACCCGCCGCAATCCACGCCGTCACGACCCACGCCACCCACCGAGGAGCCTCACGGAGTGTTCCGCGCAAGCCGGGGCTGGTTATCAGCATTCGTACGCGCAGCATGGCACCATGCATGAAATGATAGCGTTATTCCCGCGAATCGGTGCGCTGGCGGCCGTCCTGATGATGTCGGCTGCGGCCGCAGCGCAGACGCCCGGCGCATCGCCCGGTTCGTCGGCGGCACCCGCCCCATCGGCCACCACACCAGTCGCAGCGTCACCCGCAGCATCACCCGCAGCGGCCGTCTGTCTTCCCTCGGGCGACGGCTATCTGCGCGCGCGGGTTGCCGGAGCCATCGACGCGCTGATCGACTGGCCCAACAGCGGCACGCGCTGCCAGGGTGAATCCAAAATCGAGCCGCCCGGCATCCGCTTGAGCTTCCAGCGCGTCGCCGGCAGCAAACCCGATTTGCTGTTCGTCTTCGGTCTTACCGGGATTCGCCGGGGTCAGCCGGGACGCGCCGTGGGCGCGAACCTCACCGTCATTGTCCAAGGCACGAACAAGATATTCGGCACCCTCGGCGACTCCCGCTGCACCGTGGACTCGCTCACCCAGCAGCCGCTGCCGGCGGGGGCCTACCGCGTCGAAGCGCGCGGCTTTTGCACGCAGCCCGCCCACGCCGTGCGCGGCAACGGCGCCGTGCTCGTCAGCACCTTCGAATTCGCCGGCTTGGTGAACTACGACACGGACGACCCCGTGGATACGGCGCGTCGCTGACTCGGACAGGCTCCTACCGGCTAACCTTGCCGCTCGCACGCAGCCGAATCTCGAACAGCTTCGGCCAGTTCTTGCCGGTGACGAACAAGCGGTCGCCCTTGGCATCGTAGGCAATGCCGTTGAGCACGCCATCGGGCCCGGCGACCTGGTCGTCGCGGCTCAGCAGTCCGGCCAGATTGATGAGCCCGGTGACCTGGCCGCTCTTCGGGTCGATGCGCAGTACCCAGTTGGTCTGCCAGACGTTCGCATAGATCTCGCCCTTCACCCATTCCAGTTCGTTCACATTGCGTACCGGTTTGCCGTCGAGCGTGACTTGAATCCGATTGGTCTCCTTGAGCGTGTTCGGATTGATGAATCGAAGTTCGGGCGTGCCGTCGCTCATGATGAGCTGCTTGCCATCCTGCGTGAGCGCCCATCCCTCGCCCTCGTAGTGGAACTGCCGTTGCAATTTGAACGTGGCCAGATCGAACACGAAGCCAACCTGCGATTTCCATGTGAGGCTGATGAGGTGGCCATCCCAATTGACGATGCCCTCGCCGAAGTATTGCGGAGGGACGTCGATTTTCTTGACGACCTCGCCCGTGTCGAGGCGCACCTTGCGAATAGATGAATGCTGCTCGAGGCCCGTGCTCTCGTACAGGAATCCGTTCAGGTAAAACAACCCCTCCGTGAAGGCCGTTGGGTCGTGCGGATAGCTGTGCACGATCTCGTAGTCGTACAGCGGGACGGCCGCCCACGAGACCACGGCGTGGATTGCCATCGCTAGAGCGGCAATGATTCTGACAATGAGTCTGTAGAAGGGCATCGAATGCATGGAGTGAACTCCTACACCCCCTGCCTGTCTAGTCCTACAGACACTTTTTCTGGGTGTAGTATAAATGCAACAGCGAAATTACGACAATCCTTCAAGTCGTTGGAATCGGATAATTTGCGCTGACTTACGTACATAAACGCGCAGTTAACCGGCTGTTGTCATTACGCAAAGAAAGTAAATTGGAGTGTATATGAAGCGAGTGATTGTACCCGGCCTCGTGGCCGCGGTTTCCCTGGTAAGCGGCACTGCCTTTGCCGACGACGATACGGGCGCCGTTTACGTGAGCCCCATGCTGCAGTACGACGTTCTGGATGACCACCGGGCCGCGAAGGACGATTTCGGATTGGATATTGCGGTCGGCAAGAATTTTGCGCCGCACTTCGCGGGCGAAGTCAACTACAGCACCGGAAGCTTCCGCATTCACAGCTCAGCCAGCGATAGGCTCCAGGCATACACCCTGGATGGGTTGTTCAAAATTCTGCCGGGCTCGATCGTCGATCCATACTTCCTGCTGGGCGGGGGAGAGATGAACGACACGGTGGGGCGGGGCACGACCTACAACACTTGGACGGCCGAAGGCGGCCTGGGTGCGTTGACCGGCATCGGCGCTCAAACGGGCTCGTTCCGTCTGCAACTGCGTACCGAAGTCAAGTATCGCCGCGAGTTCATTCAGAACACCGCCTACAGCCCGAACAATCCGGGCGATGTGATCTACGGAGTGGGACTGCAATTCGAATTCGGTGCACCGGTGCCTCCTGCGCCGAAGATGGTCGAGGTGGCTCCGCCGCCTCCCCCACCGCCGCCGCCCCCGCCGCCGCCGCCACCCCCGCTTGACAGCGACCATGACGGGGTACCGGACAGCATCGACCAGTGTCCCAACACGCCGCTGGGCGATAAGGTCGATGCCGTCGGCTGCACCATCAAGGACGAGATCAAGCTGCCGGGCGTCAACTTCGCCACCGACTCAGCGGAACTCGTGCCGGACTCGACCAGCACACTCGATTACGCAGTCGCAACCCTGAAGAAGTATCCGCAGATGGTCATTGAAGTGCGCGGCTTTACGGACAATCGCGGCACCGCGAAGCACAACCTCGTGTTGTCGCAGCACCGTGCGGAAACCGTCATGAACTATCTGCAGAACCACGGCGTTACCAACAGCCTGACGGCGAAGGGTTTCGGCAAGGAAAATCCGATTGCCGACAACACGACCAAGGAAGGCCAACTGGCCAATCGCCGCGTCACGCTGCGCATCATCGGCGGCCCGTAAGGCGCAGATCGATTCCGGCATCGGCGAGTACCAAGGTCTCATTCGCGCAAGCGTCTGAGACCTTTTTTTGAACGAGGCCGGCTGCCACGCGCATCTCCAAACGAGGATGCCCCGCCGGGGGCGCACCGATAAAAAAACGGCGGGCCGAGGCCCGCCGTTTCAAGTCTTGGCGATACTTATTTTTAGAACTGCGCGATCAACTGTCCGAAGAAGAAGCGGCCCAGCGAATCATAGACACCCGGGAAGGTGTTGCCGTTGCCCGAGGTCGACGGCAGGTCGGTGGTGCCGATGACCGGCGGTGCCTTGTCGAGGATGTTGTTGACGCCCAAACGCAGCGTCACCCGGTCAGCCAGCTTCAGCGAACCGGTCAGGTCGAAGTAGCTGTAAGAGGCAATGCGCACGTCGGTGTTGGATATGCCGCCGTTCGCAACGGTCGCTCCCGCCGCAGCCCCGATATTCGGGTTGTAGCTGAGCAATTCCAATTGCGCCGGAGACAGGTAGCGCCACGCCAATGACACGTCCATGCCATCCCACGGCGTCGACCAGGTGGTACGCAGCGTGCTGCGCCAGCGGAACACCGGGGTGCCCGCTCCGGCCGTGGTGCTGCTGCACGCGAGGCCGTAATATCCGGCGCAGTTATAGGCGGTGGACCCGGACGCCGCGATCGGCGTCACCTCGTAGGTATTGAGCCAGGTGCCGACAAAGCCCGTGCGCAGCTTGCCCATGGCCCCCATGTCGAGCGCATACGAGAGATCGACATCGATGCCCTTCTCCTCGAGCTGCCCGACGTTCGCCAGCGAGTCGACGACATAGCCGGCGGGGCTGAGCCACAACGAGCCAATGTCGCTGCGATGGACGTCGCTGCAGAACAGGTCGGCAGTCAGACACTCCTTTAGAATCGTATCGGCGCCGATGGTCTCGATGACGTTTTCGATCTTGATGTCGTAGTAATCGATCTGCGCCCGGAAGTTGGGAATGAACGTCGGAGTGAATCCCAACCCGACGGACGTGGTGAGCGCGGTCTCCGGCTTCAACCCCGGATTGCCGCCGGTGAGGCCGTTGTACTGAGCGGCCGAGTTCGCCAGGATGTGGCCGTATTCCGCCGGCGTGACGCCGGTTCGTTCGCAGGCGGCCAGCGAGTACGTCGGCGTCCCCCCCGCGCAGGGATCCGTGTTGCCGTCGAGACCCACCGACTGCACGGAGAACAACTCCACGATATTGGGCGCGCGCACGGCGCGCGAGAAGCTGCCGCGCAGACGTACGTCCTGCACCGGCGACCAATCGAGGCCCATGGAAAACGTGTTGGTGTTGAACCCCAGGGAGTAATCGGAGTAGCGATAAGAGGCATCCACGTCCAGCGCCTTCGCGCCCGGCTTGTCCTCGACCAGCGGCATGCGCATTTCGAGGAACGCGTCGCGCGATACGATGCCGCCGGACACGGGCAGCGTCGCCCCGCCCTGTCCCGCGAGATCGCCGGTTTGGAATTCCTCGTCCGGGATGGAGAAGGACTTCTCATCGCGCCATTCCGCGCCCATGTTCACC
>JBEKYO010000036.1:0-31751 GCA_049510875.1 Steroidobacteraceae bacterium
CGGGCGGTGCGCTCCTGCGTATTGCCGGTCAGCGCGATCGGCGACAGGCCGATCACCACCATCGAGGCGGTGGACAAGACACCGAGCGGACAGAAGATTCAGCAGGCGTGGCTGGACGTGGACGTGGTGCAATGCGGCTATTGCCAGTCGGGTCAAATCATGTCGGCGGCGGCCTTGCTGGCGCGAACGCCTGATCCCACCGACGCCGATATCGATGCGGCCATGGCCGGAAACATCTGCCGCTGCGGAACCTACGTTCGAATCCGGGCCGCCATCAAACAGGCGGCAACGGGCCGGGCCGAGGTGCTACAGAGCATTGCGCCGGCGGCGCAGGGCGCCTCATGAAGCCGGCGAACGTCAATGCCGGCCGGCGCGACGCCCTGAAGCTGGGCGGTTTGACGCTGGCATTTTTGTGGACCGGTGTGGCCGGAAGCGCGCACGCCGCGCTGAATGCGCGGCGCCAGCCCGGCGATGCCGCCGCCGCTGCCGCCGACGGCAATCCGCCGTTCGCGCCCAATGCCTTTATCCGCATCGATGCGGACGGGCTGGTCCGGCTGGTCATGCCCAACGTCGAGATGGGGCAGGGTATTTATACCGGGGCGTGCATGATGCTGGCGGAGGAACTCGACGTCGGCATGGACCAGGTTCGGGTCGAACACGCTCCGCCCAATGAGGAACTCTATTCCATGCCGCTGCTCGGCGGCCAGATCACCGGCGGCTCGACCAGTACGCGCGGCCATTGGCAGGTGCTGCGCGAAGCGGGGGCTGTGGCGCGCGCCATGCTGGTCGCAGCGGCCGCCGAGCGCTGGCGCGTCGATCCGGCAAGCTGCACCGTGGACCGCGGTGTCGTGACCCATCCGCCGTCGAAGCGCAGCCTGGGGTTTGGGGCTCTGGCCAAATCGGCGGGCGCCCTACCGGAACCGGGCAACGTCGCGCTCAAGGATCCCAAGTCCTTCGCCTTGATCGGCAAGCCCCTGAGGCGCGTGGATTCCGCGGACAAGGTGCGGGGCGCCACCCAGTTCGGCATCGACGTGCAGGTGCCGGGGATGAAAATCGCAACCGTCAAGGCCTGTCCGACCTTGGGCGGCCGGGTGGTCGGCATCAACGACCGGCGCACCCGCGCGGTACCCGGCGTGCTGGCCGTGCTGCAGCTCGACGGCGCCGTCGCGGTGGTGGGCCAGCATTTCTGGGCGGCCAAGCAAGGCCTCGATGCGCTCGATGTCGAGTGGGATCCGGGGGATAACGCCACGCTCACGACGGCAAAACTACGCGAGGCGCTGGCCGACAAATCGCAGGGCGGTCCGCCCATCGTCGCCCGCGAAGTGGGCAAGAAGCCCGCTGACGGCAGATTGGTGGAGGCGGTTTATCAGTTGCCGATGCTTGCCCACGCGACCATGGAACCGCTCAACACCACGGTGTGGATCACCGCCGACCGCTGCGAAATCTGGGTCGGTACCCAGGTGCCGACGCGCTGCGTCGCGGCGGCCGCCAAGATTACCGGCCTGCCCGAGGCCAAGATCGTCCTGCACAACCAATATCTGGGCGGCGGCTTCGGCCGCCGTTTGGAAACCGACTCGGTCGAACAGGCCGTACATCTCGCCAAGCAGGTGAGCTATCCGATCAAGGTGATCTGGACGCGCGAGGAGGACATCCGGCACGACATCGTACGGCCGATGTATCACGACCGGATCTCGGCGCTGCTCGACTCGCACGGACGACCCGTCTGGTACGGCGATCGCGTCACCGGCGGCACCGTGCTCGGGCGTTGGGCGCCCGAGGCCATGGGCAAGAACGGCCTGGATGACGACACGGTCGAATGCGCGGCCGAATTGCCCTATGACATCCCCAACCTCAAAGTGGAATGGGTGCGCCACGACATGCCCGACGGCTTGATCGTGGGGTGGTGGCGAGGCGTCGGGCCCACGCACAATTTGTTCGTGGTCGAGAGCTTCATGGACGAGTTGGCGCATACCGCTGCCAAGGATCCGCTGGAGTATCGCCGCGCGTTGCTGAAGAAAAATCCACGGGCGCTCGCGCTGTTGAATCTCGCGGCGGAGAAAATCGGCTGGCGCGGAGCCCCGTTGCCCGCGCGGGTGGGACGAGGCATCGCGCTGGGGGAACCGTTCGGCAGCAAGGTGTGCTTGATCGTCGAAGCCGAAGTGACGCCGCAGGGGGAAGTGCGCCTGCGGCGGGCGGTGGCAGCACTCGACTGTGGCGTGGCGATCAATCCGGGTTCGGTGGAGGCGCAGATGCAAGGGGGCCTGCTGTTCGGCTTAAGCGCGGCCCTGTACAGCGGCATCACGATCAAGCACGGCGCCATCGAACAAAGCAACTTCCACGATTACCGCAACCTGCGCATCAACGAGACGCCGCTGGTGGAAGTGCATGTCATCGACAGCGATCAGCCGCCCGGAGGACTGGGCGAGGTAGGCACCGCCATTGCGGCGCCGGCGCTGGCCAACGCGATTTTCGCCGCGACCGGCGTGCGCCTGCGCGGTTTGCCGGTGGATCGGGCGCTGTTGGCGCGGAATGCGGATGAACTCAAGACGGTGGTGGGCGACAATGGCGCCGCGGGCATCGTTGCAGCGAGGGCGCGGGCATGAAGCGTTTGCTCACGGTGGTGGTGTGCCTGGCGGTGATCGGCGCCGCTGCCTATGCCGTGTTGAACCGGACCGACGAGGCGCCGGGGACAGCCCCCGCGCTCGCGGGTGCGCCGGCGGCGTCGGCGGTGCTGGCCCGCGGCGAATATCTGACGAAGGCCGCGGACTGCACCGCCTGTCACACCGTCCCCGGTTCCGGCAGGCCGTTCGCCGGCGGTGTGGCCTTCAGGCTGCCCTTCGGCACGATATATTCGAGCAATATCACCCCCGATCCCGCGGCCGGCATCGGCGATTGGAGCGACGATGAATTCGTGCGCGCGCTGCGCGATGGAGTGGGTAAGCACGGCGAGCACCTGTATCCGGCGTTTCCGTACACGTCCTATACGAAGCTGAGCCGCAGCGACGCACTCGCCATCAAGACGTATCTCGTCAGCCTGCCGGCGATCCGTCAGGCCAATCGCGCCAACGAGCTTGATTTTCCGTTCAATCAGCGCTGGGCCTTGGGGTTCTGGAACGCGGTGTTCTTCAAGGACCGGCGCTTCGCGGCCGATCCGTCGAAGTCCCCCGAGTGGAACAGCGGCGCTTATCTCGCGACGGCGCTGGGGCACTGCGCCGAGTGCCACACGCCGCGCAATCTGGGCTTCGGCATGGAGCATGGCAAGGACCTTGCCGGGGCCGAGTTGCAGGGCTGGCGGGCGTACAACATCACGCCGGATCCAAAATACGGGATCGGCGCCTGGAGCGATGCAGATCTCGCCGCGTATTTGAAGACCGGCCTTGCCGTGGGCCATGCCGCGGCCGGCGGCCCGATGGGCGAGGCTGTTGCGCACAGCCTGCAGTTTCTAAACCCCGATGACATCGCGTCGCTGATCGGCTACCTGCGCGCCGTGCCCGCCCGCGAGGGCGCCCATCCGATCGAGGTCGAACACAATCCGGCGCCCGTGGCGGCATCGACCGAATCCGCCCCGGGAAACGCCGATGCGCCGGCACACGCGCAGGGGCTGAAATTGTTCGAGGGCGCGTGCGCGAGCTGTCATCAGTGGAATGGCCATGGCCAGCAATCCCAGTACGCGTCGCTGCTGGGCACACGGGGAGTCAACGATGCGTGGGGCGCGAACGTCACGCAGGCCATTCTCCAGGGCGTGAACATGCGAATCGACGGCCGCGACGTGTTCATGCCGGCGTTCGGCAGCGCTTACTCGAATACCGAAGTGGCCGCGCTCGCCAACTACGTCATCGCGCACTTCGGCGGCAAACAAGGCGAGGTCACACCGGCTCAGGTGGCCGAACGCCGCGCTCTGTAACCTCGGGGCCGCGGCGCGGCGCGGGCACGATGATTACTCAGACAGGCTCCCCACCCGCGCCGGCCAGCGAATACGGCAGCGGCAGCTCCTCCGCATCGATGGGGGCGCCGTCCGGATCGGGCGCGGCGGCCTCCACATTGAGCACGGCGAGTGCTTCGGCCCCGGATCCGCACCGCGCCACCTCCGTGAGCCGCCCGCCCCGCCCGTCGCGCAGTTGGATCGTTTGGCCGATAGCCCAGGTCCCGGCCGGCAAACGCAGCCGGAACAGGCGGCGCTTGATGCGTCCGAGATGCTGGGTGCGCGCGATGATTTCCTGGCCGGTGAAGCAGCCCTTGGTGAAACTGATGCCGTCGATCAAATCGAGATTGAGCATCTGCGCGACGAATACTTCGCGGGTCGCCGCGTACACCTGCGGCAGGCCGCAGCGGATGTCGGCAAGACGCCAGTCATGTTCGACGCGCCGCGCGGGTTCATCCCGCACCGCGTCCGCGCCAGCCTCGCCGTCGGCGCCGATCCCATGGTCGGCGAGATTCCGGCGGTCGCCGATGACCCAGTACCGGTTCGAGTCCGGGCCGACCCGGGCCACTCCGATGCCGTCGCGTTCCGCATAGCCTTGCGCCGCGTCGGGAATGGGCAGCTCGCCGAATGCAAACGAGTCGGTTCCATGCCGGCCGACCACGCGGACCTGCTCGCTTGCATCCTCGATGTGCACCTTCGCGCGCAGCACGTATCGGCGCAGCCGTTCGAGCGTCGGCAGAACGATTTCACGGGGCAGCAGCGCCAGTACGCCGCTCGAATGCGGCAGCAGGTGGAGCACGGCAACGACCCGTCCTTGCGGACTGGAATAGGCGGCCAACAAGGGCGATCCGCCGCTCAAGCGGCGGGTGTCGTTCGACACCTGCCCCTGCAGGAAGCCGGCGGCATCGGGCCCGCCAAAGCGCAAAACGCCGAGATGCGGCAGGTGCCCCGATACGGGATCGTCGCTGCGGGTTGGGCTGTTCATGCACGTATCAAATGGGTACGCCGGCCGCGCTGTCAACCCCGCCCGCGAGGGCGGGCCGCAAATTCACCGCCGCGCGCGTAGGTTTGCGGCCCCATTTTCTGGCACACTTTAAGATGTGACATATACCGCGAAGATCCGCCTCTCCGCCGACCCGGCGGCCCGCCCGCGGCCGCTGCCCGGCGAGGAGCCGGCGGGGGATGCCCAGACTGCGGGCGAGCTTCGGTCGAACGACGGCAATGCGCCGGCTGGGGGCGGGCGCCCGGCCGCGCCGCGGGAGATCGGCGGCCGTCAGGGCCCGGATCCCACGCGTTACGGCGACTGGGAGCTGCGGGGCCGTTGTATTGATTTCTGAGCGCGAGGATTGAATCGAATGCCCGCACGCGTCCGGCCGACTTCTCCCCACTGGCAGGTTTACCGCTGGCAGATGGGCAACAGTCTTTCCATCTTGCATCGGCTGACCGGCGTGGCGCTCGCCCTCGGGCTCGTGGCCCTATGCTATTGGCTGATATCTCTGGCAGGGGGCGGCGAGAGCTACGCTGCGGCCATGCATGTCTTGTCGAGCCCACCGGGAGTGCTGGTGCTGGTCGGCTGGACGTTTGCATTTCTCTATCACCTGCTGAACGGCGTGCGCCACCTGTTGTGGGACGCGGGCTATGGGTTCGAGCGCGCCCAGCGGCATGCCAGCGGCTGGATCGCGGTGCTGGGGGCGCTCGGACTGACGGCCTGCGTCTGGCTGCTGATCTGGCATGGAGCGCGCGGGTGAGCCTGCGCAGCCCCCTCGGGCGGGTACTGGGGACGGGATCCGCCAAGAACGGTACGGGACAGTGGTGGGCTCAGCGAGTCACCGCCGTCGCCCTGATTCCGCTCACGCTCTGGTTCTTCTTTTCGCTGCTCGCCCTGCCGGCGCTCGATTTCGACGCCGCCAGGGCCTGGCTGGCCCTGCCGATCAGCAGTTTCCTCGCCGTGCTCCTGGTCGCCGTGCTCACCTATCACTCATACCTCGGCACGACCGAGGTCATCGAGGACTACGTGCACGCCGCCGGGATGAAAGTATTGTCGCTCCTGCTGCTGGGGTTTCTGTATGTGCTCGTGGGGGGCGCGAGCATATTCGCCATCCTGCGCGTCGCGTTCGGATCGTGATGCCATGAGCGAATACAAGTTCATCGACCATACGTACGATGTGCTGGTCGTCGGCGCCGGCGGCGCCGGCCTGCGCGCGACCTTCGGGCTGGCCGAGGCCGGGTTGTCCACGGCCTGTATCAGCAAGGTATTCCCGACGCGCAGCCACACCGTCGCCGCCCAGGGCGGCATCTCCGCGGCCCTCGGCAACATGGGCGACGACGACTGGCGCTGGCATATGTACGACACCGTGAAGGGGTCGGACTGGCTGGGAGACCAGGACGCCATCGAGTTCATGTGCAAGGAAGCGGCGGCGGCCGTGATCGAACTCGAGCATTACGGCGTGCCCTTTTCGCGCACCGATGAAGGGAAGATCTACCAGCGACCCTTCGGCGGCATGACCACGCATTTCGGCAAGGGGATTGCGCAGCGGACCTGCGCGGCGGCCGACCGTACCGGGCACGCCATGCTGCATACCTTGTATCAGCAATCGCTGAAGCATGAGGCGAGTTTCTTCATCGAATACTTCGCGCTCGACCTGGTCATGGAAAACGGCGAGTGCCGAGGCGTCATCGCCCTGGACATGTCGGACGGCACGCTGCATCGGTTTCGCGCGCATCAGGTGATCCTGGCGACCGGCGGGTATGGCCGGGCGTGGTTCTCCTGCACATCGGCGCACACCTGCACCGGCGATGGAGGCGGGATGGCCCTGCGCGCCGGCCTGCCGCTGCAGGACATGGAATTCGTGCAATTTCACCCGACCGGCATCTACGGCGCCGGCTGTCTCATCACCGAGGGATCGCGAGGCGAGGGCGGCTACCTCACGAACTCCGCCGGCGAGCGATTCATGGAGCGCTACGCGCCCAATGCGAAGGACCTGGCCTCCCGCGACGTCGTCAGCCGTTCGATGACCATCGAAATTCGCGAGGGCCGCGGCGTCGGCAGGAACAAGGACCACATTCATCTTCATCTCGAACATCTCGGAGCCGCGGTCATCCAGGAGCGGCTGCCCGGCATCGCCGAGACCGCCCGAATCTTCGCGAACATCGACGTCAACAAGGAACCGATCCCGGTGCTGCCCACCGTTCACTACAATATGGGCGGCATTCCGTGCAACTTCCATGGGGAAGTCGTTACCAGCCGCGACGGAGAGTCCGATGCGCTGGTGCCCGGCCTGATGGCGGTCGGGGAAGCGGCCTGCGTCTCGGTCCATGGCGCCAACCGCCTGGGTTCGAATTCACTGCTCGACCTGGTGGTGTTCGGCCGCGAGGCGGCGCGGCATTGCGCGCGCGTGGTCAAGGCCGGCACTGCGCACCGGCCGTTCAAGGCGGACTGCGTGGACCCGGCGCTGGCGCGCCTCGACAAGATCCGCCACGCCAAGGGGTCGCTGCGCACCGCCGACATCCGTCTGGCCATGCAACGCGTCATGCAGAGCGACGCTGCGGTGTTCCGCACCGGCGAAACCTTGGCCGCCGGCCGGCGCAAACTCGCGCAAGTGTTCGCTTCCTTCAACGACGTCCAAGTGACCGACCGCTCGATGGTCTGGAACACGGATCTGATCGAAACCCTGGAACTCGACAATCTCCTCGGCCAGGCGGTGGCCACCATGCACTCGGCGGAAAACCGCAAGGAAAGCCGCGGTGCGCAGGCGCGCGAGGACTTTCCCAACCGCGACGACCAGAATTGGATGAAGCACACCCTGTGTTGGGTGGACGCGCAGGGCGCCACGCGCTTCGACTATCGACGCGTGCATTTGAACACCTTGACCGACGAGGTCGAGTCCGTGGCGCCCAAGGCACGAACCTATTGATGCGCATGGAGAGGAGCTAAGTTGCATGGCTGATTTTACGCTGCCCGCCCACTCCATTGTCCGCAAGGACGGACGGGTATTCGCGGCGCCCCCCGGCGCGAGAAACGTGCGCGTCTTCAAGATCTACCGCTTCGATCCCGACTCCGCCGAGAATCCGCGGATCGACAGGTACGAGGTGGACATGGACGGCTGCGGGCCGATGGTGTTGGATGCGCTCATCAAGATCAAGAACGAGATCGATTCCACGTTGAGCTTTCGCCGTTCCTGCCGCGAAGGCATCTGCGGCTCCTGCGCGATGAACATCGACGGCAAGAACGGCCTCGCGTGCATCAGCGCCTGTGCCGATGTGAAGCGCGACATTCGGATCTATCCGTTGCCGCATCTGCCCGTCATCAAGGATCTGGTGCCGGACCTCACGAACTTCTACGCCCAGTATGCGTCCATCAAGCCGTGGCTGCAGACTCGCTCGCCGGCCCCGCCCGATGCGGAGCGGCTGCAATCGAAGGAGGATCAAGAAAAGGTGGATCGTCCGTCGGCGTGCATATTGTGTGCCTGCTGCTCGACCAGCTGTCCGAGTTACTGGTGGAACAGCGATCGGTATCTGGGGCCCGCCGCGCTATTGGCGGCCTACCGGTGGATCGTCGACTCCCGGGACGAAGCGACCGGGGATCGGCTCGATCAACTGGAGGATCCTTTCCGCCTGTATCGCTGCCACACCATCATGAACTGCACCGAGGCCTGCCCCAAGGACTTGAATCCCGCCAAAGCCATTGCCGCGGTCAAGCAGATGCTGGCGCATCGCCGAAATTGATGGACAGCGACATCGGCAAGCTCCGGTGGCGTTGCCGGCGCGGGATGAAGGAGCTCGACCTGCTGCTCACCCGCTACGTCGACGAGCAGTACGGCACGGCGGCCCCCGGCCACCGGCAGGCCTTCCGGCGATTGCTGGACTGTAACGACCCGTTGATTTGCGACTACCTTCTCGGGCGGCTATCGCCGCCGGATGCCGTGCTCTCGTCCCTGATCGAGCGAATCACATCCACGCGTTCGAACGACGGCTAGTGGCCCCTCCTGCGGCTGGTAGAATCGGCCCTGTGCGCAAAGTCTCATTTACTGTCAAAACGACGCGGGAATTGTCGAACTTTTCCGGAGGGTGCAGGTCTATCGCCTCAGGCTGGTGGGTGTACTGGCCGGTTTGGGATCGCTCATGAGCGTCGAGGAAAGTGATCTCAAGCTGGTCGAAAAAGTCCAGCGCGGTGAGCGCGCTGCTTTCGATTTGTTGGTGCTGCGCTACCAACACAAGGTGCTGAAGCTAATCATGCGATACGTGCACGATGCGACGGAGGCTGAGGACATCGCCCAGGAGGCGTTCGTGAAGGCGTACCGCGCACTGCAATCGTTCCGGGGCGACAGCGCGTTCTATACCTGGCTGTACCGGATCGCCATCAATACCGCGAAGAACGCCCTCGTGGCCACCAAGCGGCGGCCCATGGATTATGACCTCGATCTCCAGGATCCAGAGCAATACGACCTGCATGCGCGATTGGCCGAATCCGAAACGCCGGAAGGCTTGCTCCTCACCGACGAGATCCGCGAGACCGTGAACCGGGCCATCGAGAACCTGCCCGACGATTTGCGCACCGCCATCGTGCTGCGCGAATTGGAAGGCCTGAGCTACGAAGATATCGCGCAAACCATGGATTGCCCGGTGGGCACGGTACGCTCGCGGATATTCCGGGCGCGTGAGGCGATCGATAAAAAGCTACGACCCATTTTTGACGGCGGCCTTGGTCGGCCTGAGGACACATGAGCGAACAAATTCGTGAACAGGTCTCGGCATTCCTCGACGGTGAGCTGCCCAGTTCCGAGACCGAGTTGTTGCTGAAGCGGCTGACGCGCGACGCGGAGTTGCGCGAGAGTTTCGGACGCTACTGCCTGATCGGCGAATCGCTGCGCGGCGGCACTGATACGCGCTTGACCCATGGCTTCACGGCGCGCGTGAACCGCGCCATCGACGGTGAGCCGTTGGTCGTCGCGGCCCAGACCCCGAGGGGGCGGTCGACCCGATGGTGGCGCCCGTTCGCCGGCGCCGCCGTGGCCGCGGGAGTGGCCGCCGTGGCGGTCGTTGCCCTGCAGCAGCGGGCGATCGCGCCGACGCTGCGCAGCGGGCTGCCGGCGACGGCCCAAAATATGGTAAGCGCTCAAAATGGAGCGCCGACGCAGCAGGCGTTCCCCCCCGCCAAATCGACCGAGGCGCTCTCCTATACGGTGCCGGCGGCGGTGTCGGAGACGCCTACCGCCATGCCGGCGGCGCGCCTGACGAATTACGTATTCGCGCACAGCAAGTACTCCGCGGTGATGGGGCAGAATGACGTATTGAACGATCTTTTGTCCGACGCGGATGCGGACGACGCCGCGGCGGCTGCCGGATCGCGGGACGCGCGCGTCGCTCCATGATGACTCCCGTGCGTAGCCGGGCTGGCTGGCTCGTTCCTTGCGCCGTGGTCGGCGTCTTGCTGGCGGTGCTGCCCCGGTCCTCGCGAAGCGCGGATGACCCGCGTGAGTGGCTCGAGAAGATGAACCGCGCCCTGGCCACGCGCAACTATGACGGCACGTTCTTTCATCTGAGCGATGGCCGCGTCGAGACCATGCGCATCGTTCACCGGGTACGGGCGGGGCGGGTGACCGAGCGGCTGCAGTCGTTGGATGGGTCCGGCCGCGAGTTCGTGCGCAACAACGATGAGCTGACCTGTTATCTGCCCGACCAGCACACGGTGTTGGTCGAACCGCGCCAGGATCGGGGCCCGTTCTTGGGCTCGCTGCCGCAATTCGGCAACGATGTGAACGAGTTCTACAATATCGAAGCACTGGCCAAGTCGCATGTGCTGGGCCACCCCGCGCAGGTGATCGTCGTCACGCCGAAGGACCAGTACCGGTTCGGTTACCGCTTGTGGCTGGATGAAACCACGGCCATGCCGTTGAAGACACAGTTATGCGACTCGCGCGGCCAGGTCATCGAGCAAATCCTGTTTGCCCGCTTGGACATGCCCGAGAACATTCCGGATGGCGACTTGGCGCCGGCGGTCCGGACGGAGGGAATGCGCTGGGTGCGGCAGGGGCCGTCGCAGGATTCGGCCTCTCCGGCGTTGTCTGCCTATCGGGCGAGCGAGCTGCCCCCCGGCTTCCGCCTGACCATCTCCGGCGCCCAGACATTGGGCGGCGCAACCGTGCCCGCCACGCATCTGGTCTACTCCGACGGTCTGGCAACCGTATCGGTATTCGTCGAAGCACAGCCCGATCCGGCACCCGGTGCGGACGACAAATCCAGTGCGACGCCGCCGCCTCCCATGCAGGGGCTGGCGCGGGTGGGATCCGGATTCGCCTTCTCGACGGTGGTGCAGGGCCATCAGGTGACCGCCGTGGGCGAGGTTCCGGCCAAGACGGTGGAATTCATCGCTCATTCGGTGAAGTCCTACAGCGGCAGCGATCTCCCGGCCCACTGAGAATTCTCGGCATTTGGACCCCGACGAGGTACATAAGACGCTCGCGCATCGCCGCCGACCGGTATAATGAGGAGTTTGCCCCCATGCCGGTAATAGATGAAGAACATCCGCAACTTTTCGATCATTGCGCACGTCGATCATGGCAAATCGACCTTGGCGGATCGATTCATCCAGGAGTGCGGCGGCCTCGACGCTCGGGAGATGCAGGCACAGGTGCTCGACTCCATGGATTTGGAGCGCGAGCGCGGCATCACCATCAAGGCCCAGAGCGTGACGCTCGGGTTCAAATCGGTCACGGGCGAGATCTACCAGCTCAACTTCATCGATACGCCGGGGCATGTGGATTTCTCGTACGAGGTGTCGCGGTCGCTCGCGGCCTGCGAGGGCGCACTGCTGGTGGTCGACGCCGCTCAGGGCGTGGAGGCGCAGAGCGTGGCGAATTGCTATACGGCTCTCGAGCAGGGGCTCGAAGTGCTGCCGGTCATCAATAAGATCGACCTGCCGTCCGCGGACGTAGCCAAGGTCATCCACGAAATCGAGGAAATCATCGGTATTCCCGCCGACGATGCGGCGCTGGTCAGCGCGAAAACAGGAGCGGGCGTTCACGATCTGCTCGAGCAGCTGGTCAAGCGCATTCCGGCTCCGAAGGGAAATCCGGACGGCCCACTGCAGGCGCTCATCATCGATTCTTGGTTCGACAATTACGTGGGCGTGGTGTCGCTGGTGCGGGTCATGAATGGTGCACTGCGGGTGGGCGCCAAGATTCGGGTGATGTCGACCGGCCGGAGCCACCAAATCGACAAGCTGGGGCGCTTTGCGCCGAAACCGGTGCCGCGCGACGCGCTCGAAACCGGCGAGGTCGGCTTCGTCGTCGCCGGCATCAGGGAGATCGACGGTGCGCCGGTGGGCGATACCATCACGCTGGATGCCAATCCGGCGAGCGCGCCGCTCGAAGGCTTCAAACAAGTCCAACCGCGCGTGTTCGCGGGGTTGTTTCCGGTGAGCACCGACGACTACGAGCAGTTTCGCGAAGCCTTGAAGAAGCTCAAGTTGAACGACTCGGCGCTGCATTTCGAGCCCGAGGTGTCCACCGCGCTGGGATTCGGATTTCGCTGCGGCTTCCTGGGTCTGCTGCACATGGACATCGTGCAGGAGCGGCTCGAGCGCGAGTACGACTTGGACCTCATCACCAGCGCCCCGACCGTGATCTACGAGGTGCTGCTCACGGACGGCACGGTCGTCAACGTGGACAATCCGAGCAAGCTGCCGCCGCAGGATCGCATCTCCGAGCTGCGCGAACCCATCATCACCGCGAACATCCTGGTGCCCCCCGACTACGTGGGCGCCGTGCTCACGCTGTGCAGCGAAAAGCGCGGTGTGCAGAAGAAAATGCTGTTCCTGGGCAGCCAGGTCTCGCTGCAATACGAGCTGCCGCTCGCCGAGGTGGTGCTCGACTTCTTCGACCGCCTGAAGTCGGCGAGCCGCGGCTACGCCTCGTTCGACTACGAGTTCAACCGCTTCCAGGCGGCGCCCCTGGTCAAGCTCGACGTGCTCATCAACGGCGATACGGTGGACGCCTTGTCGCTCATCGTGCATCGGGACAATTCCTATCAGCGTGGCCGTGAATTGGTCGACAAGATGCAGGAATTGATCCCGCGCCAGATGTTCGACATCGCGGTGCAGGCCGCCATCGGCGCCCATGTCATCGCCCGCGCCAGCGTCAAAGCCATCCGCAAGAACGTGCTGGCCAAGTGCTACGGCGGCGACATTACGCGCAAGAAAAAGCTGCTCGAAAAGCAGAAGGCCGGCAAGAAGCGGATGAAGCAGGTCGGACAGGTCGAGATCCCTCAAGAGGCTTTTCTAGCGGTACTGCAAGTCGGCAAGAAGTCCAGTTGACGTGCGCCCGTGCCCACTGAACGCGCGCGCGCGAACCTTTAAGTAACTGCCAATATCGGGAGTCTTTAGTGAGTGACGGCGATACGCTTTTCTTCGTTTTGTTGTGCGCAAGCCTGGCCTGCGTGGTGGTGATACTGATCGACGGCTGGTTCATGCGCCCGGCACGCGATCCGAGCGCGACCAGCGTCGAAGAGCCGTGGCTGCCGAAAATGGCGGGCTATGCGCTCGTGGTCCTGGCGCTCGTCATGCTGTGGCGATTGTTCCGGTACGAGGCGGTGGATTTCAGTTTGATGCTGGTGGTGGTGGGTGCGCTGTCGGGCCTCATCTGGGCGCTCGACCGCCTGTGCTTCGCCAAGCGCCGCAAGGCTGCCGCGGAGACCGCGGGTACTGCGCCGGCGAACGTGCGCGAACCCATCGCCGTCGAGTACGCACGCTCGTTCTTTCCGGTCATCCTGCTGGTCCTGGTGATCCGCTCGTTCCTGTTCGAGCCGTTCCGCATTCCCTCGGATTCGATGATGCCGACGCTGTTCGACGGGGACTTCATCTTCGTGAGCAAGTTCTCCTACGGCCTGAGGCTGCCGGTTACCAATACCCTGGTGATCCCCACGGGCACGCCACAGCGCGGCGACGTGATCGTTTTCCGGCTGCCGCCCAACCCGAAGATCAATTACATCAAGCGGCTCGTCGGCCTGCCGGGCGATCGAATTCGCGTGGATGCGAGTAATCAGCTATACGTCAATGACGTGCCCCAGCCGCAGCAGCCCGGCCCGCCCTACCTGGGGCCGAAGCAGGATCTGTGGAATTACGCGGGCGTCCCCACGGCGACCGAGACGTTGGGCGCCAAGCGGCATATGCTGATGTTCGCCCGAGGCGGCGTCAAAGAGGGTGAGTGGGTGGTTCCGGCGGGCCACTACTTCTTCATGGGCGACAACCGCAACAACAGCAAGGACAGCCGCTGGCTGGGCGAACCGGACGCTCCGGGCTACGTCCCGGAGCAGAATTTGGTGGGTAAAGCCGTGCGAATTTGGCTTAATCTTGATACTCGTGACGGACCTCTCTGGAGACGAATCGGAACTGCGATTCAATGAGGGACCGATGATGAGGGACCGATTAGGGAGGTTTTTTATGAGCCGGAACCACTTCGCACCACAGGATCAAGGCGCCCGTCGAGGCCGCCCCGGCGCCGTAGCCGGCCGCTGCCGGTCCATGCGCGGGCATCAGCGCGGCATGACGATGATGGGGATCCTCTTCATTCTGGGGCTCCTTGGGATGATCGGCTATGCCGGTCTGCGCCTGACGCCCCTGTACCTGAATTACATCAAGGTGGTTCGGAGCATGGATGCCGCGGCGGGCGAGTTCAAGACCGACAATCCGGATCCCGGCTCGGTGCGCCGTTCGCTGGAGAAGCACTGGCAGATCGAGGACATTTCGAGCGTCGAGGCGAAGGACGTCGAGATCGTCAAAAACGAGAACGGAGTCGCACTGCATGTCGCCTACGATGACCTCGCGCCGTACGTCTCCAATGTGTCGCTGTCGGTTCACTTCGACAAGACCGTGAAGGTGCAGTGATTCTGCAACGAAAATCGAACGAGATCCTGAGCTGGGTCGAAAGCGCGTTCGGGTATACCTTTGCGCAGCCGGCCCTGTGCCTCGCGGCGCTGACGCACCGGAGCGCCGGCACCGATCACAACGAGCGGCTCGAGTTTTTGGGCGATTCGGTGCTCAATTGCAGCGTGGCGCGAATGCTGTACGACGCGCACCCGGGGGCGGACGAAGGATCCCTGTCCAGGCTGCGGGCGACCTTGGTCAGCGGCGATAGCTTGGCGCAGATTGCGCAGCAACTCGGGCTCGGCGAGCATTTGCGGCTCGGGGCCGGAGAATTGAAATCCGGCGGCTTTCGGCGCGCATCGATTTTGTCCGATACGTTGGAGGCCATATTGGGCGCGATTTTCCTCGATTCCGGTTTCGACGCGGCGGCGGCGGCGGTGAGCCGCATCATGGGTACGAGGATGGCGGCCCTGCCGGCGGCGGAGCTGCTGAAGGACGCCAAGACCCGCCTGCAGGAAGCGCTGCAGGCGCACGGGCTCGCCCTGCCGGTGTACACGCTCACCGCCGTCGCGGGCGACGCGCACGCGCAATCGTTCACGGTGACCTGCGAGGTGCCCGTGTTCGAACTTGCGGCCGTGGGCGAGGGCGGCAGCCGGCGCCGGGCCGAGCAATTGGCTGCGGCGAAGCTGCTGGCGCTGCTGCCGTCCGAAATCCAGCCGCCGGACGGCCGCTCCCCGGATGGCCGGCTCCCGGACAGCCGCACCTCCGATTTGCGGAAAACCTCGTGAGCGTGCCGGCGTTTCGGGCGGGTTATGTCGCCATCGTCGGCCGTCCGAACGTGGGCAAGTCGACGCTGGTGAATGCGCTGGTGGGCCGGAAGGTGAGCATCGTGACCGCCAAGCCGCAGACCACGCGCCATCGCATCCTGGGCGTGGTGACCAGGCCCGAGGCGCAACTGGTCCTGGTCGATACGCCGGGGTTGCACGAATCGACGCGCCGCGTAATGAACCAGTACATGAACCGGGTCGCCATTTCCTCTTCGCAGGATGCGGATGTGGTTCTGTTCGTCATCGAAGCCATGCAGTTCACGGACGAGGACCTGTGGGTCTGGGAGCGCGTGCGCGGCCTCAAGCAACCTCTGTTCCTGGTCATCAACAAAGTGGATCGCGTGTACCCCAAGGAGAAACTTCTGCCGTTTCTCGAGGACATGACGGCGCGCATCCCGGCCTCAGGCATCGTGCCGGTCTCGGCGCTCGATTCGGACAATCTGGTTCGATTGGTCTACCTGGTCGGCTCGCGCCTGCCCTCGTCGCCGCCGCTGTTCGCGGCGGACGTGCTGACCGACCGCGACGAGCCGTTTCACGCGGCGGAAGTGGTGCGCGAGAAACTGACGCTCAAACTGCGGGAAGAATTGCCGTACGGCATCAACGTGCAGATCGAACGCTTTGTCGACGAGGACAACCGCATCCTCATCAACGCGGTCATCTGGGTGGAGCGCGCCGGCCAAAAAGCCATCGTCATCGGTCAGGGGGGCGAGCGCCTGAAGGAAATCGGGCGCCTCGCGCGCATCGAGCTCAACGATCTGTGGCAGCGTTCCGTGCATCTCGAACTATGGGTGAAGGTCAAGGAAAACTGGGCCGACAGCGAAATGGCGCTGCGCCAATTCGGTTACGATACGCTCTAGGAATCGATTGAGGGCGACATCATCAACACCTCTGGCAACACCAGCGCGCGGCGCGTGGCTTTGGCGCCGGCCTATGTCCTGCACCAGTACGCCTACCGGGACACCAGTCGCATCGTCGAGGCGTTCAGCGCGGAATACGGCAGGCTCAGCTTGTTCGCACGCGGCGCGAACGGGCCCAAATCCTCGCTGAAGGGCGTACTCCAGCCGTTCCAGCGGCTGCTCCTGTCGTGGTCCGGCAAGACCGAGGCGTGCGCGTTGGTAGCGGCGGAAATCGACGGCGCTCCGACCAGCCTCGGCAAGGAGCGGCTCATGAGCGGGTTCTACCTGAACGAGTTGCTGCTCAAGCTCACCGTCCGCTGGGATCCGCATCCGGCCATCTTCTTCGCCTACGCCTCGTGCATCGAGGCGCTGTGCGCCGGCGCCGGCGAGGAGGCCGCGCTGCGGCGCTTCGAGAAAAGGCTGCTCGAATGTTTGGGCTATGGGTTGCAATTGACGACGACGAATGAGGGCCTGCCCGTCGAGACGGACCGCTACTATCGTGTTGCCGCCGAGCGCGGCCCGCAAACGTGCGTGGCGGAAGCCCCGGGCGCCGTGTACGGCCGCTCCTTGACCGATCTGGACACGGAGAGCTTCGCGAATGCGCGGTCGTTGCGCGATGCCAAGCGCGTGCTGCGCGCCGCCATCGATGCGTGCCTGGACGGCCGTTCGCTCAAATCGCGCGAGGTGATGTTGGCGCTGCGGCAGGTGCGCACCGCGGCAGCCGGATCGGCGCAGCGGGAGGGGATGTGAGCCTCGCGGCATCGGCGCCGGCGGGCATCGCCCTCGGCGTCAACATCGACCATGTGGCAACGCTGCGCCAGGCGCGCCGCGGCCGTTACCCCGACCCGCTCCACGCCGCGCTGCTCGCCGAACAGTCCGGGGCGGACAGCATCACCCTGCACCTGCGGGAGGATCGGCGCCACATTCAAGACCGCGACGTCGCCGTCATGCGCGAGGCGCTGCAAACGAGGATGAACCTGGAAATGGCGGTAACGGAGGAGATGATCCGCATCGCGCAGCGCGTGGCGCCGCAGGACTGCTGTTTGGTGCCGGAATCGCGCGAAGAGATCACGACCGAAGGCGGACTCGACGTTGCCGGCCGGCTGGTGCGCGTATCGGAGGCGTGCAAGGCCCTCGGCGCATCGGGGATCCGGGTGTCGCTGTTCATCGATCCCGACGACGCCCAAATCCAGGCCGCGCAGCGCGCAGGGGCGCCGGTGATCGAACTGCATACCGGTACGTTCGCAAATGCCGACGGCGCCGCGCGCGCGCGCGAATTCGAGCGTCTGCGATCCGCCGCCCATCTGGCCGCCTCCCTGGGATTGACGGTGAACGCCGGCCATGGACTCAACTACCACAATGTCGAACTCATCGCCGCGATCCCGGAGATCGTGGAACTGAACATCGGCCATGCCATCGTGGCGCGCGCCGTCTTCGACGGATTGCCGAAGGCGATACGCGACATGAAGGATTTGATGCGCGCGTCGCGGCCAGCCTAAGTGATATTCGGAATTGGAATCGACGTTCTCAAGGTGGATCGTATCGAGCGCGTGTTCAACCGGCACGGCGAGCGCTTCGTGACGCATCTCTTGATGCCCGAGGAGAGCGCGCAGTTCGAGCGTACCGCGCGCCCGGTGCGTTTCCTGGCGATGCGATTCGCGGCGAAAGAAGCGATCGTGAAAGCCATGGGCACCGGTTTCGCCCATGGCGTGTGGATACGCGACGTCGGCATCGTGCAGAATTCCTGGGGCAAGCCCGAGGTGGTCTATTCCCCGCGCGGCGCCATGGTGCGCGACGGCCTCGGCATCGGAGATGGCCATGTCACCCTCACGGATGAGGCCGGATTGGTGGTGGCGGTGGCGGTGTTGATGCGGCGCGCCCCATGAACGCCCTGGTGTTCGACATCGAAACCGTACCGGACACGGAGTTGGGACGGCGGCTGTACGGGCTCGAGGGCCTGTCCGACGAACAGGTCGCGCAGATCATGTTCACGAAACGCCGCCAGGAAACCGGCGCCGAGTTCCTGTCGCACGAACAGCATCGGGTGGTGGCCATCTCCGTGGTGATGCGGGCGCGCGACTCGCTGAAAGTGTGGAGCCTCGGGGAAGAAACTTCGTCGGAAAAGGATTTGATCGAGCGCTTTTTCGACGGCCTGGAGAAATTCACCCCGGATCTCGTGTCATGGAACGGCGCCGGATTCGATTTGCCGGTGCTGCATTACCGCAGCCTGCTGCACGGGGTGACTGCGGCCAGGTACTGGGAAACCGGGGACAGCGACAACAGCTTCCGATACAGCAACTACCTGAGCCGGTTCCATTGGCGGCACATGGACCTGATGGACATTCTGTCCGGATTCCAGGGCCGCGGGCGGGCCGGCCTCGACGCCGTTGCCACCCTCCTGGGTCTGCCCGGCAAGGTCGGCATGCGCGGCTCCGAGGTCTGGGATGTGTATCTGAAGGGCGGCCTTGCCCGCATTCGCGGCTACTGCGAGACCGACGTTTTGAACACCTACCTGATCTATTTGCGCTTTCAATTGCTGCGGGGCCATTTGAACGCGGCGGAGCATGCCGCCGAGATTGTCCGCGTACGCAAGCTGTTGCATGAGTCCTCCGCGGCGCATCTCCAAGAGTTCGCCGCCGCGTGGCCAGGGAGCCTGTCTGAGTAGTCTGCGTGGCCGCGAGCGCGGCAGATTTCCCCTCCATCGAGGCCGAGCCGGCGCGGTTGGGTCGGGCCCTGGCTACTAGGTGAAGCCCGGCGACGTGCAGGAGGCCGATATCGTCGACCTGGCGCATGATGGCCGGGGGATAGCGCGCGTCGACGGCAAGGCGGTGTTCGTCGAGGGCGCGCTGCCGGGTGAACGCGTGCGCTTTCGGGTATTGAAGCGCCGCCGGCAACTGGATGAGGCGGCTTTGGTCGATGTGCTGGTGGCATCGCCGGACCGCGTGGTTCCCAAATGCGCGCATTTCGGGGTCTGCGGCGGGTGTTCATTGCAGCATCTGGCGCCGGCGGCGCAATTGGCCGTCAAGGAACGGCAGTTGCTCGACAACCTCGAACGCATCGGCCGGGTGAGGCCGGAGCGGGTGTTTGCGCCGCTCCGCGGTCCGGAGTGGGCCTACCGGCGCCGCGCCCGCCTCGGTGTCAAGTACGTTCACAAAAAAGGCCGGGTGCTGGCCGGCTTCCGCGAACGGGACAAGCCCTACCTCGCGGACCTGCGCCGCTGCGAGGTGCTGCTCGAGCGCTTCGCGAGCCTGCCGCAGGAGCTGGCCGCGCTGGTCGAAACCCTGTCCTTGCGCGAGAAGATTCCCCAGGTCGAGGTGGCGGCGGGCGACGACCCGGGGCCGGGGGACGGGCGCGGCGGCCCGGGCGCCGGCGGCGGGACCGCGGCGTTGGTGTTCCGGGTGATGGAGCCGCCCACCGAGGACGACGGCGGCAAGCTGGCCGCCTTCGGCGAGCGGCATGCCGTGCAGATCTATTTGCAGAGCGGCGGCCTCGACAGCATCCAGCCGTTGCGGGCCGGGTACGCCCCGCTCGCGTATTCCGTCGACCAGGGCCGCGTCACGCTGCAGTTCGGGCCGGTCGATTTCATCCAAGTGAACCGCGAGATCAATGCCTCCATGGTCACCGCGGCCGTGGACCTGCTGCAGCCCACCGCCGCGGACACCGTCCTCGACCTGTTTTGCGGACTCGGCAACTTTACCTTGAGCCTGGGCGCCCGTGCGGCGCGGGTGGTGGGGGTGGAGGGGGATGCGGCCCTGGCCGCCAAGGCGCGCGCCAATGCCCTGCGCAACGGCCTTCAGAACACGGATTTCCAGGTGGCGAATCTGTTCGACCCGGCGCACCTTGGGGGGTGGGCGCAAAACGCCTATGATTTGGTGCTAATGGACCCTCCGCGGGCCGGCGCGGCTGAAATCCTGGAACGCATGCCACATTGGCGACCCCGCCGCCTCGTGTATATTTCCTGCCATCCAGGGAGTTTGGCGCGGGATGCTGGGGTCTTGGTGGGGGGCCAGGGCTTCAGGCTGATCGGCGCAGGGGTGATGGACATGTTTCCGCATACCACACATGTCGAATCGATCGCGGTGTTCGAGCGAGGCGCATGAGCTTGGGTCCGCTCATGGTCGATATAGCGGGCACCGAGTTGAGCCCCGACGACGTTGAGGTACTCGGGCATCCGTTGGTCGGCAGCGTGCTGCTGTTCACCCGCAACTACCGCAACCCCGAACAAGCCGCCGCCCTGACGGCGGCCATCCGGGCCGTGCGAACACCCCATTTGCTGATCGCGGTCGACCATGAAGGCGGCCGGGTGCAGCGTTTTCGGGAGGGCTTTACCAGGCTGCCCGCCTCCCGGGCGCTGGGCCGGCGCTTCGAGGAGGACCGCCGCGACGGCCTCGAGCTGACCCGCTCCGTCGGGTGGCTCATGGCCAGCGAATTGCGCAGCGTCGGCGTCGACTTCAGTTTCGCTCCCTGTACGGACCTTGACTATGGCGTGAGCGAGATCATCGGCGACCGCTCGTTCAGCCGGGATCCGGAGGCAGTCGCAGCGCTGGCTGTCGCCTATATGTCGGGCATGCGGGACGCGGGGATGGCGGCGACCGCCAAGCATTTTCCAGGCCACGGGGCGGTGGTCGCCGACTCGCATGTCGCCCTGCCGGTGGACCGGCGCGACCTGGCGGACCTCGAGGGGGACATGCGGCCCTATCGGCTGCTGATCGAGAACAACCTCGCGGCGATCATGGCGGCCCACGTGGTATTTCCCTCCGTCGATGCGTTGCCGGCGAGTCTGTCGCGCCGCTGGATCACCGGTATCCTGCGCGGCGAGTTGGGCTTTCACGGCTGCGTGTTCGCCGATGACCTTTCCATGGCGGGCGCCGTCGCCTTCGGCGATGTCGTGGAGCGCGCGCGCCGGAGCGTGATCGCGGGCTGCGACGTGCTTCCCGTATGCAACGACCGCGCGGCCGTGGCGACGCTGCTGGATCACTTCAAGCCGGGCGCCGCCGACCCCGCCTCGCTGGCGAGATTCGTGCGGATGCGGGCCCGCGGCGCGCCGCCCACGGCACTCCGCGCCGATCCGCATTGGCTGGAGACCGCGCGGCGCATCGCGAATCTTTCGGCCGCCCCGCCGCTTGTGCTGACAGAGGAACAGTCATGACGAGCTTCGACGTGGATTTCTATCGACGATTGCTCGAGAGTTCTCCCGAGGGCGTGGTGCTGGTCGATGCGCAAAATCCGGAGCATCCGGTGGTGTACCTGAACCCCGGGTTCGAGGTGCTGACCGGCTATTCGTCCGCAGATCTGATCGGCAAGAATCTGCGGCTTCTGCAGGCCGACGACCGCGAACAGGACGCGCGTCACCGCCTGCGCGAAGCGCTTGCAAAAGGCGAACAGTGCCGGGTCCTGCTGCGCAATTACCGCAAGGACGGCACGGTTTTTTGGAACGAGATGACCATATTGCCGATGCGCGATGCGGACGGCCGCGTCACCCACTACGCGGGCCATCATCGCGATGCCGGCGAACGGCTGCGCATCGATCCTAAGTTGTCGCGGGATTCCCTGAGCGGCGCTCATCAACCGACGTCGGTCGCCATTCGCGACGACCGCTTGACCGGATTGTTCACGCTGCCGTACCTCGAGGAGCTGTTGAAACGCGATTGGGCCATCTCGCAGCGCGAGGGCCGCAGCGTCGCGGTGTTCGCCATCGACATCGACGCCCTGGATTTGTACAACGCGACCTTCGGCCGCGCCGCCGGCGATTCCGCCATTCGGCGGGTCGCCCATTGCGTCAGCGGTTGCCTGCGCCGCTCGAGCGATGTCACGGCGCGCATCGACGGCGGCAGCCTGATGGCGTTCGCGCCCGGTTTGTTGATCGAGCAGGCCATGCGCATGGGGCAAACCATGGCCGAGCGCGTGCGCGAGCTGCGCATTCATCATCCGAGGTCCGCCGTGCTGCGTTATGTCAGCGTCAGCGTCGGCGTGAGCGCCATGGTGCCCGGCGCGAAGGATGAACCGACGCTTCTGATCGAAAAATCGCAGCGCCATCTGAAGCTCGCCAAGCAGTCGGGCCGCAATCAAGCGGCCTGAGCGCGCGCCGGTGTGAATTTCACGCGCGCCATCGTCCGGCCGCCGGGCCGCAACTTTGCCTGCGGCGTGACCAGCGCCGCCGAGGGCGCGCCGGACTACGAACGGGCGTTGCACCAGCACGCGCGATATTGCGACGCCTTGAGCGCGTGCGGCCTCGAGCTGACCCGCTTGAGCGCGGAAGACGCGTACCCCGACGGAACTTTCGTCGAAGATGCCGCCGTCGTCGCCGCCCGCGGCGCCATCGTCACGCGGCCGGGCGCTCCGACGCGAACCGGCGAAATCGAGAGTGTCGCGCGGGCGCTCGCGCGCTTCTTCCAGCCCGGCCTGCGGCACATCGATGCACCCGGCACGGTGGATGGCGGCGATGTCTGCGAGGCCGACGGGCACTTCTTCATCGGCGTCTCGGCGCGCACCAATGAACCGGGCGCGCTGCAGCTCAAGCGTCATCTGGAGAGCATCGGCCATTCAGCCAGCTTGGTCGATATTCGCGCGAGCCGGACGCTGCTGCACCTGAAGACGGGCATCGCGTACCTGGGCGAGGGGGTTTGGGCCGTCGCCGAGGCCTTGATGCGCGATCTGCAACCGCTCGAGCGCTTCGGCATTCGGCACCTCATCCCGGTGAGGCCCGGCGAAGGGTACGCAGCCAACTGCGTGCGGGTGAACGACCGGGTACTGGTGGCTTCGGGATACCCCGGCATCGCCGCGGAACTCGATCGCCTAGGGCTGCGCCCGCTGCCGCTCGATATGTCGGAGTACCGGAAAATGGACGGCGGCCTGAGCTGCCTTTCGTTGCGATTCTAGGAATCCATCTGGATACCGGCGAGCCCTTGAATATCGACTTGGCGGCGAACAGGACAAATCACTGAATCCGTCCTCATGAAGGACGAGGCTTGGCGGCGCAACCACCGCTCGAGGCGCCGCCGCGCCTGCGGATGCCGGTGTCGGATCGCGCCTACGGGAGAACGCGGCGTGACGGCGTTGGGGGGGCCAGGGCGCGAGAGATAGGCTGAACGTTCCATGCCCCGCAAAGTCGACCAGCCCGACCAACCGGGCGCCCGTGCGGCGCCGGGCGCTCTGCGGCCGGACGGCAGGAGCGGCAGGCGCGCAAGAATGCCGCCGGGCGACTCCCTCATGCCGCCCGATCCCGCCAATCGCGCGGTGTCCGGCAGAAAGACCTCGCGGGTTCGGCGCCTCGATTCGCGAGGTTCCGCGAAGTAGTTACATGTATCATTTGCCGTCGGTGGCGCCCTTGCCGGCGCCTTCGGCCCAAGAATCACAAGGAGTCTAAATGGCAACTACATCTGCTTCTTCGGCATCGATCACGCTGCCGCCGCTTCCCTGGCCCGAGACCGCGCTGGATCCGGTCATTTCCGCGAACACCATCAGCTTCCATTACGGAAAGCATCACAAGACCTATGTCGACAACCTGAACAAGTTGATCGCCGGAACCGAGTACGCCGACTGGCCGCTGGAGAAAATCGTCACCGGCACGGCGGGCAAAGCCGACAAGGCCGGTATTTTCAACAACGCGGCGCAAATCTGGAACCATACGTTCTATTGGAACTGCCTGCGCGCCAAGGGCGGCGGCGAGCCGCCTGCGGCTTTGAAACAGAAAATCGAATCAGCCTTCGCCAGCATCGATGCGTGCAAGAAGGAGTTGTCGGCCGCCGCGGTATCGCAGTTCGGCAGCGGCTGGGCGTGGTTGGTGCTGGACGGCGACAAGCTCAAAATCCTCAAGACCGCCAATGCGGATACGCCGATCACGCAAGGGTTGCGGCCATTGCTCACCATCGACGTTTGGGAACACGCCTATTATCTCGACTACCAGAATCGGCGTGCGGATCATGTGAATGCCGTGCTGGACAAGCTCATCAATTGGGAATTTGCGGCGAAAAATCTGGGCTGACCAGCACCCGATGATGCGCCGGGTTTGGCTTCATGCCCGCGCGCGTGCCGCGCGCGGGCACTCCGCGCCCCTGGCGATTGTGGGAATCGGCACCGGCAACTCGGCATGGCCGCCTACAGATATTCCCGGGCTCCCCGCCTAATGTCATGGCTCGTTTCAATCAGGGGCCTTGTACTATGAAAATCATGAATCGTGTATGGATGACGTGCGCAGTGCTGTCGCTGAGCGCCGCTGGGGCGTACGCCGAGGGCAACTATCGCGACACCGTCGCGCTGTTCAAAAACGCGGGGCAGAGCGCCGGATTCTTCGACAAGAGCTATGCCTACGCGGTATTTCCGACCGTCGGTGAGGGCGCCTTGGGCGTTGGCGGCGCGCACGGCAGAGGTCATGTGTACGTTCACGGGAAATGGGTGGGCGACGTGACGATGACGGAGGTCAGCATCGGCCTGCAAGCGGGCGGCAAGGCATTCAGTCAGATCATTTTTTTCGCCGACAAGCGGGCACTGGATGAGTTCGAGTCCGGGTCATTCGAGTTCGGAGCGGACGCCAGCGTCGTCGCGGTGACCGCAGGCGCCAACGCGAGCACCAGCACCGAGGGCTCGGGATCCGGGGTGAGCGGCGGAATGAAGGACGCCGTCGAGCGTGGTGAATATTACAAGGGCATGGCTGTGTTCGCGATTCCGAAGGGCGGGCTGATGGGCCAAGCCTCCGTCGCCGGCGAGAAGTTCCGCTTCACCCCGCGGCAAGCCTCGTAACCGAACCGTCAACCAAAGGAGAATCCCCATGAATAAACTCATATTGGCCGGCGCCATCGCCGCCGCGTTCTATCTGCCGGTGGCCATCGCCGATGACTACAAGGCCGACTCCGATACATCCCATCCGGGTGCGTACGTGAAGGATTCGGTGATCACGGCGAAGGTCAAATCGAAGCTCGCTGCGAAGCACATGGCCACGCTGACCAACATCAAGGTGGACACCGACGATCAAGGCGTCGTGTGGCTCAGCGGCAAGGCCCCCAGCAAGGACGCGAGCGACCTGGCGGCGATGATTGCGAAGGACACCGACGGAGTCACTGCGGTCCACAACGGGATCGTCGTCGCCAATTGACCGCGGCCCGGCAATCGGTAATCGCGCGGCGAGCGCCCGGGACCGTCCGGTGCGCTCGCCGCCCAGCCACGGCTAGAAACGTTCAACCCGGGCCGAACCTCGATTTGGAAGGACCAGGCGCTGCGGTGCAGGGAAAATCGCTCATGCCGGCTCCTTGAAGAAGACCAGCAGCCGATTGTGCGCCGGCAGGTCGTGATCGGCGGCGAAGGTGAGGCCGAAGCCGGCCGCGAGCGCCGTCACCGAATGAATTTCACGCAGGCCCGAGTGCGGGTCGCGCTCGCGCAGCATCCGGTCGAATTCGAGATTACTGGGCGAGGTGTGCCGTGCCTCGTGGAGAAACGGGCCGTAGACGCAGAGCGCGCCGCTCGGCGCGAGCGTGGCTCCGATGCCTTGAAACATGGCGGTCACCTCGGCCCAGGACATGATGTGCAGCGTGTTGGCGGTGAACACCGCATCGACACGGCTCAACGGCCAGACGGGCTGCCGGACGTCGAGCACGGTGGGCGGCCGCAGGTTAGGGCCGCCTTCGGCCTGAATGCGCGCTGCAAGGTCCTCAAGGCAGCTCAGACGCTCGGTGGGGTGCCACGTCAGGTGTGCAAGCTGTGCCGCAAAATGCACGGCGTGTTGGCCGGTTCCGCTGCCGATTTCGAGCACCAGCGAGCGGTCGGCGAAATACCTGCGCAAGACCTCCAGGATGGGCCCCTTATTGCGCTCGCAGGCTTCCGAGAACGGCAACATTTGCAACTCTCCCCGATGTTGCGTTCATTGTAGCAAGCGGTACCGGCGATGAAATAATTACTCATCGGCGGCGGCATTCGCTACAGTGTCGGCCCGACCGATGTGGCGGTGAGGAGAAGTTCGATGCCGATTTCCATCTACGATATATCGATTCCGGTGTTGAGCCGAGGCTTGACGAACCTCGCCGCAATCCTGGACAAGGCCGCCGCGCATGCCGCGGCCAAGAAATACGACTCCGGCGTGCTCGCGCAGATGCGGCTGTTTCCCGACATGCATCCGCTGACCCGCCAGGTGCAGATCGCCTGCGACACGGCCAAGGGCGCGGCCGCACGCCTGGCGGGCGTCGACGTGCCCAAGCACGAGGACACGGAAAGCACTCTGGATGAGCTCAAGCAGCGCATCGCAAAGACGCTGGATTTTCTGAAGACGGTGAACGCGGACCAAGTCAACGGCGCCGATGCCCGCACCATCGAAATCAAGTTTCCCAGCGGCTCGCTGAAGTTCACCGCGCTCGCCTATCTCACGGATTTCGTCCTGCCGAATTTCTATTTCCACTCAAGCATGGTGTACGCGCTGCTGCGTCAGAACGGCATAGAAATAGGGAAGACGGATTTTCTGGGCCCGATTCAATAGCACCGCGGGCGGCTTGCGCCAGGAGCTCCTAGGCCAGCAGCTCGACCAGCAATTCGATGCGCGTGAAGAGGTTCTCTTCGGTGCGCGCGTCGTGGGAGAAGCGCAGCTTGAGAGGGCCGTCGAGACGATAGTCTTTGGGCTTGCCCTGCACCAGTTTCAGCACGCGTTTCGCGTCGACCTTGTTCTGTTCCTCGAAGATCATGTAGCCGCTGGTCGCACCGGCGTCGATTTTGCGGATGCCCAGTTCCCCGGCGCGCAGCTTGATCTGCGCCGACCGGAACAGCGACTGCGCGTACGGCGGCATCGGCCCGAACCGATCGATCATTTCGGCCTTCAACTCGTCGAGGTCCTCCCGGGTTTGCGTGCCGGCAATGCGCTTGTACAGCACCAGGCGCAGATGCACGTCCGGCACGTAGTCCTCGGGGATCAGGGCCGGCAGGTGCAGTTCCACCTCGGGCCCTGCGTCCGTCGGCTTTTCAAGATCGGCCTGTTTACCCGTCTTGAGGGCGGCGACCGCGCGCTCCAACAGTTCCATGTACAGGTTGTAGCCTATTTCCTGAATCTGGCCGCTCTGCTCGTCTCCCAACAATTCGCCGGCTCCGCGGATCTCCAGGTCGTGCGTGGCGAGAGTGAAGCCGGCGCCGAGTTCCTCCAGGGACTCCAGCGCTTCCAAGCGCTTGACCGCATCCGCGGTCATCGCCTTGCGCGGCGGCGTGATGAGATAGGCATAGGCCCTGTGGTGCGATCGGCCTACGCGGCCGCGCAATTGGTGGATCTGCGCCAGCCCGAATCGATCGGCGCGATCGATGACGATGGTGTTGGCCGTAGGCACGTCGATGCCGCTTTCGATGATGGTGGTGCAGACCAATACGTTGAAGCGGCGATGATAGAAGTCGAGCATGAGCTGCTCCAATTCCCGTTCGCGCATCTGCCCGTGGCCCACCGCCACATTCGCTTCGGGCACGAGCTCGCGGACCGCTTGAGCGGTCTTTTCGATGGTCTCGACGCTGTTGTGGACGTAGTAGATCTGGCCGCCGCGCCGAATTTCGCGCATGGCCGCCTCGCGCACCACCGTTTCGTTCCATTCGAGGACGAAGGTCTTCACGGCCAGGCGTTCCGCCGGCGGGGTGGTGATGAGCGACAAATCGCGCAGGCCGCCCATCGCCATGTTCAGCGTGCGCGGTATCGGCGTGGCCGTGAGCGTGAGCACATCGACTTCGGCGCGCAGCGCCTTGAGCTTTTCCTTGTCGCGCACGCCGAAGCGGTGTTCCTCGTCGATCACCACCAGGCCCAGGTCCTTGAAGCGCACCTTGCCTTGAAGCAGGCGGTGGGTGGCGATCACGATGTCGACCGTACCGGCCGCCACTCCGGCGATCACGCCTTCGGCTTCCTTGTTGGTGCGGAACCGGGACAGGCTCTCGACGCGCACCGGCCAGTCGGCGAATCGATCGGTAAACGTCGTGAAATGCTGCTGGGCGAGCAGCGTGGTCGGCACCAGGACGGCCACTTGTTTGCCGGCCTGCACCGCGACGAAGGCGGCACGCAGCGCGACTTCCGTCTTGCCGAAACCGACGTCGCCGCAAATCACCCGGTCCATCGGCTTGTCCGACTTCAAGTCGCTCAACACCTGCTCGATGGCCGCGGCCTGGTCGGCGGTCTCCTCGAAGCGAAACCCGGCCTGGAAGGCGCGGTACTCGGCCTCGCCGGCCATCATTCTCGTGCCCTCGCGCGCCGCCCGCCGGGAGTAGAGATCCAACAGCTCGGCGGCCACGTCGCGGATGCGCTGGGCCGCCCTACGGCGCGCCTTTTGCCATTGTTCGCCGCCGAGCTTGTGCAGCGGCGCGGTCTCCGCCGGCGCGCCGGTGTAGCGCGACACCAAGTGCAGCGCCTGAACCGGCACATAGAGCTTGTCGCCGTCGGCGTAGTCGAGCACGAGGAATTCGCCGGTGTAGCCGGCGACGTCCATGGTCTGCAATCCGACATAGCGCCCCACGCCGTAGGATTCGTGGACCACGGGCGCGCCGATGCGCAGGTCCGACAGCTCCTTCAGTATCTTCGCCGGGTCCCGCTCGGCACGGCGCCGGCGACGCTCCTGGCGCGCGCGGTCGCCGAACAACTGCGATTCGGTGAGAATCTCCAGCGGCGGGGTTTCCAGCCGCAGGCCCGAAACCGCGGCGGACACGGTGACGCCGAGCCTCTGGTCGCCCGCGATGAAACCCGCGAAACTGTCGAAGACCTTCGCTTGAATGCCGCGCGCGCGCAGCAAGTCGAGCAGCAGCTCGCGGCGTCCGGCCGATTCCGCCGCGAGCAGGATGCGCGGGTGGCCCGACGCAAGATACGCCTCGAGCTCGGCCGCCGGCTGTTCGGCCCGAGGGTCGACGCGCACCACGGCGGGCGCCGTGCTGGCGAAATTCTGCACGCGCCCGGCGGTTTCAGGCGGCCATTCGAAGCTGCGCAACTCCACCTGCGGCCATGCCGCGCACTCGGCGCGCAAATCGGCAGGCGGCAGATAGAGCTCGGCGGGATCCAGGATGGGGCGATGACGATCGTGGCGCAATTGTTCATGGCGCAAGCCGATGTCGTGCCACAGGCCGTCTGCCGACGCGATCGCTTCGTTCATGTCGATGAGCACGCTGTTCGGCGGCAGGTACTCGAACAAATGCGAGGTCCGGTCGAAAAACAAGGGCAGAAAAAACTCCAGCCCTCCGGGCGCCCGACCCGCGCTGACGTCGCGGTACACGATCTGTTCCGTCAGATCGCCGGGGAAGCGCAAGCGATAGCGCCGCCGAAATTCGCGCACCGCATCCGGGTTGAGCGGAGTTTCACGCGCAGGCAGCAACTGGATCCGCTCCAATTTGTCGCCCGAGCGCTGCGTGTCGGGATCGAAATGACGGATGGTCTCGATGTCGCGATCGAGCAGGTCGATGCGGTAGGGACTGTCCGAACCCATGGGAAACACGTCGAGCAGCGAACCGCGCACCGCAAACTCGCCGTGCGCGACCACTTGGGTCACGGCGGCGTAGCCGGCCATGGTGAGCCGCGAGCGCAGCGCATCGAGGTCGAGCGTCTCGCCAACATGCACCTTCAGGGAATGGGCCTCGACGTAGCTGCGCGGCGCCAGCCGCTGCAAGAGGGTATCGACCGCCACCAGACAGACGCCTTTGCGCGCGCGCGGCAACTCGGCCAACGTCGCGAGCCGCGCCGAGGTGATATCCGGGTGCGCCGAGAAGCCGTCGTACGGCAAGGTCTCCAGGTCCGGAAAGACCCTTACCGGAAATCCGGCGCCCGCGAAGAAGGCGATCTCGTCGCTCAACGACTCGGCGCCGCGCGAGTTGTGGGTAATCACGATGAGCGGGCCGGCCGCCTTTGCCGCGGCCTCCGCGATGGCCAGCGCCGCCGCGGCGCCATACAGCTTGCCCCACTTGATGCGGGGAGAATCGGCCGTCGGCAGACCAGGATCGACTAAGGGCATTGATATGAGGGAGTCAAAGACAAAAAACGCCCGCCGCAACCATGAGTTGCGGTGGGCCTGGGTTCAAACAGAACCGGATGTTACGCGATTCGTCTCAGGAATTCGCAACCACGCTGTGAATCACATGCTCGTGTTCGAAATAGACCACGAAGCCGGGATATTCCCACCGCGAGATCGGGGGCTTGCCGACGGCCGGGATCTTGTTGACGGGAGCGCCGAATTTGCTCGCGACCTGGTCCATGGTCATACCCCGAGCTGGAGTGGCAACGTCGGACTCCTTGACAGCGATGCCGCTGTCCGTCGCAATGGTTTCGGCCCAGACGGGCTGGGCGATGCCGGCCAATCCCGTCAGTCCCGCCGCGAGAACTGCGGCAACCAGCAGGTTTCGATGGTCCATGGCACACCTCTTTTGGTTAGCATACAAATGCGTTTTGACAGCCAAATTATAACATCGGCCGCAATTGGCAATAGTTGACCAATTTAACGTTTTGATTACATTGATTTTTTTGCGCCAAGGTTCGGGCGCCGGGCGGGGTTTGCGCCGCCGGCGGCACGGTCCGGCCGTTGCGTCGGGCAAGCGCGTAGTGTGGTTTAATCGCCGCGCATGTTTCAGCCCGTTCCCATCTTCGTGGGCCTACGTTATTCGCTGGCCCGCGAGCACAGTTTTTTCGTGTCTTTCATCACCTGGGTGTCGCTGCTCGGCGTGGCGCTGGGCGTGGCGATCTTGATCGTCGTCCTGTCGGTGATGAACGGTCTCGGCAGCGAGCTTCGGGACCGGTTGCTCAGCATGTCTGCCCATGCAAGCCTCAACGCCGGCGGAGCGCCCATCCAAGACTGGCGCCGCGTCGTTCAGGAGCTCAGCGGGGCGCCCGGCTTGGTGGGCGCGGCGCCTTTTCTCGACACCGATGCGATGCTCAGCCGTCAGCACGCCATGAGCGGCGCCATCGTGCGGGGCATCGATCCGGACATGGAGGGGCAGGTCTCCACGATCGCCGAGTCGATGCGCGAGGGCAAGCTCGCCGATCTTAAGCCTGGGAAGAACCGGATCGTGCTCGGCCGCATGCTGGCCTATCAGCTCGAGGTGGGGGTGGGGGATACGGTGACCGTCATGACTCCCGGAAGCGGGCAGGCGGGGGGCGCCGCCGGTTCGGTCGTGCCGGTGCTGCGCGAATTCTACGTCTCGGGAATTTTCGAGGTGGGACTGCAGGAACACGACAGCGTGCTGGCTCTGGTCAACCTCGAGGACGCGGAGGCGCTGCGCGGGCTTGCGGGCCCGACGGGCATCCGGCTCAAATTCGACGATGTGCTGAA
>JBEKYO010000037.1:0-31727 GCA_049510875.1 Steroidobacteraceae bacterium
GACGCCCCGGTGATTGCCGTGACGCCCATCATCGGCGGCAGGGCCATCAAGGGCCCCGCCGGCAAAATGCTGGCCGAACTCGGCGCGGACGTGAGCGGCGCGGCCGTGGCGCGGCGCTACCTGGGGCTCATCGATGGATTCGTCATCGACGCCGCGGATCCAATCCCGCAAGCGCTGCCCGGCGTCACCTTCTTCAGCGCACCGACGCTCATGACCCAGACCGAGGATCGGGTGCGGCTCGCCAACGCCGTGCTGCAAGCGGCCGACGCGCTCGGCGCGACCGAGGCGCCTGTCTGAGCAATCCGCGTAAGCCGCGGGGGCAGGCCGAGGGAGCGGGTGCAAGGCGCGCGGCGCGCGGCATGACCGAGGGGTGACACGCTGGCTGCGGCGGCGGTCGCATAATGCGGATCGCGGGCGTATCGTTGGGCCCACGTCGCGCACCAAAACCCTGTGGAGGACGCCATGGCTGAACCGACCGAGACCCCCGAACTGCCCGCTTGGATCAAGGACCACGTCACGCGCTATCTCGCCACCGACGGGGCGGACGGATACCTCTGGGACGCCAGCCTCGGCGGCGGCACCGGGCTGGTACCCACGCTGTTGCTGACCACCATCGGCCGCAAATCCGGACGAGTGCTGACCCTGCCGTTGATTTTCGGCCGGTCCGGTGCGGACTTCGTGGTGGTTGCCTCCAAGGGCGGCGCACCGACCCATCCGTCCTGGTACTTGAACCTGCAGGCCGACCCCGAGGTCAAGGTGCAGGTCAAGGCCGAGAAATTCGCGGCGCACGCGCACACCGCGGATCGCGAAGAGCGGGCGGCACTGTGGCCCAAGATGGTGGAGATCTACGCGCCCTACACGCAGTACCAAGCGAAGACCGACCGCCAGATTCCCATCGTGGTGCTAAAACGCATCTGAGCAGTTGAGCGGTTGAGCGGTTGAGCGGTTGAGCGGTCAGTCTGCGCCCGCACGCGCGGGCTGCGCCGTTGTAGGGCCCGCCGCGCCTCAGGTGGCCTCGCGGCGCAGCGCCTGCGCCATGCAATGAATGCCGCCGCCGGTCTTGGAAATCTCGCTCATGTCGACCTCCGCGACTTCGAACCCATGGGCGCGCAGCTGCCCGATCAGCGAGCGGCTCGACTTGGGCACGATGACGCGATCGCCGCCGAGCGACATGAAGTTGCAGCCCAGATTGATCGTATCCTGGAACGGTACGTCGATGATCGTGTGGCCCTTCGCTTGCAGCCACGCGACCAGCGCGGGCTCGGTGCAGGCGAGGCACACGGCGGTGAGTCGCGGGGCGATGGGCACGACCATCAAGTCGATGTGCACGTAGTATTCGTCGAAGAACGCGAGGCGGGTCTCCCAGCCTTCGCTCTTCATCCAGCTCTCCACCTGGCGCGCGCCCTCCTCCTGGGTGCGCCCCGCGCCGCAGCCGATCAGCACGCAGCCCTCCTCGATCACGTTGAAATCCCCGCCTTCGAACGTGCCGGCCGTCACCATGTCGTAGATCGGAATTCCGAGCCGCTCGTAGGTGCGGATCGCCGCATAATTTTCGCCCCGGCGCCACCAGTTCGTCATCGCCGTGATGATCACGCCGTACGGGGTCATCACGCTCGAATCGCGCGCATACACCAGCATGGGCAGTTCCGGTTCGGGCTGGTGCCAATGCACGCGCACGCCGAAATGCGCATAGGCGCTCTGCAGTTCCCGATGCTGCGCCAGCGCGACCTCGATGTCGGCCGGGTGTTCGCGCAATGTCTTGCGCGACAAGGAACTCGTCGCCATGTGCCGCAGGTGATCCGCAGGCCCCAGGAGCACATCGGTCAACCGGTCGGTTTCATTGCGAAATCCCCAGTCGGCGAGCGCCCGGGTGCCCCCGCCGGCCCTGCGCCGCTGGAGCGTGAATGTGCCGGACGCGCCGGCGGTGTTTTCTACTGACATGAAGATCTCCGCCGCCCCTGCTTGTTGGAAACCCGCGAGCACTTGATTAAATTGAGTATGATTGGACCGAGCGCGGGCAGGCGTGCAATATTTGTTATTTTGAGGTGAATATTTCTCACCCCACGAAATCGCGCATCCCGCCCATGCAGGCCCTGAAGGCCCTCGAGGCGTTCGCGCGCCTGGGAACCGTGTGGGAGGCGGCGGCGGAGCTTGGCCTCACCCGCAGCGCCGTCAGTCACCGGCTCGCGATGCTCGAGACGATTCTCGGCTTTGAAGTGGCGAGTCGCAGCGGCAAGGGAATCGCATTGACGCCGCGCGGACGGCGCTACGCGCGCGACGTGCAACGCTCCCTGATCCTGCTGGCCGACGCCCACGAGGAGGGCAGCAGCAAACCCATCGAAGGCAGTCTTCGCGTTTCCAGCACCGCGGGCTTCGCCTCCATGTGGTTGTGCAACCACATCGCCTCGTTTCATGCGGAGTACCCGAACCTGCGCCTGCAGATCGTCACCAGCCGCGAACTCGACGAGGCGGCCGACCGGGACGTGGATCTGTTCATCGCGTTCGGCGAGGGAAATTGGCCCAAACATACCGTACAGCACCTGTACGACGTCGATTTCCTGCCCATGTGCAGCCCGGCGCTGCAGAACACGCTGGGCGGCCTCGGTCAGCCGCAGGACGTGCTGCGCTTCCCGCTGCTGCATCTGCAGCAATGGGACGATTGGCGGCAATGGCTGGCGGCGAACGGCGTCGATTTTCCGCAGCGCCGCCCGGGCATTTGCTTTTCCGACATGATGCTCGTGCTGACCGCGGCGATCGCCGGACAAGGCATCATGATGGGCGATGAAATCACCTGCGCCGGCGCGCTCGCGGCCGGCCAGCTGGTGTCGCCGTTTTCGACCAAGATCAAGTCGCGCGGCGGTTATTACCTGCTGCGCAGCCGCCAACAACGGCCGAGTCCGGCCATGCTCGCGTTCACGCGCTGGCTCAACGCCCTGTTCGTGCGGATCGGGAGTGAGCTCAAGGCCGAGCCCTTTTGAACGAGCGCCTCAGTGGGATTGCGCCTCGGGCGCGGTATTCGAATAGCGCGTGCCCGCGTCCTGATCGGCGGCGGCAACCACCGACGGCTGCACGGGCGCGCTGAGCACTGAAGTCGGCGCGGATACGGGCGCACGGGCTACGGGCGCGCTGACCACCGAAGTCGGCGCGGGCGCAGGCGCAGCTACGGGCGCACGGACCACCGGTGCGGGCGCGGGTGCGGGCAAGGCTACGGGCGCGCTGACCACAGGCGCGGATGCGGGCGCGCGGACCACCGGTGCGGGCGCGGGTGCGATTGCGGGCACACGGACCACGGGTGCAGGCGCGCGGGGCGCGGGCGGCGCGTTCCGTCGAGCGTCGAGCAGGGGTCGCCGGGACCGCAATCTTGCTTCGGCCACACGAATTTTCGCGCCGATGCCGGGCATATTCGGAGCAAGCGCGGCGGCGCGGCGATATTGCCGCAGAGCGTCCGCCGGACGATGCGCGCGCATCAGCGCATTCCCGAATGCGGCGAGCAGCGGCGGATCGCTCGGGCGCCAACGAACCACATCGGCGCAGGCGTCGAGATCTGCGTACCTGGTGCAGCGGGCGGACAGCCATGCCGTGTCGCGCGGCCACGCCGCCGTGGACGCGCACAGCACCGCCAACCCCAGAAACCAGCCCTGCCGGATCCGCCATGTCATGGTTGAATCTCCCTGATCAGCCGGATTCCGGCGCTGCTGGTGCGGTAATCCGCCGCGAAGTGATTGCGATAGTCAGCCCGGACGAAGGCCGGAACGCTGAACCACGAGCCGCCGCGCAGCTCGCGCTGCGAGCAATCGCCGTCCGCCCGCGCCGATCCGTCCTGCGGAGCGCCGGCATAATCCGCGTGCCAGCAATCCTGCGTCCATTGAAAGACATTGCCCAGCATGTCGGTGAGACCGAACGCGTTCGGTTTGAAGGATCCGACGGGCGAGGTGTAGACGTAGCCGTCTGCGCAGCCGAATACCAGCCACCCCGGATACCGGTGCCCCGCGCTGATATCGGCGACGTTCGCGTAGGCGCACGCATCCGATCCATTCGGATTCCAAGGCTGCGCCGCGTCGCCGCCGGCGCGCGCGGCATATTCCCATTCCGCGGCACTCGGCAATCGGTATTGATGGCCGGTTTTAGCCGATAGCCACCGCGCATAGGCGTCGGCGTCATTCCATGACGCACACGTGACCGGGTGCGTTCCGGTCTGGGCGAATCCCGGGTCTTTCCAACTGTTCGCGGGCCGGAGCTTCCAATGCCCGTCGTAGGTCTCGCACCCTTGCATGTCCCGCCCCGTCGCCGCGACGAATTCACTGAACTCCTTCACCGTGACGGGGTTCGTCGACATCGCGAGCGGCCGGCCGATGGTCACCCAATGTTGCGGCCTCGCGAACGACGAAGCGCCGCTCCCGGTGCGCGCCGATCCCTGTCGGAAGCGACCCGTCGGCAGCACGGTCATGGTTGGACAGGTCGGACAGTCGCGTATCTGGGTGCCGGCCCCGGGGACCACGGCGGGTGGGGTTGCCGGCGCTGCCGGCGGCACCGGGGCGCGCTGGACCCAGAACCAGGCCACCGTACCGAGCAGCGCCGCGGCCGCGATGAACGCGACCGCGCGCACCGGCGCGCGCGACGTCTTGGGCAGGCTCACGCGGTTCCTGCCGACTTCGGCAATCGCCTCCAGCAACCGGCGGCGTCCCGCCAGATCATCTCCGCTCGCGACCGTATCCAGGGCGGCAGTTTCTGCCGGTGAGACGGGCTCATCGACGCTAGCCACCGGGTCCGCCGCCGGCTCGAAGGCCGGCGGTTGCGGCGGTGCCCGGGACGGACCCGGCGCGGCAGCGAAGGCGCTGGCGCGTCGCATGGGCGGCGGCGAGGGAACCGGAACGGTGCGTAGCTCCTCGGCCGGTGCGGCGGAAAGGATTGCTGTCACCGCTGGCAGAGGTGCGGTGACAAGGTATTCGGTCCGCACGGCGGCCGCGCCCCGCGTCATCGTGGGCACTGCCGCTGAATCCGCGCTCGCTCGCTTGGCCGCGGCGGCGGATGCCGCAGCCGCTATGTATGCCGCAATCGCCGCAGGCGCCGCGGCCGATGCAGGTGGCGCAGTCGCCCCAGTCGCCACAGTCGCCGCGGCCGATGCAGGTGGCCCGGCCGCCGCATCCGGGCTTGCTCGCCGGATCGGGGCGGCAGCAGCGACAGGTGCCGCAGCTGCCAAAGGTGCCGGAACCGGCGGAGGCGCCGATGCAGGTGTTACAGTCGCTGCAGACGCCGCGGCTGATGCAGGAAGCGCAGGTTCCGCAGCCGATGCTGCTGGCGCGGCTGATGCCGGTGGCGCAGGTGCCGCGGCCGCCGCAGGCGATGCAGGTGCGGCAGTCGCCAGAGATTCCGTAGTGGCCGCAGGAGCCGCGGGTACCTCAGTCGCTGCAGACGGCGCGGCCGCCGCAGGCGCCGCAGGCGCCGCAGGCGATGCAGGCGCGGCAGTCGCCAGAGATTCCGTAGTGGCCGCAGGAGCCGCGGGTACCTCAGTCGCTGCAGACGGCGCGGCCGATGCAGGAAGCGCAGGCGCCGCGGGCGATGCAGGCGCGGCAGTCGCCAGAGATTCCGTAGTGGCCGCAGGAGCCGCAGGTTCCGCAGCCGCTGCAGGCGCGGCGGCCGCCGAATCCGGGTTTGCTCGCTTGACGGCGGCGGCAGATGCCGCAGCCGCTATAGATGCCGCAACCGCAGGCGTCGCAGCCGATGCCGGTGGCGCAGCCGAAGCCGGTGGCGCAGCCGATGCCGGTGGCGCAGCCGAAGCCGGTGGCGCAGGTGCTGCAGCCGCTGCCGCGCCGGCGGCTGCCGAGGCGCCGGCCTGCCGGGATCTCGCGCCGTTGAGCAGGCTGACGATCTCAACGTGCGCGTAATCCGGCAGTGGTTCGATGAATTCCCGGCGCCGCAGAATTTCCTTGAGTTCCGTTGGCGATGCGCCGCTCGCCAGTAGTCGCTTGAGTTCCGTGAGCACGTCGTCGTAGGTGAAGCCGCCGGTCTCGAAAGAGCGCAGCGCCTTCGCAAACGCCGCAGTCCGCGGCGAGGTTTTAGGACTCATCAGCATCGCACGTACGAACCACACACCGTCGCATGACGGCATTTTGCCGCGCGAACGCTCGAAAGCACAAATTAGGTATTGGACATAATCGACTTTGCGCGAGCGAGCCAATGCAGGCCGGGGCCAAGATTGCGCGAACATTCGGGGCGCTGCGGCCGGCGCGGAGCGGATGCGCCGCGCATCCACGGTGCAGCGGCGCAAAGTTTTGCAATGGCGGTAGGCTAACGCGCCTCCGATCCCCTATAATCCAGCCGGTGTTATCGCAACGCGCCCGTTACGCCCTGAAAGCCCTGCTTGCCCTCGCTGAAGCCGGTACCGGTTCGCCGCTGATGATAAGCGCGATCGCGCGACGGCAGCGCATCCCGCACAAGTTTCTCGCCTTGATTCTGCTCGACCTCAAGCGCGGCGGCATGGTGCAAAGCCGGCGCGGCCGCGAGGGCGGTTACCTGCTGGCGAAGCCGCCGTCGAGGATTTTCTTCGGCCAGGTCATCCGCCTGATCGACGGCCCGGTGGCGCTGCTGTCCTGCGTGAGCAAGACGCAATATCGACGCTGCAGCGATTGTCCGAGCGAACGCAGCTGCCCGATTCACAGGCTGTTGACTCAGGTGCGGGCTTCGACGTCCGCCATCCTGGACAGCCGCAGCCTGCAGGACGAACTCGGGCTGCGTGAACCGGTGGTCAAGAGTCCCGCGCGGCGTCCGCTGCGCCGGGCGGCCGACGCGAATCGAAGCGCCCGCCCGGCATCCGCCGCGCGCAAGCGGCTGGCACACGGCGTAGGTTGACCGGCCGCCCGGCGGCGGCCCCGGGAAACATGACCGTGCCTACATGACCGTACTTACATGATCGAAATACTCTTGTTTCGGGATTTCGTCATGCGGCGCTGCGCGCTCACCCCGGAGGTTCCGCCGTGAAATCGATGCCCCGGCTCAAGACACGGATCTGGTGCTCGCTCGGGGCGGCGGGCGCCCTGCTCGCCTGCTGCGGCACGAGCGCGGCCAAAGCCTCGTGGTCCGGCTCGCAGACCGAACAGGTGCCCGATCCGAAGTTCGGCATGACCGCGCTGACGATGGATATTCCCGCGGGCTGGAAGTTTGCCGGCTCGGTGGTGCGCCCCGCCGGCTGCCACAGCGCCGGCGCGAACATCGCCTATACCGCGCTGGGACAGGACGGCGTCACCGCGCTGGTCGCGCTGCCGGGCGTCACCTGGAGTTGGTCGACCAGTCCCGACCAGCAGAAGTACATGGCGGACCAGCACTGCCCCGGAATCGACATCAACACCCCGGCCGCCTTCCTGGTGAACATCGTGGTGCCGAATCTGCATCCCAACGGGAAGATCGTGTCCGTCCTGCCGCTGCCGCCCGAGGGCCAGGCCGCGCTCGCGGCGCAGCTCAAGGCACAGCGCGAACAAAGCGCCGCCATGCCGAACCTCAAGATACAGAATCAAACCCTCGATGGCGCCCGCGTGCGCGTCCAATATACGCGCGACGGCCGCCCGGTCGAGGAGATGATCACCGCCGTGGTGTCGTGCTCTGACACGCCGGTGCCCGCCATGCCGATGCTGAAGCGGGCCGCCGCGGTTCGCCGCACCTGCGCGAGCCGCGGCACCGGCATCGTGCGCGCTCCCCAGGGCGAGCTCGACGGCGTGTTGGCGCAGCCGGCCGTCAAGGATCTGCTGAAGAGCGTGCATCCCAATCCTGCGTGGCAGACCCGCCTCGCGCAGGACACCATGGCTGCATTCCAGCAGTTCGAGGCGCAGAACAACCAGCAGTTTCAGGCCAATCAGCAGCATTTCCGCGAGCAGAACGCGCAGCTCATGGCCAACGGCCAGGCCTTCCGGGACAACATGCGGGCGAGCACCAACGCGGCCATGGCGAGCGACCGCGCGCGCCAAAACGCAATCGACCAATCGGCCCACGCCCAGGTGCTCGACTCGCTCAACCGCCAGGATTTCAAGAATCCCGCCACCGGGCAGACGATCGAGGCCAGCAATCAGTACAACCACCAGTGGTTGTCCTCGGATGGCAGCACGCTCATCCAGACGAACGACCATGCTCTGGACCCGAACGGCCAGGTCTATCCGGTCAGCCAGAGTTGGACCGAACTGGTTCCGAAGTAGTCGCAATCGTTGCCCAGCGACCGCCGGTTATCACGCAGCGTTCTGCGGTGAACGGGTCGGCGCGGCCCCGCCCGATGCCGAGGCCTGGAATACCATCCAGGCGAACCGAGGCGATCTCGAGGAACCGCAGACCGGTCCCCGCGATCGACTCGAGGGCGCTATCGGACAGCGTCCACGTCACCTCGGTGCTGAGCAGCGATACGCGGCATCGATAGCTAGGCAAGCGCGATCTGCGCCTTGGGGCAGCGCTCGGCGAGCAAGCGCTGCAGGCGCGCAAGATCGCCCTCTGCGGCGGCGGGAATCAGCACGCCTTGGAGCACCTGGACGAATTGGTTGCCCCCGTAGGGATTCACGACGACCTTCTCGAAGCGAAACAGCGCACTGCGGGGCGCCCGCTGATCGATCGACGCCGTTTGCAAATAGATGTCGAGGCCGAGCCACGTGGTGAACACGCCGTCGCAGTACAGCCCGTCGTGACCGAAGTAGACCTCCGGGACGACGTCGCGCAGCTTGGCGCGCAGCGTCGCGGCGGCGTAGCGCTCGCTGCGCCGGCTCAGCATCACTAGCCCGGCGATCGCGCCACAACAGCCGCCCACATACAGCCCCTTGAACAGCAGCGACCCCGGCGCAAAACCGAACACGCCCACGGCGATGATCCCGAACGGCCACGCCAATTTGCGCCAGTCGCGCTTCGGCACGAAGGTGGGCGGCACCGCCTGCGCGCGCGCGCTCTGAACCTCGATCCACTGCTGCCACTCCGCCTGTGGGTATTGCCAGTGCAGCCATGGATCGAGTTCGAGCGCGGTCAGCGCCCGATCGCGGGCGCGGGCGTTGACGTACATCACCGGCAGCAGGATCACGGCGAGCAGCAGCGCGAGGCCGCCCAGCGTCAGCGGAATGACCGCAAGGCTGCCGGGAATCACGGCGGCCAGCAGCCCGCAGGCCGCCAGTAGGATGGCGAAGAACTTGGCCCCCCGGTACACCTTCCGCCGATGCACGTGCAGCAGCTTGGCGGAGGGCGGCAGCGCCGTGGTCAACGCCGCCGCTTTGGGGGTCGACACGCGCTGAATGATGAAGATCATGGCCAGCGCGCCCACGACGACCGCCGCGAACATCGTGGTCATCGCGACCGCGGTGGAACTATGCACCGCGAAGTTGGCGGCAAGCGCGATGAAGAGGACCAGCGCGGTGATCGACAGCGCCGTGACCAGCAGCATCCGCAAGGTCGATCCGGACGAGTAGCTCGGATTGCGGCGCCATGCCACCCATGCCCCGGCGACGGAGAGCAGGGCAAGAATTGCGGTCAACAAGGGATCGGCCTCCCGGCTGGTGCCGGGCATCTTACATGGATTGCCGGCGCACATGGATTGCCGGCGCGCGACGCCTGACCTTACCAGAGCGGCGCCGCGCAGATTTCGCTCCGGGGTCGCGGGTCCGGCCGCGCCGGGAGGCGAAAACGCCGGGCGAGCGGGCCCGGCGCGGGCGTCGATCGCGGCGGCCGCGGTAAAAGCGGCGAAAATGGAGGGATTTTCACTTGAAACGGGCCCGCATTGTTTCTAGGCTAGGAGAGTCTGGGGGTAACCGCATCGTTGATTTTGGGGAGTCGACACCATGGCTACGCAGGCTCGATCGATTGCATCGCTGACCATCTCCTTTGGCCTGGTCGCCATTCCCGTCAAACTGTACTCGGCCACCGTCTCCTCGGAGCGCCTCTCCTTCAATCTGCTGCGGCAAAAGGACGGCTCGCGGGTCAAGCAGCAGTACATCGCCGTCAACGACGGCAAGCCGGTGGAGCGCTCTGAAATGGTCAAGGGCTATGAATTCGCCAAGGACCAATACGTGATGTTCAGCCCCGAGGAATTGAAGGCCCTCGAGGACACCACCAGTCACGCGATCGACATCGGCCAGTTCGTCCCGCTCGAATCGGTGGACCCCGTGTATTTCGACGGCACTTATTATTTGGCGCCGGACAAGGGCGGTGCGAAGCCCTACACCTTGCTTGCCACCGCGCTGCGCAAGATGCATCAGTGTGCGGTGGGGCGCTGGATCTCGCGCGGCAAGGAGCACATCGTCATCATCCGGCCCATCGGCGAGGGTCTGGCCATGCACCAGCTGCATTTCAAAGCCGAAGTTCGCGACCTCGCGGACTTGGGGCTGGAGGCGGCGCCCGTGTCGGAGCCCGAATTGAAGCTCGCGCAGCAGCTCATCGATCAGCTGGCGACAAAGCGCTTCGATCCCAACGAGTACGCCGATGAGCACAAGGCGCGGGTGGAAGCGGCGATTCAAAAGAAAGTCGAAGGCAAGGAGATCTCCCTCGCCGAAGCTCCGGCCGGCGCCCGCGGCGCCAATGTCATCGATTTGATGGAGGCATTGCGGGCGAGCATCGATGCGCGCGGCTCGAAGGGCGCGGATCTCAAGGAGCGCAAGGCGCCCAAACGCGCCGCGGCTCACGGGACCTCGCGCAAAACCGCTCGACGATGAGATGCATGCCTACGACGCGAAGGATCTCGAGCGGCTGTTTGGATTGCCGGCATCCACGGTTCGCGCGTTAGCGCGCGCCGGCAACATCCAGCCGGTGCGGCGCGCCGGGCGCCTGCACTACTCGTTTCACGACCTGGTGGTGTTGCGCACGGCGAGCGCGCTGCGGGCCGCCCACATCCCGTCGCAGCGGATCAATCGAACCCTGCAAGAACTGCGTTCCGCGCTGCCCGCCGGATCCGCGCTCAATCGGGTGTCGCTCACCGCACTCGGCAATCGGATCGCCATTCGCGAGGGACAAACCCTGCGCGAGTCGGATTCCGGCCAGTACGCGCTCGCGCTCGAGATTATCGAGGATAAGGGCCGGCTGCACGTGATCGCTCGGCAGGACGCCGCCGCGCTCCCCGACACCACGGCGGAGGAACATTTCACCCGAGCGTATGCGCTCGAAGACTCAGACCCGCAGGCGGCGCGCGAGGCCTACCAGGCGTGCCTCGCCGCCGAGCCGGCTCACCTCGAAGCGCGGATCAACTTGGGCAGGCTGTTGCACCTCGCCGGCCGCCTCGCCGACGCCGAGCAGGTCTACCGCGCCGCCGCCACGGGCGAACCGCTGCTGATGTTCAATCTCGCGGTGCTGCTCGAGGACCTGGGGCGTGAACCCGCCGCCATCGCGGCCTATCGGGACGCCCTCGCCCTGGATCCCGAACTGGCCGATGCGCATTTCAATCTGGCGCGGCTCTACGAACGGGCGCGCGATGCCCAGGCCTCGTTGCGCCACTTGCTGGCGTACCGGCGCATGATCGATCGGCAAGGGACCTGACGGTGACGAAGCCCTCGCTCAGCCCCTATCGGACCAAGCGCGACTTCTCGAAGACCGCCGAGCCCAGCGGTCAACAGCGGGTCGCCCCCTCGGCGCGTTTACGGTTCGTCGTCCAGAAGCACGACGCACGGCAGCTGCACTACGACCTGCGGCTGGAATGGCACGGCGTGTTCAAGTCCTGGGCCGTCGCCCGCGGACCGTCGCTCGACCCGGCGGACAAGCGCTTGGCGATCGAAGTCGAAGATCACCCGCTCGATTACGGGGATTTTGAGGGCACGATTCCGAAGGGCGAGTACGGCGGCGGCACGGTGCAGCTCTGGGATCGAGGCTTCTGGGATCCGGAAGGCGGCAAATCGCCGGACGATGCCTTCGCGAGCGGCGATCTCAAGTTCACGCTGGAAGGCCGCCGCCTGCACGGCAGCTGGGTGCTGGTGCGCATGCGCGGCGCCCGATACGCAGCGAAGCGCCCCCAGTGGCTGTTGATCAAGCACCGCGATGCCGGCGCGCGCCCGGGCGACGCCGACGCATTGCTCGCCGAGGACCGCTCGGTCGCCTCGGGTCGAACGCTGCGGCAAATCGCCGCGGGCACCGGCAAGCGGCCCAAACCCTTCATGCTCGCACCAGCCGTGCCCGCCGTACCGGCTGCGCCGGCCAAGCGCGCACGCACCGACGCCGCGCCCCGCGCGCGCAAGCCGCCGACCGTTCAGCGGGTGCCGCAATTCGTCGACCCGCAGCTCTGCACACTGGTCCAGCAGCCGTCGCGCCAGCCCGGCTGGGCGCACGAAGTCAAATTCGACGGCTATCGCGCGCAGCTTCGGGTTGAGGTCGGCCGCGCCGTGATTCGCACCCGGACCGGTCTCGATTGGACCGAGCGCTTCGCCGCCATCGCCCGGGCGGCCCGCGCACTGCCCGACTGCCTGATCGACGGCGAAATCGCCGCGCTCGATCAAGACGGCCTGCCGAGCTTCGCCGGGCTGCAGGCCGCGCTGTCGGCGCAGAAAACCGCGGACCTCGTGTACTTCGCCTTCGATCTGCTGTTCGAAGGGCGCGAGGACCTGCGCACGCTGCCGCTGGCCGAGCGCAAGGCCCGGCTCAAGACGCTGCTGACGGCCGCGGATGCCGGCAGCAAGCTCCGCTACGTCACCCATCTCGAGTCGAACGCCGAGGTCGTGCTGTCCTCCGCGCGCGAATTGGGACTCGAGGGCATCGTCTCGAAAAGACTCGACGCGCCCTACCGCTCGGGCCGCTCCGGGAGCTGGACCAAAGCCAAATGCCGCGCCGGACAGGAGGTGATCCTCGGCGGCTGGACCACGGATGACGGGACGCTGCGCTCGCTGCTCGCCGGCGTTCACCGGGACGGCCGGTTGGTCTATGTCGGGCGCGTCGGCACCGGCTTCGGGCGCCCGGTGGCGGAGGCGCTGTTGCCGCGCCTCACCCGCTTGACGCGCAAGACCAGCCCGTTTGCCGGCAAGAACGCGCCGCGCAAGGAGCGCAACGTGCGCTGGCTCGAGCCCACGCTCGTCGCCGAGATCGAATTCGCCGGCTGGACCGGCTCGGGAATGATCCGCGAAGCGGCATTCAAAGGATTGCGCGAGGACAAGGAGGCGAGCCAGGTCGTCGCCGAGACGCCGCGCCGCGACCCCAACACCAACACCAAACCCAACACCAAACCCAACACCAAACCCAACACCAAACCCAACACCAAACCCAACACCAAACCCAACCACAAACCCAACCACAAACCCAACGCCAAACCCAACACAAAACCCAACCCCAAGGCCGCGCCGGCCTCGGCGGGCGCCACCGTCTTGGGCGTGTCGATTTCAAAACCCGACAAGGCGCTGTGGCCCGACGCCGGCGATGACCGGCCGGTCACCAAGCTCGAGTTAGCGCGCTACTACGAATCCGTGGGCGAGTGGATGCTGCCGCACCTGGCCGGGCGCCCCTGCTCGCTGCTGCGCGCGCCCGATGGGATTGGCGGCCAGCAATTCTTTCAGCGTCACGCCATGGCGGGGATGTCCAAGCTGCTCGACACCGTCAAGGTGCGGGGCGACCGCGCCGCGTACGTTGAGATCGACCGGATCGATGCGCTCGCCGCCGTCGCGCAACTCGGCGCGCTGGAATTGCACCCGTGGAACTGCGCGCCCAACGACCCCGAGATCGCCGGCCGCCTGGTGTTTGATCTCGATCCGGCGCCGGATGTGAAATTCGCGGCGGTGATCGCGGCCGCGCACGAAATACGCGATCGATTGAAGGCGGTGGGTCTGGTCGCTTTCTGCAAAACGACCGGCGGCAAGGGTCTGCACGTCGTCACGCCGCTCACCGTCGGCAAGGATGCCGTGACCTGGCCGATCGCCAAGAATTTCGCCCACCTCATTTGTGCGCAAATGGCCGACGATAGTCCGTCGAAGTATCTCGACAGCATGTCGAAGCAGCGGCGCACCGGGCGCATCTTCCTCGATTATCTGCGCAACGATCGCACCGCCACGGCGGTCGCCGTGCTGTCGCCACGAGCTCGCGCGGGAGCGCCCGTGTCCATGCCGCTCGCCTGGCGCGAGGTCAAGGCGGGCCTCGATCCCCACACATTTAGCGTGCGAACGGTGCCGCGCCTGCTCGCCGCTGCCGATGCCTGGAAGGATTACGCCGCCGGCGCGCGCGCGCTCGCCGCCGCCATTGTGCGCGCCACGCGCATTCGCGCCGGCAAGCGGCGCGCGTAGCGGAATGGCGCGCTCCGGGCGCACTGCCAGCGTGGACGAAGCCGCCTCAGAACCGGTGCCCATCGACGTCGACGACACCACCCGCGTCTCCGGACTCCTGCTGTGTCCGCCGCGGCCCGATGCCTGCTATGTGCTCGCGCATGGCGCCGGCGCGGGAATGCGTCACCCGTTCATGGAGAGTGTGGCGAGCGGCCTTGCCGCCCTCGGGATCGCCTCCCTGCGCTACCAGTTCCCGTACATGGAGCAACACGCGAAGCGCCCCGACTCCCCCGCGCGCTGTCACGCCACGGTGCGCGCGGCGGTCGCCGCGGCCCGCCGGCGGGTCCCCACGCTGCCGCTGATTGCCGGCGGCAAATCCTTCGGCGGCCGCATGACCTCGCAGGCACAGGCCGCGCAGGCGCTCGAGGACATTCGCGGTTTGGTGTTCCTGGGATTTCCGCTGCACGCTCCGAAGCAGCCCTCGGACTCGCGCGCCGAGCACCTGCTGCAGGTACGAATCCCCATGCTGTTCCTGCAGGGCGCCCGCGACGAGTTCGCCGAATCAACCCTGATCCACGCGCTCGTCGAGCGGCTCGGCCAACGCGCGACCCTGAAGGTGCTGCCCGACGCGGATCATTCCTTTCATGTGCCGGTGCGCAGCGGCCGCACCGATGCAGAGGTTCAGGCCGACATGCTGCGCGCTGTCGTGGACTGGACCCTGGCGCTCATCTCACCCGAGTGACGAGGGCGCGGCATACTTTGCCCGCGTAATTTGCCCGCGTGCTTTGCCCGCATACTTTGCCCGCATACTTTGCCCGCATAGTGTGCGCTCATTGCTCTCCCAGCAGCGCCAGGGAGAGCGCCCCCGTGAATTCCAAGTAGGCCACCACCGGCAACAGGAGAATCGAAGCGACGGCCGATAGCCGCGCCATCCGGCCCCAAAACTTCGACCGGCAATTATCCGCGCAGCGATAGGTCGCGACGGCCACGTAGACGCTGAAGGCCAGGCCGCCAAGACTGTAGATGCGCATCATCAACTCGTTGCCAGGGTCCAAAAACAACTCGATCGCTCCATAGAGAAGAGAACCCAACAGCCCGTAGAGCCACACCACCTTGGAGAGCGAAGTCTTACCCTGCAGGGGGTCGGTGATTACGGACCAGCGGCCAGGCGTCATCGTCGGCTCGAATCGCCGGGTGATTTGACCCGGCGGCTTGGCCGAATGCCGGGAGCGCTGATGGCTTGATTGGCGAGCCGCCGCCGGCCTAGAAAAACCGCAAGCGCGACCACAGCGAACCAAAACACGACGCAGAGCAGCAAGGTGATCGGCTCGTTATTGCCGCACATGTCCCCAAACAGCGGATGCTGCCCGAAGCACCCCGCCACCGACGTCAACACGGCAAGCACCGGCCCGATCGCGAGGGCGCCGCAAATGGTGGCTATGGTCTTCAGCATGGCAGCCGCACTATGACCACTCCCCTCGGACGATGCCACCACGAGGCCACCCTGCCACCGGGCGCCCTCGCACGTGGCAACCGCCGGCCGCAGCCCCCGCCCGGCGGCCCCGGCCCCGGCCCCGGCCCCGGCCCCCACGTCCCCGACGGCAGTTGACAGCCGGTTATTTTTCCGGATAATAGCTGCCTGAGCAGTCTTTGCCGAGGCATTAAATGTCCAAGCAGCATTATCACGTATCCACGTACAAAGCCCAGAACAGCATCGGGTATCTCATCAAGCGCGGGCATTCCTTGATGTTGGATGCGTTGGAGCCCCTGCTCGAGGCGCACGGATTCAGCTTCGTCCAATACGTCATTCTCGCCTGGCTGCGGGACGGCATCGCGGTCAACCCGAAGGACATCTGCGCCCAGTTTCGCCACGACAGCGGCGCGCTCACGCGCGTCATCGACCAACTCGCCGAGCGCGGTCTGTTGGAGCGCGTGCGCCGCGACCGCGACCGGCGCAAGGTGGATTTGCAGCTCACCGCGAAGGGCCGGGACACCATCGAGGGACTGGTGGCGCTGGTCGTCGACAAATTGAATCTGGCGCTCGAAGACTTCTCGAGCGCCGAGGTGCAGGAGTTCCTGCGCCTGCTGGTCAAGCTCAATGCCAAGCTGCAACCGGGAGTCGAGCCCGCCGCGGGCGTCGAAGCGGACGCGGCGCTCGCCAGGGATGCCTGACATGCAGCTCAAAGCCTGGTTCGTGCTCAGCGCCATCTTGCTTGCGGGGTGCGTCCTGCCGCCGAAGGACGCCGAGCATCCGCGGCCGCTGGCCGCCGACGGCGTGGGACTCAGCGGCGTGGCCGTGGAACCGGCCGCCGACGGCTGGTGGGATTCCTTTGGCGATCCGCAGCTCGATCGGCTGATTCGCTTGGGGAACGGCAACAGCCCCACCCTCGCCCAGGCGCAAGCGCGAGTGGGCCAGGCACTCGCGGAGGCGCAAGCCGCGCACGCCGGGTTGCTGCCGAGCGCCACCCTCGATGCCAGTGCGCTGTACCAGCGCGCGCCGGAGAATTACCTCGTGCCGCCGCCGCTCGCCGGACACAGTTTCTGGATGGGCCAGGCCGGCGCCAGTTTGGGCTGGGACGTCGATTTCTGGGGCCGTCAAGCCGATGCCCTGCATCGCGCCCAGGCCCTCACCCAGTCCGCCCGGATGGATGAGGACGATGCCCGGCTCATGCTCGCGGGCGCCATCACCCAAGCCTACATCGAGCTCTACCGCGACTACGCGCTCGCCGACATTGCCGAACGCTCCGAGGCGCAGCGCCAGAACATCGTCAACATCACGCGCCGCCGTGTCGCCGCCGGGCTCGACACGCAGCTCGAGCTGCGGCAAGCCGAAGGCCAGTTGCCGCAGGCACGCGTCGCGCGCGCCCAAGCCCAGGCCGACGCGGATCTCGCCGTGCACCAGCTCGCCACGCTCACCGGACAGGGAGCCGACGCCTACGCCTCGATCCGCCGGCCCGCGCTCACGGTCGACGCCGCGCTGCCCGTGCCGGCCGCGCTGCCCATCAACCTGCTCGCACGCCGGCCCGACGTGCTGTCGGCGCGCCTCACCGTGGATGCCGCCGACGCCGGACGCCTCGCCGCCAAAGCCGCGTTTTATCCGCAAGTGAGTCTGCGCGCGCTGGCGGGCGTCGGCGCCTTTGGCCTGAATAATCTAGTGCAGTGGAGCGCGCGGGGATACGGGGCCGGTCCTTTCATCTCGCTGCCGCTGTTCGACGGAGGCCGGCTGCGCGCGCAATATCGCGGCAGCGAGGCCGAGCTCGACGCCGCCATCGCGGGCTACAACGACACCGTGCTGCGCGCCGTGCAGCAGACGGCCGACCAGATCACCCGCTTGGACGCCCTCGCGCGCGAGCGGCTCGACCAGCAGCAAACGCTCGAGGCCAATGAGGCCGCCTACAAGTTGGCCGAGGAACGCTATCGCGCCGGTCTCGCGAGCTACCTCACCGTGCTCAACGCCGAGACGCAGGTCCTCACCGCACGCCAGACCATGGTCGATATTCTCACCGGCCAAGCCGCCTCGAGGGTGACGCTGCTGCTCGCGGTGGGCGGCAGCTTCGATCCCCATGCGTCCGGCGGACCCGCCGCCGCACGCCTGTCCGACACTTCTTCTCGAAACCTCACGCAGATCAAGCCATGAACACGCAACAACCATCAGTGACATCACCCACAGCAACTGCCCCGACCGCGACTGCATCGTCCACGACTTCACCGCCGGCAGCTGCACCATCCGCGCACTCGCCGTCCGAGACTTCATCGTCGGCCGCCGCCGCGCCTGGTGCCGCTCCTGCCTCCCGCCCGCGCCGCGTGGCGCTGGCCGGATTGGGCGCCCTGGTCGCGCTGTGCAGCGTCGGCTACTTGGGCTACTGGTTTTTCGACGGCCGCTACTACGAGTCCACCGACGATGCCTACGTCAACGGCGACGTGGTCCAGGTGACCAGCGAAGTACCGGGCACCGTCATCGCCGTGCACGTGGATGACACGCAGCCCGTGCAAACCGGCCAGCCCCTGCTGGAGCTCGACCCCGCCGATGCCGCGATTGCCCTCGCCAACGCGGAAGCGGACCTCGCCCGCGCCGTGCGCCAGGTGCGCGGCCTGTTCGCGCAGGGCAAGGAATTGCACGCGCAGATCGACCAGCGGGAACAGGCCGAACGCACCGCGGACGATGACTTGAAGCGGCGCGGCGGGCTGCTGGCCGACGGCGCGATTTCCGCCGAAGAGCTGTCGCACGCGCGCGATGCCGTCACCACGACGCGCGCCAACGTCGCCGCCGCCCGCCAGCAATTGAGCCAGACCATTGCGCAGATCGACGGCACCACCATTGCGGATCATCCGCAGGTGCTGACCGCCGCGGCGGCGGTGCGCAACGCGGCGTTGGCCGTGCACCGCACCGAACTCACCGCGCCGGTGAGCGGCGTGGTTGCCAAACGCGCGGTGCAGGTGGGACAGCGCGTGGCCGCGGGGACGCCGCTGCTCGCGGTGGTGCCGCTCGATGATGTGTGGGTGGACGCCAACTTCAAGGAAGGGCAGCTCGAGCGCATGCGCGCCGGCCAGCCCGTGACCGTGCAGACCGACCTCTATGGGCGCCACGTGACCTACCACGGACATCTGGTGGGCATCGCCGCGGGCAGCGGCAATGCCTTCGCGCTGTTGCCGGCGCAAAACGCCTCGGGCAACTGGATCAAGATCGTGCAGCGCGTGCCCGTGCGCATTCTTCTGAACCCCGATGAACTCAAGGCCCATCCGCTGCGCGTAGGGCTCTCCACCGCCGTGCGCGTGGATCTGCACGACACCTCGGGCCCTCTGATGACCATGGCGGTGCGCAATGTGCCGCAGCCCACGCAGCTGAGTGCGGGCGTCGATCCCGCGGTGGACGCGCGCATCGCGGCCATCATCGGGGAGAACGCGGGCCCGCAGGCCCATGAACCGGCGCGCCTCAGCCGCAGGCGGGCACCGGTGTCCGGCAGCGCTGGGCCCATGGTGGCCGCCGGCTCGTGAGCGCAAGCGCCGCCATCGCGGCGGGCCCGACTCTGGTCGGGAGCCGCAAGGCCGTGACCGCCCTGGCGCTCGCCCTGGGTACGTTCATGCAGGTGCTCGACACCTCCATTGCGAACGTGTCGATCCCGACCATCGCCGGCAATCTGGGCGTGAGCACGGATCAGGGCACCTGGGTGATCACCTCGTTTGCCGTGGCAAATGGCGTGTCGGTGCCGCTCACCGGCTGGCTCATGCAGCGCTTCGGCGTGGTGCGCACCTTCGTCGTATCGGTCGCGCTGTTCACGGTGGCCTCCCTGCTCTGCGGCCTGGCCTGGAGCCTGCCGTCCCTGATTGCGTTTCGAGTGCTGCAGGGCGCGGTCTCGGGCCCCATGATTCCCGGCAGCCAGGCGCTGCTCATCAATGTGTTCGGACCGGGCAAACGCCCGGCGGCGCTTGCCATCTGGTCGCTCACCACCTTGATCGCGCCCATCGCAGGCCCCCTGCTCGGCGGCTACATCTCGGACAACTATGTGTGGCCGTGGATTTTCCTCATCAATGTGCCGGTGGGAGTGTTCTGCGCGCTGCTGTGCTGGAAGAATCTCAAATCGCAGGAGACGCCCACCCGCAAACTGCCCATCGATCGGGTCGGGCTGCTGCTGCTGTTCCTGTGGGTGGGCGCGCTGCAGATCATGCTCGACAAGGGCAAGGATCTCGACTGGTTCCACTCGCCCCTCATCGTGGCCCTGCTCATCGTCACCGTCGTCGCCTTTGCCGCCTGGCTGATCTGGGAGTTGACCGACCGGCATCCCATCGTGGATTTGAGCCTGTTCAAGTCGCGCAGCTTCACGCTCGGCACCGTCGCCCTGTGCCTGGGCTATGCCGTGTTCTTCGGCAACATCGTGCTGATGCCGCTGTGGCTGCAGAGTTTCGTGGGCTACACCGCCACCTGGGCCGGCCTGGTCTCCGCGCCGAGCGGCGTGACGGCCGTGCTCACCTCGCTCATGATCGGGAGCCTGATGCGCCGCTTCGATCCGCGCGCGCTGGCGGCCACCTCCTTCGCCCTGTACGCGGCGTCCTATTTCCTGCGCGCCGGGCTCACCGCCGATGCGAGCTTCTTCGCGTTCATGCTGCCGCAGCTGGTGCAAGGCTTCGCCATGGGCCTGTTCTTCGTCGCCATGCTCGCGGTGATCTTCGACGGCCTCCCGCCGCACAAGATACCGGCGGCCTCGGGGCTGTCGAATTTCCTGCGCATCACCGCCGGCAGCTTCGCCACCTCGCTCACCACCACGTTCTGGGACCGGCGCGAAGCGCTGCACCAGACGCATCTTGCGGATACCATCAGCGTGTATGCGCCCGCCTATCAACAATCGCTCGCGCAACTGCATCAGTTGGGGCTGAATGACCAGAGCGCCGCGGGCGCAATGACCGTGAGCCTCGTGGGGCAAAGCTATTTGCTGTCGTCGCTCGATCTGTTCTATTTGTCCGGCTGGTTGTGCGTGGCGCTGATTCCGCTGTGCTTTCTGGTACGGCGGCCCGCGGCCGGCGGCGCGCCGCCGGTGGCGGCGGAGTAGTTCTGGACTGGGACCTGCCGGCGCCTTACGTTGCGTCGCTCGCCGTCGCCGCGGCCGACATCGACGCCTACGATCACGTCAACAATGCAGTCTTCATGACCTGGTTCGACCGCGCCGCCTGGGACCATTCGGCGGCGCTCGGTCTGCCCATCGAGGCCTGTCTGCAGCTCGATCGAGGCATGGCGGTACTGCGCAGCGTGATCGCGTACCTGCGCCCCGCCCTGCTGGGCGACGGCATCCGCGTTGCCACCTGGCTCCTGCCGGCCGACGGCAAATTGCGTATCCGCAGGCGCTTCCAGGTGCGGCGCGACGCGCAGGCGGCGACCCTGGCCCGCGCCGAGATCGAATATGCCTGCATCGAGCTGTCGAGCGGCCGGCCGGCGCGCTGGCCGCCGCAGTTTCGCGAGCGCTACGTCGCGCGGGACGACGTCGTGCGCGCGCTTGCCACGCTCGCGCCGATCTGAACGCGTGAAAAGCACCTCTAGGTGAAGACGTCTCCGCGGAAACGTGCCCGCTAATAGCACCCGCGCCAGCCGGCTCCGTGGCGGCGCGGGTGCCTACCGGTTAATCGTGCGTCGCCGGGAGGTTCAACAATTTGGTCGTGCAGGTCTCCGGCTCTGCGGTTCCAGCGAAGGCACCCTGGTCCGTGCCCTCGCCAAGCGGGCAGCCGGTGACGCCTGCCGGACACAACGTGATGTAATCCGAGCCGAGCGTGAGAAACGACGGGTCGGTGCTGATGACGCTGATCGTCAGCACTTTGCCGTTGGTGGAAAGGCACCCCGTACCGGTCGTCGTCAAGATGACGGTGGTAGCGGTCTTCGTGAAGCCCGCCCACGGTACGCAGTTGCCCTCCGCGGGCACCGCAAAGCCGCGCCCGATGAAACTCGTGCCGCCACTGCCGAAGCCGCCGCCCACCGCGATACAGTAGTTCGGTTCGGCGGCATGGGCAGCATCGGTAATGAATGCGGCTAGGGCGCAGAAAAGCACGCTCTTGGTCAGTTGTTTGATGCAAGTCATGGGTGTCTCCGGGTAAATGTGGGAGTGGGGAGGGGGTAGTCAGTAATAAGAACACCGAAAGCGCGCCAGACCGGACATCGCCGCACAAAATTATTCGCGGGGCGACCGGGCATCCCAAGCTTTTGAATTTTCTTGCACTGCACTGCTGGACGTATCCGCGGAAACGTCTTAGCCGTGTCGCCGGCGGGCGGGTGGTACGGCGGGACGTGCTGTATCAGGCGAGCCGTCCATTGTGAATTCGTTTGGCGGTGACCCGTAACCACGCCGGGGACGCCGCGAGATAGTCATCGGACCGGGCGAGGCGGACCGAAGACCCCTAAGATCCGGGATCCCGGCCCGCGTACCTCACTGCTTCGCGACATGCGTGCCCAGATCGAGTCCGGACTTCTCAGCGGCCACCGCGCCGTAGTCCGCGACGAACGCCTGGGTCATCAGCTGACGGTTGGCATTGCGTAGCGCGTGCGCCAATGCAGTCTCGATGCACTCGCGATATACCCAGCTCGGCGCCCAGTGAGAGGGGTCCGCGTCGCTGCACAAGCTGCGGGCCGCACTCTTCACGCGAGCGTAGGCCTCGCGGGCTCCCTCCGTCGTGTTCAAATTCAGTCCCGCGACGCTTACTTTCCGGCTTAGGGTCGTGGTGGAATTGATGTCCGCAGCACCGCTGCACATCGGTGCGACTGCGCTGAGGCCGCCAAGGACCGCGATGATGATCTGTGATCGGGTGTTATAAAAGGTGTTCATGTGAGACTCCGGGTTGATTGTGTGTCGGACAGTCAATAGAACCCGGCTGCCCGGCCAATCCGGACACGAGAGCCACATGTGCAAGGTATCGGCGGAAGCTTGGCTTCGCTCAGACCGATTTACGCAGCAAGGCGCTGGCCTGCGTGAGATCGCGGCGGAAGGAGTCGCGCAGTTTGGGCTGGTGACGTTGCGCGGCGGCGGCCAAGTTGAGGAGAGTTCGCGCCTCGGCGGTTTTGCGCTGGGCGATGAGACACCGCGCCAGATCGATGCGCGCCTGTGCAAGCCAGGGACTATCCGCATCGTCGAGCGATTGGCGCAGCACCACGGCCCGACGCAGCTGCGCCTCGGCATCTGCGGCACCTCCGGAGCGCAACAGCGCGACGCCGAGTAGACGCCGCGACTGCGCCTCCTGTTCCACGAATTGGCCGGGGTTCGACGAATTCGCGATGTCCTGCAGGAGCCCTGCGGCGTGCTGTCGCGCTGACTCAACACGCCCCAAGTCGAGGTCCGCCGTCGCAAGGCCCAACACCGCCTGGGTATATTCGTCCGGCAACTGCCCACTGGCGGGCACCCAATCCTTCAGCACTTGGTCGAAAATGGCGGCCGCCGCTTCCGGTTTGCGCTCCGCGATCGCCAATTCCCCGCCCCGCCCGAGCGCCCGGGCGTAGGCGCGGGATTTCGTTCCGATGTACCGGGCCACCACGTCGAGCGATGCGGCATGCAGCGCCCGCGCTTCTTGCAGGTCGCCCTCCGCAGCGAGGACCAGGGCGAGATGGCTGGCGCTGATGCCGAAGCGTAGTTCCTTGTCCGGGAGACCTTTCATTGATTGAACGTTCTCGCGCAACAGCTGCTCGGCCACCGTCCAGCGCCCACGCGTGAATTCGAGGTCGCTGAGCGTCTTGCGGGTCTCGGTCGCATCGACGAGGCCCAGTGGCGTCGATAGCTCAGCCTGCAGCGCGTCTGTCAGCAGTGCGGCGGCATCCAGCCGATGGCCCATATAAAAGAGAAGTTCTCCCAGTCGGGCGCGCGCGTCCGCCGCAACGGGGTGCTGCGGGCCGACGGCTTGGCTCAGTAACGTGATCCCCTGACGCAGGTTGCGCTCGGCATCGTCGTAGCGATGGTGCACGGATTGGTAATCTCCGAGCGCGGAGTAGGCGTTGCCAATCGCAAACGCATTGCGCTCTACACCTTGCGCAGTTTGAAAGGCCAGCGATTCCTCGAGCCAGCGCTCGGCGCCGGCATCATCCTCATACAGCGTCGCAAAGCGAGCAAGGTAGCTCAACACGTCCCCGCGCAGCGGATTGGCCGGGTCGCGGCGCTTCAAGATGTCGAGCGCCCGGCGCAGATTATCAACGCCCGCGATCTTCTCGGCGGTCGTGCCATTATAGGCAGCGCGACCCAGCTGCAGATAGGCGGCTGCCGCGTCCACCGAATCGAATTCGCCTGCGGCTGCGTAGCCGTCTTGCGCCTGGTGCAACAGATGGTTTGCCTCACCGATCTCATCACGGTCAATGAGGGTGGTAGCCAGGCGCACTTGCAGCCGAGCCAGCGCGGCACTGGGCCGGCTGCCCAGTCGCGATTGAAGTTCCTCGAGATTGTCGCTCGCCAACACCTTGGCCCGATCGGTCAGGCCCAGATCATTGTTGAGCTCCGCGAGCGTATCCACGATTTCTTCGCGTACCTCGGGCTGATTACGCAGTTGCGCCTTGATCCGGGTGGTGCCGACATCGAGCAGCTGTTCGGCCGTGAGTTTTCTCGCCTCCACGCCGCCAGGATTTTGCGCGCTGCTCTGCTTGAAGATGTCGAGCAGAAAGTCCTTCACGGCGGTCGCCTTGCGGCCTTCGCCTTCGGCGCGCTGCGCCTCGCGCAGCGCCACGCGGGCCTGCCAGGTCAAACCGATCAAGGCCGCCACGATTCCGGCGAACAGGATGCCCGCGACCGTCACCAACAGGCGCTGCCGGCGTACGAATCGCCCGATGACGTAGAGCCTCGCGCCCTCGCGTGCGGCCACCGGTTCGTGGCGCAGCACCCGCGCCACGTCGTCGCGCATGGCAATCACGTTGGCATAGCGGTGCTCTGGCTCCTTGCGCAGCGCCTTGCCGAGGATCGCGTCGAGATCCCCGCGCAATGCGTTCCAGGGCACCGGCGGGTCTTTGATGAAGCGCGCCCTGCGGCTCGGCATCGGTACGGTCTCGCTGAGAATCTTTCGTACCGCAACCCCGAACGGCATGCTGTCGCCCTTCCAGGGCAGCTCCCCGCACAGCAGCTCGAACAGAAGAATCCCCAGCGCATAGACATCGGTGGCCGTGGTAATGGCGCCGCCCGTGAGTTGTTCGGGTGCCGAATACGCCGGGGTCATGGGCGCGTTTCGCGTGGCGTCCCCCGGCGCCGCCAGTAACAGCTTCGCCACGCCGAAATCGAGCAGCTTGACGTCCCCCGCATCGGTCACCAGCACGTTGCCCGGTTTGATGTCGCGGTGCACGACGAGGGCGCCGTGCGCATGGGCTACGGCGTCGCAGACGGCCATGAATAGGCGCAGCCGCGCGGCCAGATCGCTGCGATGACTACTGCACCACTCGGTGATCGACACCCCCCGCACCAGCTCGATGGCCATGTAGGGCAACCCGTCGTCGGACACACCCCCGTCCAATAAGCGGGCGATTCCTGGATGTTCGAGCTGTGCCAGGATTTGCCGTTCGGCTTGAAAGCGCTCCGGATGTTCCGCCAATTCCTGGCGAATCAGCTTGAGGGCGACTTCCTGTTCATATTGACCGTCGGCGCGTTCGGCGCGGTAAACCTCCCCCATGCCGCCCCGCCCGATGAGCTCGACGATTCGGTAAGCGCCGATGCGGGTGCCGACTGCAAGCCCCGTGGGACGCGGAGCGGCCGGGCTCGCCACCGTAAGCGCGCCATCGAGGACGGGATCCTCCCCCCCCGTGCACGCGAGCAGCGAGTTGATTTCCGCCAGCAGCTCAAGGTCATCGCCGGCAATGCGCGCGCTGGCTTCGGGCCAGTCGGATTCGGGCAGCGCCAAGATTTCGTCGAGCGCTGCTTCGACTCGGTCCCATGGCGGGCGGCTGGTCACTCAGTCGTCTGCTAATGCGCCGTCTACGCCCGTACCGAGCTCGCGGCGCAACCAGGCTCGGGCTTTGACCCAGTCCCGGCGCACCGTACGGTCAGTGAGCCCCAGCGCAAGGGCAGTCTCGGCATCGTCGTAGCCGGCAAAAAAGCGGCATTCGACCACTTGCGCCAACCGCGGGCTCAGCTGGGCGAGTTCCAACAGGGCATCGTTGATCTTGACGACGACTTCGTCGGGCGCACTGCCGATTTCAGGCGCCTCATCGATGGGAATGTTCGCCGCGCCGCCGCCGCGTTTGCGCGCCATGCGCTCGCGGGCGTGATTGACCAGGATGTGGCGCATCGCCAGCGCACAGGCCCGCAGGAAATGCTCGTCGTCGTTGAACGACGCGAGGTGTTCCAGCTTGAGATATGCCTCATGGACCAGCGCCGTCGTCTGCAGTGTAGCCCCAGCACGGACCCTGAGTCGCTCACGTCGTGCAATGCGCCTGAGGTCCTGATACATGAGCGGTATGAGCGCCGCCGCCATGCGCTGAGTCTCAGCCGGGGCCCCCAAATCGCCGTCAATGGCGATGTCATGCTCATGAGTGCCAGCCATGCACGCATCTCCCGCCAGTCCATCCGGGCACTGCGCTTGCGGCGCCCAATAGCGCCTACTGTAAGCCCGGCGAGAAGCGTTTCCAACCGCTGACACCTTGGACAGAGGCTTTTTGGGTCCCGTAGCCGCATTTGCAGGGCGGGCCGCGCAACGGGTACCGGTGATCCCGTTGACGGCCGCGACTGATCCCGATGACGGCCGCGACTGATCCCGTTGACGGCCGCGACTATCGGCTACCGGGTCGACCGTTGGAAAAAGGCCCCCGGCACCGGGCCGAGGGCTCTTCATGGATCAGCATTACCGCTGGGCGAGGAGTTGCTTCTCATGCTGTGAGTTCCGCAGCTGTGCCTGCATGACCTGGGTCTGCTGCTTGAGCTCAGCGATCTGAAGCCTCAATTCCTCGATTTCCGCCAGCTTCACGCCTTGCGCTTTCAAGGTGATCTGCTGCTTCTGCATCTCGTTCAGCAGCATCGGCGCCAATTCGTCGTAGCGCACGCCCTGGATAATGCCGGCGTCGTCGCGAATCACCAGCTCCGGATACACCTTCACCACCTCTTCGGCGATCAGACCGTATTGAACATCGCCCTTAGGTTCGGATTTCAAGTGGAACGTCACCGGTCGTAGAAGCTGCAACTTGTCGGTCTTGCCGCCCATGGTACTGATGCGGGTCTTGTAGCGCTCGGAAGAGGCGAGCACGCCGAGGCGTCCCGAGGCCGTCACATACACCGCATTGCCGGTAATTTTCGATGTCGAAATTCCAGAAATGTAAGTGCTGGTCTGCTGGCCAGCCGTGCCGATGCGGATCACGCCGTAGTCCGAGGATTCGCCGAAGTTGGCAATGTCCACATTGTCGGCGCCGGTGATATTCGTGCCCGCGTACCAGCCTAGCGCCGTGTTGTACGACCCTGTCGAATTATTGTCGAGCGTGAAATGGCCGATCGCCGTATTTCCGACACCCTCTGTGTTGAAATTGAGCGACTGCTGGCCAAAGGCGGCATTCTCACTGCCGGTGGTGTTTCCATACAGGGCCAGGGTGCCAAACGCCGAATTATTGCTGCCGTCGCTATTGGTAGCGAGCGCCCGGTATCCACTCGCGGTATTGCTGCTGCCGGTGCCGTTGGTGTTGAGGGACTGAAACCCGAATGCGGTGTTCTCTTCGCCGGCGGTGTTGTCGTAGAGCGACCCTGCGCCTGCGGCCGTGTTGTAACACGCAATGCCGGAGGCGCAGTTCGGGCTGTCGAGCTTATAGAGCGCAAGCTGTCCCATGGCGGTGTTGCCGCTGGCGTCGCTGGTCACGGAATCGGGCGGCTGGCTGGCGCGCGCGGCACCGCTGGTCAGGGCGGCTAGCACGCAGGGCAGCAGGATTGTGGTCAATTGTCGGTTGCTGATCATGGTCGTCTCCGGGTAAGTGTGGGGTGGTCGCTAATAGAAACACCGAAGACGGCCCAGGCCGGACATCGTTTCGAACCAACACTCACTGGCCATTCAGTGTCGGTCAGCTTGCATCCGCTCCCTCACCGCGCCGCCCCCTACGGCGCCCACGCAGACAAATACCCCAGCGTCGCGGGAGGATCATGAATTGAGCCGTCACCCCATGGCTGACCGGGAGGTCGGCATGGCGCTCCGGGCGATTTGGTCCGCTGTCAGCCTGCCTGTCAGCCTGCGGACTTCCTGCGACGCAGAGTCACGCTGCCGAGACCGCCGAGCGCACTCACCATCAGCCACGCCGACGCAGGCAGCGGAACCGGCGAGCCGTCGATCTGCACATCGGCGAAGCGCCAGTTCCCCGAGTTATTGTTGTACTGTACCGGACTGCCGGCGAGGACCGAAGTCGCCGACGCATACTCGGTTCCGCCAGCCAGAGATGGATCGTAGGCCGACACGAGCCGCACGCCGAAATTCGCGTCGTTGGCGACCGACGTGATGCCGAGTGCCGCAAAATTGAGGGTGTCGATCTGGTAGCCGCCGCCCGCGGTGGAGTCGATGGTCGCCGTGAGCAGCGAGCCCACATTGCTCCAGGTCGACCCGTTGGTCGTGTACTGCACCTGCATGTTCGCAATGCCCTGGGTAGTCGACGCCCATTCGAACGACAAACCGATATTGGAGTAGCCCGCCGTGCTCACGAGGAATTGGGCGCCTTGCGAATATTCGGGGGCGGCGTTGTTCCAGCCATTCCCAATGCTGCTGGTATCTTCGCCGCGAATGCGCCACACATCGCCGTTGCCGTTGTTTCCCACCGCGCCAAAATTGCCCGTATCGTTCGTGATGTCGTCGTACGTGACGCTGCCGGTGATGGGCGGACTGGTGCTGTAGGTGTAGCTGTTCGTCATGCCCAGCGACGAGGCAGACCCCGTACCGGTCGTCGCGGTCGGCGTGTTGTCGGGAGCCGTGACCGCCACTGTGCCGAAATTCCAATCGGTGATGACCTGGGCATGGGCGACGCTGCCGCAAATCACGGCCAGCGACGCGATTCCCAGGCAGGTCGCTACGCTCCGGGTCGCGATGTTCCGGGTTACAACGCTCCGAATCACAACGGTCCGAGTCGCAATGCTCCGGGCCACACTTTTCAGGGTCATCATGCTCAGTTGGTTCATACAGATTTTCCTTGCGAGAGAATTACCAAACATATGCCCGGACGGCGCCCTCTCGGCGCCGCGAATTGCCATCGAACCAATCACGCCACGGATCGCTTGCGGCGCGCCGCCGCGCCAAGTCCGCCGAGGCCGCCCAATAGGAGCCACGCAGTGGCGGGAATCGGCACCGGCGCCACCGCCACGCCGCGATACACCTGGCCCAGCGCGGCGGTATCGAGCACGTTGAAGTTCTCGCCCGTGACCTGGCTGGCCGACGTATCGGCCAGCGTGTCGGTAATCGACACGATTTGGTTGGGGTCTGCGCCCGCATCGCCAAGCACGCTGCCCTCGGTCGAGGTCACCGCGTATAGTGTGACGGTGCCGTTCGCGTTGACCTGCCCGGTCAGGTTGCGCAGACCGTCCGCCGTCGTGGTCAAGCTGCACGCACTCAAACCTCCGCAGACCGCACCGCTGCCATTGACCGTGTAGCTGCTGCCGATCAATGAACCTTTGAGCTCATAATCCAAATCCCATGTCCCGTTCACCAAGCTGTATTTCTCGAGCCCCCCTGCCTGCGTGGTGGGGCTCGTGCCAAAATCCGTGGACGCGCCCGAGCCCTCGTCGGCCACGTACAGCGTCGTCGAATTCGCGAACCAAAGCCCAAACGGGTGCGGGCCGTCGGTGTCCGTCTTCGCGAGTCCGGTGTTGAACCCGGGAAGCACGCTGATCGCGTTCGAGGAGCCCGAAGGCAGGGAACCCGAATTGCCGACCTGATAGACCGTGTCGATGCCGTTCGATCCGCTGCCCTTGCTCACATACAGCGTATTGTTGTACACGGTCTCACCGCGAAAGTTATTGTCCTTGGGGACTTTATCCGCCGCGTACCCGTTCTGAGTAATGCTGTATTGACCCAACTGCGTGTTCGTTCCCAAGCCCCCATTGGTTGTGGCGCCGGTCAAGTATTGAACACCCGTGTTCAAGGTCGTTTGCGCGCTGCCGCTGCCGTTGCCCGCGTTGCCCACGAGGTAATAGCCGCCGGCCGTCGCGATCGCGGCGCGGCCGTTGTTGCCGTTGTACGCGTTCGTGGTCGTAACCTGGAGCGCATTGTTCGACAGGTTGATCTGCCCGACGGCGCGATACGTGGGTGTCTGAATATCGGTATTGCCCGGCTCGATCGATCCCGGCGTATTCGCATTCGACACGTCGAACTGACCGATGGTGGAGTTGTATCCCATGAAGGTCAGCGAGGAGCCATCGGGCGAGAGGTTGATGGCAAGCTCGGATTTCGAGGAGAAGCTCGTGACCAGATTGATGCCGGCATTCTGCGCCAGCTGGGTGACGTTGACCGTGTTGTCGACATTGCCCGTCGAGGTGTTGACGTCTTGCAGGAAAACCCCGGAGGTGATGCCAAAATTGGCGTCCGCGGTATCGTTATTCCATACGTTCGACGAACAGTTGGCATTGGCGCAGAAGGCGCTGCCGGCAATCGTGGACAGGGTGGATGTGGTGCCGGTCCCCGACGAATTATAAGGAAGCGCCGTGCCCACGCCGAATCCGGTGTCCGTGTAGGTACTGGAGCTGACGATCAAGTCGCCGGCGTAGTTGCCAAGCGCCTGTTGAGCATGTGCCGGCGCGGCCACCCACATACTACCGGCAAAGGCCGCACCAATCGCCGGAATCATGTGCCGACTGTTCATCCCGCGAATCCTTTCGATTATTGTCTGTGCGTATCCATCGGCGCCCGAAGCGGCGCAACCCCCGCCCACGGCCGCAAGCCGCAAGCCGCAGGTGGTCATTCACTGCAGTCGCCAATCCCAGCGCCAATCCCATCGATGATGTCATGACGATTTCATATTGACGTCGCAAGACGATTTCATCTCGATGACGATTCCATAACATGGGCGTTCCTCAAAGGTGCGTCGATCCTCCGCTACTGTCACCAGAAGGCGCAGCTCCGTGGGTCACGCCAGCAGATCGCTACGCTGTTCAACGAGGAAAACGGACGATGGGCGGGAGCCGAGGAAGGGCTTTATTTCAAAAAGCCCGCGGGGCCAAGGAAATGTCTCTGCGCGGCATCGCCGTAGCATCCGAAATTTCCTTCAATGTTGGCCGTCCGGATTGATCGCTGCGCTCTTAAGGTTCGCCGGCCGGAACGAATCTGCCGGACCGCATCCACTTCGTCACGATCCACTTCTCGCCCCGGGTGACCGTGGCCCCGCCGTGCGCCGAGCTGAGGTCCACCTGCATGCGACTGTTGGTGTATTCGAAGTAGACGCCGTTGCCCCGCCGCGGCACCACCGACAGGCCTGCCGCGGGGAACACGGTCTCTCCTCCCTCGATGACGTCGTTCAGATAGACGATGAGCGTGCTGATTCGCTGGCCGCTGCGCGCAATGGACTCCGAAGCCGCAGGATTGGAGGGAACCAGGAAATCGAAATGCGGAAGGTAGTGCCCGCCGGGGCCGTAGTGCAGCACCTGCAGCCCCTCGCTATGCTCCGCCGGGCTGTTCATGATCGATGCCAGGCGCTCGTCGATCTCTGCGATGAACGGGTTCTCCCGCAGGCGGAAGAACATGCCGCTGCTGTGGCGGCGCTCGACGGCGCGGTTGGCGCCCGTCGGGGGGTCGACCACGGTGGACTGCCGCAGCCGCGGGCGTGCCATGCCGATCAGCCGCTCACACTCTTGGTCGGTGAGCACGCGCTCCAGCGTCGCGAGGACGGGGATCTGCAGCCGCTGCAAGACGCGGATCTCGCGATTGCCGGCGCAGATGATGTGGCCGGACGCGATGCGGGGGGGCTCACGCACATAGGGCGGCGCCTCCAAGTTGAGCTGCACGCTCTGTTCAGGCAGAGGTTGACCCGCGATGTGCGCGCTGCAGAAGGCGTCAACCAGGCCGCACGCCACGTCCGGCTCGAAATTCCTGCCGACCAAATGTTCGATCATCGCGGCACGCGGCGCGCCGCGTGCCAGATTATCGATGATCCAGCGTCGAAGGCCG
>JBEKYO010000038.1:0-31527 GCA_049510875.1 Steroidobacteraceae bacterium
TTATCGGACGAAATCAGCGTAGCTCCTGTAGCGCGACAGATAGATTACCTCGCATCACGAAATTGGCTATGAAGTACACTGACTATTGCTCATGAATCCGATACATTCCGTTCGCACGCAAGCATTTGCCTCCAATGTGCAGTCCGTTTACCGCAGCTTCGGTAAGCTTAGTCACTGGAAGCACGCGCCACCGCGCCAAGCGAGCGGAATACGGCCGTCCAGCGCGCGGTATACGTATGATCTTTCAAACATCTGGCTCGCGCGGCCTGACGTATCCGGGCCGCGCTCTGCGGGTCATTCAACGTTGCCCGAATGACTCGCGCGCAATCATCAATATTTCGGTAGGTGAGCATCTCTTCACCGACGTCGAAAACGAGCGACAGCTCTGGATTATCCTGCGTCAGGTACACGGCTCCGCTCATGGGGACTTCGAAATCTCTTCCCTTGAGGCATAACAACTTGTGGGAGTAGCCGATCCCTCCACAGCCGAGATTGATTCGACTTCTCGCATACAAGCCGTTCATGTCTTCATTGCCTATGGCCCCATTGGGCCACCCCTTGCCAAAGCAAGCGACTTCGATGCCTCGCCGACGCAGCCCCTCGACGAGTTTGGGGCGCCAACCATAGGCTGCGCCCACGAAAGACACGTCATATTCGAAGGCCATTGACATTGGTTTGTACCAGGTCGGATCAGCAGCCTCGGGGTGAAACATACTAAGGCCGCCGTGCGCGAAATACCTGGTCGCCGCGCCGGGGTCACTTGTTAAGTTCAAATCCACCGCATTGGCGATGGACGCGGTGCTGGCATATCTGCCTCCTCGAAGCTCGCCCGGCCAGTAAATTTTATCGTCAAAGCAAAAGTTCGTGATGACGGCGCCGTGGGCCGCCATATCGAGCAGCACCTCTGGCGCAACCGTATAGCCAGAAACATAGCCAACCACAATATCGATTGGTCGTACTTTATTCGCAGCGTGAAAGGCTCGAAGAAGCTGTTGATTCATGAGGTCTCGTCGCTGTACCCAGTCCGGCGCTCCTTCGTCGAATCCCAAGGACCGCCACTCGAATTGGGAAATTTCTCCAAAGGGAGCGAGGGTCGCCGGCAGCACGGCCTCCCAATTGTGGTGTGGATAGACGAGAAATACGTGAAGTCCGCCCATTGCTTTTGGCCATTGTAGTCGGCGTGGACGATCCGCCAATCTAGTCCGCAAAGCCTCTTCGAGCCGGACGCCGGAAGGTGCGACAAGACCCTGCTTTTGCGCAATCCCTGCATAGTGTCGGCTCATAAGCGCGGCATTGCGCTCCACTTTCCAGGCCTTGTACATCGCATTCGCCGCTGCTGCCAGTGGCGCTGATTTCAAGTTGCCAAGGAAAGCGCTCACGCTTCTACTTCCATCCATGGCGGCCCAAGAGCGCCGACGACTCATGCACAAAAACGAGGTCCGACTGCACCAGATCTCGGTCCGACGCCCGTTGCATGTAAGAGCAGATCTCGTAGATGAGGAACCCGCGCTCTGCCACGTATGAAATGATCTCATGCGCCAGCGCACTGTCCTTGTATATTCTTCGGAACGACACCTCGAGAATCAACACTTCAGCGCACTTGAGACACTCCTCGGCACCCCGCAGCACCTCCAATTCGTAGCCCTGGACATCCGCCTTCAAGAGAACAGGCGAAGGCGAGCCGTGGAGTGCAAATATCGAGTCAACCGTCGTTGCCTCGACATCTCTCCGCGCGCCGGGAAAATCATCGCTCGATAGCACACTCGACTGGTCCCCGTGGTCATAGAGCTGCACGACTCCCGGTCTCGCGCCCGCCACTGCCAGATACACACGCACACGATCATCCGATTGCTGCATCGTCAGCAGTGCTTCACGATTGCTCGGCAACGGTTCCACCAGAACATAATGCGCCTTCGTAAAGATTCGCCGGCAATCCCGGGTCCATTGACCGTTGGATGCACCAATATCGAAAATAATCGCCGGCAAAAATCCCCGGGATTTCACCCGACCCAGAACCTCCCGAACACCACGAGGTCCCCAGTCCGCGCTGATTACCCGGGCGCCGAACAGCCCCGCTGCCGCATTGATGATTGACTTATGATATTTTTCGCGTGTCAACTGCGATCTCCTCGGAATCATTCGACCGGCGTCGCCGCAAAGCCTGAATCAAGAACCCGGCGGTAGCCAGGTTTTGAAATACAAAGCTCGCGCAAGTCGCTTGAGCCGCCCCGATAACTCCATTGCGACGAATCAAAAAGATGCTGAAAGTCACATTGGCAATAGCCCCAAGGACCATGGGAAACAACAACCGAGCCGAGTGACCCAGGGAAAGCATCCGGCTTTCGATTATTTGAGTGACGCCGGACACTGCGTATCCGAGCGAGACCCAGAGCATGATTTCCACCGCCCCGGCACGATATCCCTGTGCCAGGAGCAGGGCGGCGATCAATGCGCCTGCAAAGTGGACAATCGCAACACCGGCCGCACTCAGCGCGACGCTGGCAGCAATCCAGACGACGAATGTCTTATCGGCGCCAACCCTATCCCTGCGATTTTCGGCATCGAACAGCAGAGGCCTAAAAAGATCGCAGAGTGCGGAATTGGCAAGCAGCATTCCCCGACTCGCGATGGAAAATGGCGCAACATAGCGTCCGGCGGCCCCTGGGCCAAGCATTGCAGCCAACGTATAGCGGTCTCCGAGGTTTGCGACCCAACTCAGCAAGGACATTGGGACAAATGGCGCTCCATACGCCCAGGCTTTACGACCGAACCCTCCTTTGACGCCTGGCCGAATGCGGAATAGACCGAGGTTGGTTCGGTCGGCCATCAATATGACCAGCGTCACGAATGCGACGGCAAGTGTCTGACCGATCAAGAACGCCTCGACCGTGGGCGACATACCCAGTGCACCAACGGAAACTCCACACAACAATGCCGCTTCGATGACCTGCAGCCAAGCGTAGGCTGCCTGGCGTCGTTGTGCCTGAATCCGGCTCATCAATACATTGCGAACCGTCATCGCAAACAGCCATGCGACACCGCTCACGAAAAGGAGCGGCGAATATGCGCCCGTGTTTGTCAACGTGGCAACCGTCACAACAATGAGCAGTATCCCCACGAGCACTACCACGCCGCGCAATGCCAGAGACATCGTTTTTCGCGCAAATGCATCCGCGCGTTCGGGAGTCTCCGACTCCGAGTAAAATCTCAACAGCGCCGCAGTATACCCGGCCACAAAGAGCTGAAGTCCCAGGCCAAGTGCGCTAAGCACGAGATTTGCCGCGCCAAAAGCTGCGGGTGTCATCAAATTCGTGTACAGACGCAGTGCCAGCACGCTAATCAATGCGATCGCCACCTGAGCAGCAACAATCAAGAGGCCGGTGCGGACAAGGTAACGCGCGTTCACGGGTTGCTATTTCGGCGCCTGATTGGCCGTGAAACTGCCCGCCATGTGGTTGGGGACACCGATGTCCCGCTTGAGCGCGATTCGCACAATTTCCCGCAATCGTACTTCATACGTGTGATCGCGGTGGGCACGCACCTGGCCCATTCGGGCGATTTCCGCGGCCTTTTCCGGGCGCTGCAGGTAGTACCGTATTTTTTCTATGAGATCATCGACCGAGTAGAACGCATCCAGCTCGACACCGGGCGCGAAGTGTTCGCTCAATACAGGCTTGTAAGAAATCAGCTGAAAGGCTCCGCATCCAGCCAATTCAAATGCCCGGCAATTGAGCGCATTTACTTCCGCGTAATGCAAGGTATTCAGGGCGATACGCGCTGCGCGAACAGCTTTGACCTTCTCGTCCAACACGATGTCACCGCCGGCGTGTGACTCCTTGAGTCGATCCACCATCCAAGATGGGACATTGCCCCATCTTTTGACACGGAATTGACCCAACTGTTGCAAGATAGCCTGCCGGTAATAATAGAGGCTCCCAAAGATCATCACTTCGCATCCGTAGCGTGTGCCTTCCTCCGGCGTGAGCTCCAACGACCGATGCACCCGGGGATTGCAAGCCTCTGGCAGGTAGATGAACTGCGTGCCCTTGACCATGCTGGTAAACAGCTCATGCATGTAGCGATCCTTGAGGAAGACGGCGTCGTATTCAGCTCCCAACAAGTACTGTCGCCCCATTGTCCCGAGATGGTCCTGGCACCAGCACACGATCGGGACCTTCGTTTGTTGACGGAGTCGGGCCACGGTCTTTGGGGACAGCTGGTTGCCCATTATAACCAGCACCAGGTTCGGACCGAATCGCTTCGCCTGGTCGAGCAATCCCCGCTCGAAGAGAAGCTCCGGCTCGCGCATCAAGGCATTGGTCACCTTATAAATGACCGAATTGCCAAGGGCCCCGAATCGCTCGACGCGAAGCGTGGTGCTGGCATATTCGACAGTCGCGCCTAGCAACCGCAATGAGTCGACCACATGGAATTCCATGCTGTCGGGAGCCTGGCTCGCTCCGATCAGCAATATCCTAAGATCGCTCAAGCCGCGGGCCGCTTTGGGTACCTGCATTGCTCAGGAGATCCGGTGAAGGTGTGAAAGCGTGTTCGGCTGCATCGGCGTCCCACCTCATGAAAGGAGGTTGGGAAATCTGCGCGCCATATTGCCTTCCGAGGGGTTTGCCGTGTTCGACGACGAAGGCGGGGTCGCTTCCCGTTCAGCTCGCCGTCTCGCGAACAGCCAATGCAATATCAGTATACCCACCGCGCTGCGTATCCACACAGCATATTCGGCGCCGATCGACGCTTCGAAGCGAACCCCCAACTGGTAAATGGTAATTCCAAGTATCAGCAGCCGCGTCACGGAGCTGCCCGTTGACAAATCACACTTGTTATTGATCCAACCAAGCAGCATGCCGAGCAATGTCATTCCAATGATCGCCCCGGGCCAGCCAAAATTCCAGTACATCTCCCCCAGGTGTGACGGCGATATGTACACTTCTCCCGTGCCGGTTACATGAAACTGCTTGTCCAGCAACTGGCCTGTCTGAACATCCAATTTATCCGGCCATACCAGCCTAGGAATGAACGCCATAGCAAGCGGTATCAGGGTATAGCCGTGTTGAAACGGAACGTCATTGCCGGTTCTAGCCACGATCATTTCGACGGCAGACTTAACCGACGAGCGCTCAAAGAAGGACTCGGGGTGGTCCGCTGCCGCCCGATTTTGCCCCTCAAGGGACTGATGCAATGCTTTAAGGAGATCGGCCGCCGTATTTGCATTGGACTCTCCACGCTCATATACGACGATGGCCCGGTGAGCTTGGAAGATGGGAAATCCGAATAGGATGAAGAGCAAGCCGGCTACCGCCCACCCTTTTGGTATCTTCCCCGTGACCAAAAACCCGGTCACGATCACGATAATGCCAGCCGACATCGCCCCGCCTTTGGTATCGGAGGCAAAGCCCAGCGCGACTTGAAGAAATGCAAGTGCAATCATCGTAGCAACAAGCCATTTGGACCGTGAAATCGTGTAGGCATAGGCGAGAATCAGTAGGCCCAGCGGCTGTGCGTAGCGCCCGATCATGAGTAACGTTGTGACCAACTCGCCCGACGTTGCGTCGAATTGCCCGGTGCGAACCGTCAGGCGAATGTTCCAATACCAAGTTGCGTACGTGCCCGCCGCCCAGAGGATGGAGCCGATGACCACTATCGAGCTCATGGGCCAGTCGTCACCGAAAGCTGGTTGTTTTCCCCGCCACGCAGATATGAGGTAGCCGAAGGCAAGGGCGGCGCCACCAACGAGAATCAGCACCTCACCCGAGGTCAACAGACCTGTCGACACCTGTGGCGAATCAATGGCGGAGGTTAGCGCGATGACATCAAGCATTCCATATGACACGAAATATATGGCAAAAAAAATCGTGTAGAGAGAAAACCGGTCATTGGTTTTCTTGACTAACAATATCGGCGTGCTGCAAACGGAGAACAGCAGCGACAAGTAGAGCAGGTGGGGTCCTTCGTTCGACCCGAGTGACGATGCTACGGCGACATAACATACGAACAGAACGTTGAGAAAGACATAGATCGGCAATCGGTATTTCGGTGTCACTGAAGTAGTGGCGGCACGGGATAGGCGTGGTTCAATTAGGTGGCGGTACTGCATTTTCACCACCCTGAATCCGAGGTTAAGTGAGCCATGTAGAAGTAGTCAATCATGGTGAGATTGAGCCGCTATCGGCTCCCCTTGGTGAAACCCCAGAAGCAGCCGCCTGAACACTGGTGACCAGTGCAACCCAATTTTTCATGGCCTGGGAGGAATCAAAGCGCCCGCTCACCAGTTCGCGCGCCGCCGTTCCCATCGCGGCTCGCTGGTCCGGGTGCTCCTTCAAATGGTTGATGGCTGCCGCGAGGCCGGCGGCGTCGCCCGCGCGAACCACCAGACCGCATTGTGCTGCACGAATTATACGCGAAAGCTCCCCATCCGGATCGCCGACGAAAACCACGGGACGCCCAGCCGCCACGATTCCATAGAACTTGCTCGGCACGACGAATCCCTCGAGGGCGGGCGATAGACTTACGAGATGCACCTCGGCGCACGCAAGGGTGTCTGCAAGTGCTGCGCGCGGTTGATAGGGCAGGAAGTGCACGTTCGATAGGTGGCGCTGTTGCACCATTTTTTGCAGAGCATCCATATGCACACCGCCGCCGATGAACAGAAACTGCACTTGTTGGTCGTTGTGAAATGCAAGTGCCGCCTCCCCGAAAACCGTGTAGTCGTGTGCGCGGCCCAGATTTCCCGAGTAGGCGACGACAAAATGTTCATCGAGACCAAGGCTCAACCGTAGTCTGCTTTCGTGTGGCGGCGTTGGACAAGCCGTGTTGATGATTGCCCAGTTCTCGATTACGCAAATACGACCGGCCGGAATTCCCCGACCGATCAAGTACTCCTTCATGCGCAGACCTATCACGACATTGACCCGGGCCGAGCGCAACGAGGCGTCTCGCCAATAGCGCAGAATCCGGTACAGCGGAGCAAGTAGAGGGACTGTTCCAAGTGTTGAGGCGACCTCCGGGAAGATGTCCTGAAGCCAATTCACGAGAATTGCATTCTTGCACTTGGCTGCAATGGCCGCCACGATGGAGATCATCGGGGGGTCGGTCTTTGCCACGAGGATATCGCAGGTCCTAAGCAATCGAAGCAGCGCCACCGTGCAAGACATGTAGAAGGACATATAATCGAGGCCGCGGCCAATCAAACGATCCCTGCCAAAGCGGGTCGTCCAAATTCGATGAACGGTCACGCCACGAATCGTTTCGTATGTGGGTAGTCTCGCGTCAGCGATGCCGTAATGCTGGCGAGAACAGACGACATGCACTTCCATTCCGGATTCAGCAAACCCGAAGGCGACATCGGACAAAAGCTGACTGGTCGCCGACTCATCGGGGTAAAAGAATCGATTGACGAATAGGACCCGCGTCTTGCCGACAGTCATGTGCCCGCCCGAATACTCATGGCTGAACGGCATAGGGCCGGGCCAGGGGCTCGCCGATGAACAACCCCTGCCCCGGCATGGCGACGCTCTTCCAATAGGCCTCGAGCAGCGTGTCGCCTCGCAGGTAGTGATCGAACAACACGGCCGGATCGGGAAATTTGCCGACACGATTACAGGGCTCGGACACCGTTCCGTAGGAGGCCGTCGCGCCCTGCTTGAGCCATTCGAGCGCCGACATCTGGCTCGGATTCGAGAGCACGCCGCCCGTCGATGTCAAATGATCGGCCACGGCACCCGGACGAAACGCCAATTTGGACAGCTCTTGAACGCGGGCGACTCCGGTAAAATACCCGATGATGTCCATCGGCGGCTGCTCGACCGGGGTTTGCAGCTCGCGCACCGCCAGCCGGCTCGCTAGCTGCGCCCTGGCCTCCGGGTACTGCAAGGCTCTCACCCCCCGGGCGGCGTCCTGCGTTCGGACGAGATACACCGTGCCGGTCGGCTGAGATCCATCGGCTTTGATTCCCCGGTCAATCACCGCCCCTGCAAGGGCCTCGTCATCGCTCGGCAGCAACATGGCGGGCAACCACCCCGTCGTATCGGCGGGCAACCAGCCGCGGGTGTCGAACAGGGGATTTTCCGCGGTGGGCTGACACCCGGGCTCGCAAAAGCCTGGTCGGTAACCCGCGGCGAAGGCCGTCGTGATGGACATGCATTCGACCGCATTGGGTCTCGACCACACGAGCAGCAACGACTGCACGTTCGACGGGAGTTGATCGATCATGGCGGTGCGCAGCTGTTTGAGCTGATCGCGGCTGATATTGGGCCGATCGGGAACATCCAGCGCGATGACGTTGATGTCGGGTACGTGTCGTCTCGAGGCATAGTATTGCGCCACTCGCGTACTGGCCGGGTCACTGCGGTTATAGATCACGCCGAGCCGGTCGGCGATCAGGCCCTCCGCGCCTGCATCGAGGGCCATAAGGGCCAACAGCGCGGGCAGCAGCGCGCGGCGCAGCCTGTCGTACCGTGGCCGACCCATGCGCCAAGGCGCTATCGGATTTGCCGATCGGCATCAAGCCGATGCGCCTGGCGGGCCACGAGACCCGCGCTCGAATCGGACTGCGCCTGAATGATGAGGGCCGCCTTCTTCGCCAGCAGCTCCACGATGCGCGTTTGGTGATCATGGAAATCCGGCGCGCTCGGCGGATTAAAGAGCGCGAGCACCCCCATCACGCGCTCCGACGCATCGCGCACCGGGCATGCCAGAATCTTGAGGGAAGCCGCTCCGTTGCCCGCGGCCGTGGAACTGCGATTGACGACGACGGTGCGCTGCTGCTGCTGCATCCAAGCGTACAAATGTTGTTGCGCACGCTGGAGCGACTCCGGTGCCATGGGCTGACCGCTGCGAGTCAACGCCAATTCGATGTTCTTGTCCGGGACCCACAAACCAGCCAGCGCACAGTGCACGCGCTCGAGACCGGTTTTCAGGATGAGGTCAAACGCATCGACGTCGTGCGCCGCACCGTTTTGACGCGCGGAGGGTTCGGGCACCAGGGACGGATCGCGCGCTCGACCGTCGGGCGCCTGCGCCTGGGAGCTTCGCGGCAACGCCACGCCGGAACCGCGGTCCCGAACGACTTGCATCATCAAATCGGTATCGACCTCCGTGCGCCCATCCGCGAACGCATACAGGAGCGCGAAATCGCATAGTTGATTGATGAGACGCGGAACTCCATTGGTCTGAAGGTGCACGTACTCGACGGCATCCGGCGAAAAAAGCGTGGTCGAACCGCCCGCCACCTGAAGACGGTGGCTGATGTAGGCGTGAGTGTCGGTGAGACTGAGCGTCTGAAGATGAAAGTCCACCGAGATCCGTTGTGCGAATTGGCGCAGTTCCGGGCGCAACAAGTTGGTGCGCAACTCCGGTTGCCCAACCAGCAGGATCTGCAGAATCAGATCCCGCTCCGAATTGACGTTCGACAACAGGCGCAGCTCCTCCAGCACGTCCATCGAGAGGTTCTGCGCTTCGTCGAAAATGAGCAGGGTTCGGCGTTCCTTGGCGTATTCTCGCACGAGGAATTTGACCAGGGTCTCGTACTGCGCGACGTCGGATTCTCCGCTGGAGGCGATGCCGAGCGCCGATAGTGCCCAACCGTGTACCGACTTGAAGTGCGCGTGGGTATTGCTCACCAGGCCGACGGCGACTCGATCATCGAGGTCGCGCAGCAGGCGGCGCACCAGCGTCGTCTTCCCGGAGCCGATGTCGCCGGTCAACAGCGAGAACGGGGCCTGGGACTCCAGGCCATATTCGAGCATGGTCATCGCCATGGTGTGCTGGCGCGACGGATACAGAAACGTCGGATCCGGCGTCAGCGAGAACGGCTTGGTCGTGAAACCGAAGTGGCGCTCGTACATCGGAGTACTCAGTACTCGGCCGCGGCATCGGCGGAGCGATTCAGCACGGTGCCGACCAGCGGCGTCTTCGCCAACAGCTCGATGGTGCGCACCAGATGATTGCGGCGGGTTCGTCCTTCAGCGGCCACCACCAGCCCGCATTCGACCAGTGGCGAAAACGACAGCGCATCGTCGGCGCTGAGGACCGGCGGCAGGTCGAAAAGCAATAGTCGCTCGGGGTAGCGGGCACGCAACTCGCTCACCAGATTCCGGCCACGGGGCCCTGCGAGAATTTCCGACGAGTTGGCGAGCATCGTGCGCGCCGGCATGATTACCAGCCGGTCGAAGCCTTCGGGGTGATAGAGGCATTGCTCCACGCGCGCTTCGCCCAACAAGGCGTCGTCCGAGCCATAAACCGGCGATAATCCAAATCGAGCCGCAAGCGTCGGATGCTTGAAATCAAGATCCACTAGCAGCACCGTGTGCAGCCGGTCGCTGGCCAAGCTGATTGCAAGATTGACGGCGGTGGTGGTCTTGCCGTCCTGCGCGCCGGGGCTGAAGATCGCGAGCGAGCGCCATCCGTGGGCGTCCATGCGCTGAATGACTTGGGTACGCAGCATGCGAAATGCCACGGCGGCCGGCTCGGAGGAAGCCGAATTGAAGATCCGGTTTTGTTCCAACACGGCGGGCTCCGGCGTAAACACCTGCGTTTGGGTGTACGCAATGTCGAGCGCGGGTGCATTCGCGGCGGGTGCCGTCTCCACGTCGGCCGGCGGTGCTGCGCTGTCCTCGACCGCCGGCGACGGCGGCCGCTTTGGCAGTGGGATGTGCGTCACTCCCGCGGACGAGATGTGCGCCACTTTCGTATCTGGATTTTGCGCTCGCTCCAGCCGCGCCAGGTCCAATGCTTTTCGGATGCGGTCCATGCGCTACACTCCGAATCGCCTGGCCAGTATCGACCACAGCACGTCCAGCGGTTTGACGAGAAAATGCACCGCGACGGCAGCGATCAGGACTGCGGCGACCCCACCGCCGAAGCTGTATCGCCGGAATCGCCGGCTTCGCGCACGGTCTGCGGCAGTAATGATGACGGGGATGGAAGCCAGCACGGGCACTTGCAGCAATTGGCGTATGTCGCTTGGGCCACGTACCGAGGCATCGAAGGACTGCTGTGCAAACACGGCCGCGATCCCCAAGGCAATCGACGCAAACAAGCCCGCAAAAAAGATGACCTTCCGATTGGGACTGATGGGCTTCTCGGGCGGCTGCGGCGGCTCAATCAGCGTGAAGCGTTCGCCCTTGCGCTCAGTCTCGAGATGCTGCGCCACCTGGGCTTCGGTTTGCTTCGACAGAATTTCCTGGTACTTGAACTGGGCACTCTCCAGGTCGCGCGCCATGGTGCGGTATTGGCGTTCGACTTCCGGCGTTGCAGCCATCCGCCGCTCATACTGCTCGAATTTGGCATGCAGCTCATCACGCTTCTGGATGGCGGTGGCCCGATCCACCGCGAGCGCGTCGAGCTGACCCTTGACCTGGACGTAGACCGGATTATCCGCGTGATTGGTGGCGATACGCCGGGTGCCCACGGCAGCTTCCTCTGCGACGGACTTCTCGAGGCTGTCGACGGTGCGCTGCAGCCGCACGACATCGGGGTGGTCGGGGGAATACTTCTCCAGGGCCGCCGCCAGCTGGGACTTGGCGTCCGACAATTGTTTGAGCCGTTCTCCGGTCTGGTCCTCCGCGCTGACCTCCTTCTCCAGGCCATCGACTTCGCGCTGCGTGCTGATGATGTCCGGGTGCCCCGGCGCGTAGCGCGCCTTGTAGCTCGCGAGCTGGGATTTCAACGACTTGAGCCGATCCTCGGGTCCGTATACCCGTTGACCGGAATCCGTGTAGACCTGGGTATTCGGGCTGATCTGCGCGAGTTGCGATTCGAGCAGCACGCGTTGCGAATCAAGCGCTGCCACGTGATTTTCCGCATCGTGCCAGTCGAGTTCGGTTCGCTCCAGCGTCGTGATGTTCAGCTGTTCGACTTCCGGCAGTTCGTCGCGATGCTTTTCCTTGAAGGCCGAGAGCAGCTTGTCGAGTTCCACGATGTGCGCCGACTCGCGCGCCGCTTCTTCGACGAAGAACTCCGACGTCTGCTGCGTGGACTGCGTGCGCGAGGTCAGGTTTTCGTTGAGGTAGAGCGTCGTGAGCTCATTGGCCACCTTCAACGCGAGGTCGGGGGAGCGGCTCTTGTACGAGACCGAAAAGGCAATGGTCGCTTGCGTGGGGCGGCCGCTGCGGGGATCGATCACGTCCGCACTGATCATGTGCATCCCGATGTCATCCCTGAATTTCTGCAGCAAAACCTCCCGAGGTTCCTTTTGCCGGATGTCGGGATAGAGGTCGTAGCGGTCAACCAGCGACAGGAGATTTTGCGTGGTCATGACACGCTGGCTGATCACCTGCACGCGCTGGTCGGCAAAGGACGTGATGACCGAGCGCACCAACTCCTGAGGTATTTCCTGTTGTTCGATCAGAATGGTCCCGGTGGCCTGATAGGTCGGCGGAAGGAAAAGCGCCAGCAACAGCGTCAGCACCATCGCCGTACCGCCCGCGATCCAGAATGTACGCCTCCGGCGCCAATACGAGAGAAACTTTTCTCGCGCGTCCATGGATACTTTTTCAGTTTCGCTGTTCATCGTGGCTTACTTAAATTGCTTCCAATCGAAATGCCGGGCCAGTTCGACGCTTACCCCGCTGGAGTCGACCATCACGGCCGGCGAGCCATAGCGTTCAAACACGCTCGAAGCGTTCATAGTGATGGTCCAATGCTCAGTCCATTGCCAACGCGCGGAAAGCCCCAACGAGGCCACCCTCACATTGTCGGTGTAACCGCTGAATTGTGGTTGTTGGTAGCTGACTTCATGGATATCGCCACTGAAACTCCAGCGCGCCGATACCGGATAACTCGCGCTCAATTCGTATAGGTCTTGACGAGAAAGAAACGCGAATCCACTGGGGGCCAACTGACGTGATGCCGTCGCAGACAAGTTTAGAAGGCTCGCTTGACGGCTGACGTTGACCAAGAACACGCTGCCGGTTTGAATGGACTTCAATTGGAGCGGGATGAGAACGAGTTCGAACCCACCTTGCACGGGCACGATGGCTTCCTCATAGGTGTTCTCTTGATTATTGGCGCGGGAGTATCCGCCGCTGGCCGATAGCGACCAAAGTTCCGACAATTGCTTTACGAAGCCAAGCTGCAGATTGGCACTGGTGCTCTCCGTCAGGCCGTCGAGCGAATTGTAGCGCCCGACATTGGCCGATACGGACAACTTGCCGCGCTCACTCTCGTTCCAGGACAGGCTCGGCGCGAAGCTCCAGTAGCGGTAATCAGTCAGAGTTTCGGTGCCGGTCCCTGCGGCGTAGTGCACTCGCGTCGCATTGAGGTCGCCGTCGATGTCGAGCCGTTCGCTCAATTTCCGGTCCCAATTCAAATCGGCGAGCAACGCATTGCGCTCCACGCCCGTCGACCCATTCAAGATGAAATCGTGATAGAGACTGGAGTCTCGAGCCACGCCGCCGGTGGCGGTAAACACATTCCGATCCGTATCGAGTTCCTCGCTGACATTGAGGTGCTCGTAGTCCGAATCGAGGGACGAATACCCTGGCGCGTTGCTGATGCGGAAACTCGGCAGGATCGTGAACTTGGAACCGTCCCCCACGTAGCTGGTGGGAGCATCCAGCAACAGCGCGCCATGTTCTTCCGTCGTGTCGGGAACGTTCAGCAAGCCGGGGTTAGTCGAGTAATCCCCCGAGATGCCGATCACGGGCTGGCTGCCCCACACGCCGGCGCGGCCTTGGCTAGTCAAGGAAGTAGCCGCCGCCAGCAGGCAGATGCGCGCCAACCGCCGCCGAATCATGGTACGACAACCGTGTCACCGTTCCTCAAGAGGATGTTTTGTTCGAGCTTCCGACCGCGTGAAATATCGCCATAGTGAAACGAAATCGAAATCTGCCGATCGCCGTCGCGCCGCAGAATACGAATTCCATTCGTATCGGCGAACGGGGTCGCCCCCCCGGCAAGGGTCAGCGCCTGCATGACATCAATGGGCCCGATCAGCGGAAAGTCCCCGGGCCGATTCACCTTGCCGATGACATACACCCGATTACCGCCCGCGGCCTTGACGGATACCGTCACCACGGCGTCCGGTATGAATTTACGGATCTTCGTCTGCAGCATATCCGTCAATTCGGCGACCGTGTGGCCGGCCGCCTGCAGATCGCCGGCCAAGGCAAAGGTGATTCCCCCATCGGGACGAATCAGCACGTCGGCTTGCAGGTCGGTTTCCTTCCAAACCGACACCTGCAGCATGTCGCCGGGCCGCAGCTTGTAGCTATCCGCCGGGGGCGGGGCAGGCGAATCCGCAGCGGACGCCGCGATGCAGCAACCAAGAATCCATACCACCAGCCAATTCGTCAACCTCATGGACAATACTACTGCGTTCCACGCATCCCTTGTTCAAGGAGCGTGGAGTCTAGAGGCCAGATATGAGAGTTTCATTGCAACCATCCACAATTATTACAACACTATGTCATGAAGCAGTCAGCGTCCCCTGATCCGCCGGGAGTACCCGGGCGGGCCCGCGGCGCGCCTGCCAACCGAGCAGCAGGCCCAATCCCGAAAGGAGCAGGATCAGCGATCCGGGCAGCGGAACGGCGGGTCCGCTCGGCTGGAAGGAAATGTTGATCCCATAGACCCCGAGGCCATAAGCGCCATTGGCATCGCCAAACCAGTGCGCATATAGGGTACCCGGCGCGACGTTCATCGACTCACTTCCCGGGCCGGTCGAGGTCCCGAGCACGCTCGTCGTGGTGCTGACGAAGCAGTTGAGGCCCGAGATGGTGTCCATCCAGGGAATGTTCGACAGGGTGACTGTCAGGGTTCCGGGCGTGGTGATGTTGAAGGATTGGACGAACGACTGTTGCCCCTGGATGACCCCCGAGCTGTTGTACAGCACCATCGCCGCGCGCGCCGAACCCGTGGACGCGCCCCACGCGATGAGTCCCAGGAACGAAGCGGCCAAAAAACGTCGCAATTGCATGGTATCCCTCTTCATATGAGTTTGAGATATGAGTTTGAGTTGAATCATTTACGCCACGGTCTGCTGGAGTTGCATCCGTGCGCCATTCTCGTGCCGCAGTTCGTCCCCGCTGTCATGCGCGCCGTTGACACGCGGTTCGGGCCTCTGCTCGGTGCTCCGGTAGACGTACTTGTCGTACAGGTAGCCGCGTAAGGAAGTCGCCTTTGCGCTCGGCTCGCCTGCGGCGAAGGGGCCGCCGTTCTTGAGCCGCATCACCAGGTACTCCTCCCGCAACCCGCTCATCGCGAGCAGCGCGATGTCATCGCGCTCGACCTGGCTGCCGACCGGCACGTGCTCGTTGATGACGGCTTCCAGGCGGAATGCGTCGAGGTCGAAGTAGCGAATCAGCTCGTCGCCCGATTCGACGAACACCGGTACGAGATTGCGCCCCTGGATCGCCGGGTCGCACAGCGGCGCGATACGGCTCAGGGTCGACTTGATGGCAAAACGAATTACGTCGGAGTCGCGCACCCCCAATCGTTTGGCGATGCGCTTGATGTTGCGGATGTCGCTGTCCCCGAGCCGAATCGACACTGCGTGTTTGCGTTGATCGACCACTTCATCTCCCGTTTTAGATTTGTTTGTAGGACCAAACACCACAAAGTGTGCGTCAAAAGTGTCTCATAAGAATTGCAGAATTGTGACGGTTTTCACATAAGTTGTTATATAAGTTGGTAGCACAATGTCAACCATCTAGATAGCGATTTGGATGATTATCAACGCATTAACGCGATTGGTTGAGATTTCGCTCGATATCGAGGCAAATTCCGATGCCCCAGGGCCTGTCCCGGGGCGCATCGCCCTTGGGGAGGGGACGCTGCCGCGATCACAAATCCGCCCGGATTTTGGGGTCAGTGGGTTACCTAGCTGACCATTGCGGCCTTAATCTTTCGGCAACATGGTGCCCCCATAGTTGGGGGTCGAGTCTCGGCCTGATTTGCCTCCCCCGCGGCGCTCCACTAAATTCCCGGGATGCCTACTCAAGGTCACAATCGTTTGGGCGCGGGGAATTGGCGGATGGCGAAGCGGGATCCATCGAGAATGTGGTGGGGGCTTGGCGGGGCGTGCGGCCTCGCCTTCGCCATGAGCGGGTGCGGCTACGCGGTCAATGGCAGCATTCCGGTGGGCACCGCGGCCGTTGTGGCTCCGCAAATCTCTCAGCAACCCACGGGCGTCAGCGTACCCATGGGGCTCACGGCCACGTATTTGGTGGTCGCAGCGGGGACCTCTCCGCAATTTCAGTGGGCCAAAAATGGGAACGACATACCCGGCGCGACCGGCAGCACGTACGTCACGCCGGCCACGACGTTCGCCGATACGGGATCGAGCTTCAGCGTCACCGTCAGTAATTCCGCCGGCGCGGTCACGAGCAGCGATGCCTCGTTGACGGTGACCGCGCGCGCGCCGATGGCGGGGGATCTGCGCTTCCAACAAGTGGACGCGGCCAGTACCGTCAATGGCTACGGGAACTCAGGTCCCGCAGTCAACGCCACCTTGGCCGGCCAAGGTGCGCAAGACTTCACCGCCAGTCTCGGGACACCGTTCTGGGTGGGCGGCACGGGCGACTGCACCGTGCAGGCCGGCTCGACCGACGCCAGTTGCGCATGGTCGTTCGCGGCAATCCCGTTGTCGGCGGCCGCCGCCGGACCCCCGCTGCTCGCCGGCTACGCGAGCGACGCCTACTCCAATGTTCAATACGATCTGGTGGACCCCAACTGGCCCAATATCGGCTCGGGCATCAGCCCGGCGGCTTCGGATTCGGTCGCCACCTCGCTCGACCTCGAGCCGGCCAGTCAACTGTTCGCTGTCTCCTGGGTCCAGCCTCAATCGGGGCCGCAAACCAGTTTCAGTCTGGTGCAGAACACCGTCGCCCTCGCCGCGCTGCAGGCGTCGGCCGCCGCGGAAGGCGCCAATAGCCGCGTCGTCACGGCCGTCTCCGCCAATGGCGGCGAGATCACCTATCTGGCCTACGGCTGGTCCGCGGACCCGGGCACCGTCTATGAGGTGCAAGTGAGCACGGCGGCGCCGGCCGCTGCGCCGGCGGCCGCGGCCACGCTGGCAGCCCAGGGCTACATCATCACCGCGACCGGGCTCGCCGACGGCGCCGGCGACGTGTTGTTCGTCGGTACCCGCGTGCAGGGGGACACCTTGTCCCGGCCATTCATGACGGCGCAAAGCTCGAACATAGAGCCCATGATGCAAGACGGCTATGCCACGGTGGGCGTCATTATCAATGCGGGTCAGAGCGATCCGTACACGTACCTCGGCGAGCGTTGATGAAACCACCGGGAATGCCCAAGGCGGCGATGCATCCTGCGCCCGCCGGGCTCGCCGCCAGATTGCAGCAAGCCAACGCATTTCATCAACGCGGACAGTTGGCGCACGCAAGCGTCCTCTATGAGGAGATTCTGAAGGCGCAGCCCAACAATTTCGATGCGCTCCACTTGCTCGGTGTGATTGCCGCGCAACGGCGCGATCCAAAAAAAGCGGTCGACCTGATCGCGAGGGCCATCAAGGTCGACCCCAAACAGGCGGCGCCGTATTGCAACCGCGGCATTGCGCTGCACGCGCTGAAACAACTGGATGCCGCACTTGCGAGTTTCGACCAGGCCATCGCACTCAAGCCCGACTATGCGATGGCCTTTTGCAACCGCGGCAACGTGCTCAAAGAACTGCAACGATTCACGGCGGCGCTGGTGAGTTACGACCGCGCGATTGCGATCAAGCCCAATTTTCCCGAGGCTTATTCCAACCGGGGCAATGTTGAGAGCGAACTCGGGCAATGGGATGCCGCGCTTGCGAGCTATGATAAGGCCATAGCACTCAAGGCCGACTTTGCCGAAGCGCACTTCAACCGGGGCAATGCACTCAAGGCCCTGCAAAGATTCGACCTGGCGCTCGAGAGCTACGATACATCCATCGCAATCAAGGCCGACCATGCCGAGGCGCATTGCAATCGGGGAAATCTCCTCAAGGAGCTGAACCAGCCCGATGCCGCGCTCGAGAGTTACCGCCGTGCGATTGCGATCAAATCCGATTACGCCGAGGCGCATTTCAACCGCGGCAACCTGCTGCGCGAGATGCGGCAATTCGAGCCGGCATTGGCGAGTTACGATGCCGCCATTGCAATCCATCCCCGCTTTGCGAACGCTCACCTCAATCGCGGCTTGGTGCTGAAAGATCTCCATCGATGGAATGAATCGCTGGCGAGTTACGACCGCGCCATCGCGATCCAGCCCGATTTCGCGGAGGCCTACGTCAACCGAGCCACCGCTTGGTTGTTGCGCGGCGAATTGGCAAGAGGCTGGCGCGACTACGAATGGCGCTGGAAGAACCCCAGCGGGCCGAATATTCGCGAGAAAAGGCAATTCCCGCAGCCGCTATGGGGCGGCGCCGAGCCGATCGCGGGCAGCACCATCCTGCTGCACAGTGAGCAGGGCCTCGGAGACACTCTGCAGTTTTGCCGTTATGCGAAATTGGTGTCCGACCGGGGTGCCCGGGTGATCTTGGAAGTCCAGCGCCCACTCATGAGCCTGCTGCAAAGCCTGGACGGGGTATCGCAACTGATCCCCCGAGGGGCCGATCTGCCCGCTTTCGATCGTCACTGCCCGTTGTTGAGCCTGCCGCTGGCATTCAACACCACGGTCGATACCATTCCGGCCCCGACTCCTTACCTACGCAGCGATCCCGCCAAAATCGCCGCGTGGGATGCGCGGTTGGGTGACAAGATCAAACCTCGCATCGGCTTGACGTGGAGCGGAAACCCCAATCAGGTGAATGATCTCAATCGCAGTATTCCGCTCGCGGCCTTGGTGGCCTGCCTGCCCACCGGTTTTCAATATGTTTGTCTCCAAACCGAAGTGCGCGAGTCTGACCGGCCAGCGCTGCTGGCCAGTTGCAATATCCTATTTTTTGGCGATGAGCTCGACTTCGCGAATACCGCGGCGCTGTGCGAGTGTCTGGATCTGGTGCTGAGCGTCGACACCAGCGTGGCGCACTTGAGCGCAGCCTTGGGCCGCACGACCTGGGTGCTATTGCACTTCAATGCCGACTGGCGCTGGCTGCGGGGTCGCGACGACAGCCCGTGGTACCCCACCGCCACGCTGTACCGCCAGGGAGAATTGGGCGATTGGAGCGGCGTGTTCGCACGCGTCGGCGACGATTTGGTTCGCACGTTTTCACAGGGAATATCGTGACCTCTAACCTACGGCCGTCGTCAGCCCAGATCCCCGCGAAGTTTCAGCAGGCGGTCGAATGCCTGAAAAAAGGACAACTGGCGACCGCTCGTGCCCTGTGCGCGGAAATCCTGAAGCATCAGCCGAACCATGCCGATGCGCTGCACGTGGCCGGTGTGATCGCCCTGCAATCGAATGATCCGCGCCGGGCGGCGGAGTTGATCGGCAAGGCCCTCGCCGTCAATCCCGGCAATGCCGCCGCCCATTGCAATCGGGCCTCCGCGCTGCAGGCCCTCAATGAATGGGAAGCCGCCCTCGACAGCTACAATGCGGCAATCGTGCATGAACCGCGGTTTGCCGAGGCCTACTTCAATCGCGGAATCGTGCTGCATCTGCTCAAGCGCCCGGACGACGCCGTCGCGAGCCACAGCCGCGCGATCGCACTCAAATCCGACTTTGCCGCGGCCTACTTCCATCGGGGAATCGCATTGCAGGAGCTGCGTCAATCGGAAGCGGCGCTGGCAAGCTACAACCAGGCAATCGGGGTCAAGCCCGACTACGCCGAGGCCCACCTCAACCGCGGCGTGGTACTGCGCGACCTCGATCGATTGGAGGCGGCGCTAGCGAGTTACGACCAAGCCATCGCGATCAACCCGCGGTTCGCCGCGGCCTATTCGAATCGGGGCAATGTCCAGAGGCAACTCGGGCGGTGGAACGCGGCGTTGGCCAGCTTCGACGCCGCGATCGCAATCGAGCCCGATCGCGCCGAGGCCCACTGCAACCGGGGCAACCTGCTCAACGAACTCAATCGGTTGGATGAGGCGGTCGCCAGTTACGACCGCGCCATTGCGATCAACGGCCAATATGTCGAGGCGCACTGCAACAAGGCCGTGGCGCAATTATTGGCGGGGGATTTTGCCCATGGCTGGGTCAACTACGAGTGGCGCCGCAAGCGGCACCCGAGGCGATTTGCGCAGCCCCTGTGGCAGGGCAAGAAGTCGATCGCCGGCAAGACCATCCTGATTTACAGCGAACAGGGCTACGGGGATACGCTGCAATTTTGCCGGTATATCCCCCGGGTAGCCGCCCTGGGCGCGCAGGTGATCTTTGAGGCCGAGGAACCGTTGATGGGGTTGATGGCGACCCTCCCGGGGGTCTCACAGTTGGTCGCCAAGGGAAATGCGCTGCCGGCATTTGATTGCCATTGTCCGTTGCTGACCCTGCCCTTCGCCTTCAACACGACGCTCGAGACCATACCGGCTCCTACCCGGTATCTTCGCGCGGACGCCGCCAAGGTGGAGCGTTGGCGCGCGAAGTTGGGGGATGAGACGATGCCCCGGGTCGGGTTGGTGTGGGCCGGCAGCACCGTACGGAACAACAATCGGTCGATTGCGCTGGCGCACTGGGTTTCGCACCTGCCCGCCGGCTTCGAGTATGTCTCCTTGCAAAAAGAAGTGCCGCCGGAGGATCAAACCCTGCTCCGCGACCATCCGCAAATCGTCGGTGTCGCGCAAGAACTCAACGATTTCGGCGATACCGCCGCATTGTGCGAATGCATGGACCTGGTGATCAGCATCGATACCAGCGTGGCGCACCTGTGCGGCGCGCTCGGCAAGAGAACCTGGGTTCTGCTGCCGTTCAATCCGGACTGGCGTTGGTTATTGCATCGGGACGACAGCCCGTGGTATCCCTCGGCCACGCTGTACCGGCAGGCGACGCTGGGGGACTGGAGCGGCGTGTATGCGAGAATCCACGAGGACCTGACACGAGCCTTCCCGTCTCATGGCGAGCGGTGAGCGCTCATACCGCGGCGGTGACCCGATGAACCCGGCCCATGGAGAATTGGCAGCTAAGTTGCGGGAGGCCGTGGCGTTCCACCAACAAGGACAGCTGGCGCGCGCGCGCGATATCTACCGCGAGATCCTCGCCCGGCAACCGCGGCATTTCGATGCCTTGCATTTATCGGGCGTGGTGGCCATTCAAACGAAGGATCCCGTGCTCGCCCTCGAGCTGATCGGGAAGGCCATCGACTTGCACCCGGGTAATGCGGCGGCGCATTGCAATCAGGGATCGGCGTTCGAGGCTCTGGGGAAACTCGACGCGGCGCTGGCGAGTTTCGACCGTGCCATTTCCATCGATGCCGGCCATCTCGAATCCCAGTTCAACCGTGCCAACGTGCTCCACAAACTCGAACGGTTCGAGTCGGCGCTTGCTGGTTACGACCGCACCCTTGCGTTGCAGCCGGGTCTGGCCGCCGCCCATTTCAACCGCGGCAAGGTGTTGCGCCAGCTTCAGCGCTGGGATGAAGCGAGGCAGAGTTTCGACTGCGCCATCGGGCTCGAACCCGGCCATGCCGAGGCCTACTTGAGCCTGGGTCTGGTCCTCAAGGAATTACACCAACTGGAAGCCGCGCTGGCCAGCTACGATCACGCCATCGCGATCAAGTCCGACTTCGTCGAAGCTCACTCCAACCGAGGCAATGTTCTGAAGCGGCTGGAGCAATGGGATGCGGCCCTTGCCAGTTATGACCGTGCGATCACCATCAAGCCCGATTTCGCCGAGGCTCACTTCAATCGGGGGGTCGTGCTGCACGAGCTCGGGCGCTTCGAAGAGGCGTCATCGAGTTATGCCAAGGCCACCGCGGTTCGTCCCGATTACGCCGAGGCCCACTCCAATCGGGGCAATGCGCTGACCGAACTCAATCGTCTGGCTGAGGCGCTCGCGAGTTACGAGCGAGCCGTAGCGATAAACCCGACCTACGCTCCGGCGCACTTCAATTGGGCGATCGCGCTGTTGACCACGGGAGATCTTGAACGGGGCTTTCGGGAATACGAGTGGCGCTGGAAGAACGAGGTTGGATCGGTGATCAACGAGAAGCGGGAATTCCAACGCCCGCTCTGGCTCGGCGCAGCATCCCCGGCGGGGAAGACCATCCTGCTTTATGGGGAACAGGGATTGGGCGATACCATTCAGTTTTGCCGCTATGCGAAGTTGCTTGCCGACTTGGATGCCAGGGTCATTTTGGAGGTCAAGGAGCCGCTCAGGAACCTACTGTCGAACCTCGAGGGCGTAGCCGAGGTGGTCGCCAAGGGCGGCGAGCTGCCCGGCCACGATTACCACTGTCCCCTGCTGAGTTTGCCGCTGGCATTCAACACCACGCTGGGCAGCATCCCGTCCCCGGGCCGATACCTGTCGAGCGATCCTGCAAAAATGAGGCACTGGCAGGCACGCTTGGGCCGGAAAGTCAGGCCGCACATTGGCCTGGTGTGGAGCGGCAACGCGAAGCAACGCAACGACCGCAAGCGCAGCATTCCCCTCGAGGCGTTGATGGCCGCTCTGCCTGCCGAATTCCACTATGTCTGTCTGCAAACCGATGTGCGCGACTCCGACCGGCGGCCCCTGTTGGGCCATCGCAATATTGTGAATTTCGGCGACGAGCTCGACTTCGAGAATGCCGCCGCGCTGTGCGAGTGCTTGGATCTCGTGATATCGGTGGATACCAGCCTCGCGCATTTGAGTGGCGCCCTGGGCAAGACGACCTGGATCTTGTTGCCGTTCAATCCCGATTGGCGCTGGCTGCTGGACCGACCCGATAGCCCGTGGTACCCCACGGCAAAGCTCTACCGGCAGCCGCGCATCGGCGACTGGGCCTGCGTGTTCAAACAAGTCTCCCAGGACCTCATCGATTCGTTCGCCTCCTGGAGCGCGCAGCCGTGAAGCATTCTCGCATTGCCGTGGGCCTGGCGATGATCGCCATTTTTTCCGCGTCGTTCGGAATCCTGTGGAATCAGCGGAAAAAAGCAGAGCTGCCGGCGCGGAGCCCCGAAGTGCCGACGATCGCGGGCCCAGGCCCCACCGCGGCGAGCGGCGCGGCGAACCGTGCGCGAAACGATCGCAGCGCCCCAGCGCATGATGCTGCCCCCCTGACTTCGGCAGCGGCCACTGGGGCAGCACCGGGCACCACCATCGTTTCCGGGCCCGTGGAGATGCCGGTCGAATTGCACTTCAGGCAGCGCCTGGACCAGGGGAAGGTCCAGGGCAGTGTACTCAACAACTCAGGAACCGACTTGGTCATCGAGGCCGTGGTGGTGAGCGCCAGCACCAAGGAGACCGCGAAGTTTCAGCTCGTCGTCCCTCCCTACGGCGCCATACCGTTTGGGCTGGACGATGGACTGGACATGCACTCGGGCGATCAAATCACCTTGAGAAGTCCACCGTATCGCGACAAAACCGCCGCGATTCCTTGAACACGCTGACTGGAACACGCTGACTGGAACACCCTCACTGGGTTTCGCATTCGATACCGAGACAGAACATCTTCACGACAATGAAAGTCGGAGCAAGACTGTCGGACAGTTCCTGGTAGCTCGCCGCGGTATTCAAATCCTGGCTCAATTGATCGATCGCGCTCTTGCTGGCGTCGCCCAAGGAGTTGGCGCCCGATAGGGCGCCGGCGAACGCGCCGGCCTCCGAGACGGGCACGCCGGTTGCGGTGCCGACCACCGTGATGTTGCCGGCGCCGATCACCTGCACCGCGGCGATATTGAGATTACCGGCCACGCGGATACCGGCATCGCCGGCGTTCACATCGCCCTTCGGCGCGATCAAGTTGACCAGGCCCGCCTTGAGGCCTGGGGTCGTGAGCAACTGGCCGATGCCGCTCCCGGACACCGAATTGCTCGGATTGACGAACAGGTTCCCGTTGGCATCGGTGGAGATGACGGGCGGCGGAGCGCCCGATGCACTTTTCGCGCCCTTGCCGGCGTCGATGTTGCCGTTCGATGCCCAGAGAATGATATCGCCGCCCTCGAGCGTGAGTATTCGCGACTGATTGACCGTGAAGTCTTCGTCGGCGAAGCCTTGGACGGCGCCTTCGCCGAGCACCAGGATGCCGAGATTCACCGCCGCGGGAACGGTGAGCCCCGTCGACGTGATGGTCTGCTTGAGTATGCTCAAGGAGGCCGGCGGATTGGGAAAGCCCACGACGACTGAACCGCCGGGGACCAGCAAGTCGATGTCGCCCCCTTGTTCGGTTTTCAGTTGGCTGTAGGCCATATTGAGATCGCCGTCGTACGCCAGCGATTGCCCATTCTCGGTCGCCGGAAACAAGGTATTGATGGCCGCGTAGCCGCGGGTATAGCTCGCTCCCTGCAGCGTGTGCGCCAGGCCGGTCGCGCTCAGCTCGTCGCTCAAGACCTGGGCCAACAGCGGCAGCTGCTGCGCCGGCGTCAAGGCTTCAAAGCTCGTGAGTGCCGCCGGGTAGGCGAGGCTGGCGTTCGCGGTGGGATTGAGCGCCTGCATGTAGCTCACCAGGGTCGACGCATAGATGCTGGGCGCGTCCGTCGTGGCATTTGGCGCAAGATACGCGGTGATGAAATTCTGATAGGCCGGTTGCCGCAAACCTCCGTCGGCATTCATGCCCAAGCCGGCTCCCACCACCATGGAGGCACCGGTTACGGGCAATCGCGTGTCGGACAAGCTGCCCGTCGTGAGAATGCCGTTCGAATCGCCCAGATTGACCGAGCCGCCGGCGAGCACCTCCAGATGACCGGGACCCGCCAACTCGATCCCATTGGGGTTCGGAAGCAGCGCGTTGGTCACCGCCTGCGTGGGCGTCGAAAAATCGATATCCCCGCCAGCGGCGATCAGGGTCACGTCGGAGGGGTTGAGATTCGAGCCGACGTAGTTCAAATCCGTGATGTTGGCGCCGGCGATGATGTTGGCGGCTTTGGGAAATGTGAGACCGCCGGATCCGATATCGCCCGTGTTGGCAACGATGGAGACCGGCTGAGCATCGTTCTGGTGCAGCGGCGTCTGGGGCAGAGGTACCCCGGACAGAGCCGCATACGACGAGACCTCGCCCGGCGCCAGGGCGCTCGGGACCTGCGTCGGGTCCGCTTGAGACATCACGATCGAATACTGTTGACCGTCGTTGTTGACCGACCCCGCCGCCAATAATTTTAAGTTTCCGTTCGCTGCGGGGAATAGCGTAATGGCCACGCCGTTCGGTTCGGTTTGCGCCAAAAGGGGGTCGCCCAGGTCGATGTCGCCGGAGAGCGAAGCCACGTTGAGGGTCGACGGGTAGATGGCAAAGGAGTCGGTGATGCCCTCTGAGTTTTCGTAATAGACACTCTGTGCCGACAGCACGGCGAGGGGCAGATTCGCCGCCGGATCCTTCGCCAGCGTGACGACGCCGCCCGCGCTCACGAGATTCAGTGTGCTCGGATTGGCAGTCGGCGCATACGCGAAGAACGCGGCGTCGCTCCCCGCCGCCGTCTCATTGTTTTCTGCGAAGTTCGCCGCGGTAATCGGCAAGGTCGTGCTATTGACAACGGCATCGATGGCGATGCCGGCGCGCGCGTTCACGTTGAACACACCGTTGCCGACCGCGAGTATCGGATAGACCTCGGTGGTGAGCGGCGGCGGCGCCGACGAAAGCTGCTGCAGATTGGCCGTGGTGATTTCCTGGCCCAGGGTCGAGTCCGTGCTCGAGGTGACCGCCCCGCCGGCGCTCAACGATGCGTTGCCCCAATCGTCTTCGAACACGCCGCTCACGATGTTGCCGCCGGCCTGCACTTGCAGATTTCCGCCGCCCGTGAGCAGCACATCCGATGCGACCGGCGTGCCGCCGGCGGCGACGAGCAGGCGGCCGGTGGTCGGAATCACCGCGGACGTGTTGACGATGTCCCGGCCGGCACGGAGCGACAAGTTGCCGCCGCCCAGGACGCCGATCCCCTGGTCGAACTCATTGAACTGGATCCACCAACTGGTGTTCACATCGGGGCCGACCGGAGCGCCATTGACCGGTCCGCGTCGCCACAGCCAGTCGGAAATGAGCTGGGCGCTGGCCGCGCTGCGAATGTCGTCGCTGGCCGACAGGCTGATGTTGCCGCCATAGGTCGGATAGGAAGGCAGGATCGCTACGCCGCCGCGGCCGGCCCGCGGGGGAGTCGTAGGGACAAACAAGGCGGCCTGAGCGGCAGTCAGCACCGACGGCACGCCGGCCGTGTAGATGGCAGACGTCAACGGGTCGCTCTCGGCCACCTGCAGCGTTCCATTGTCGTACAAGTTTCCATTGGCATCGCCGACGCCGTAGCCGAGCAAGACGTCGCCGCCGGCGGCGACGGCGATGTTGCCGGATCCCGTGCGTATGAGATTGCCCGGCGTCAAAATCACATTGCCCGCATTGGGGGGTGCACCCAGGCTCGGGGCCGGTGCCGGCTGTGCGATGACGGCCAGCGGATTGGCCGACGACAAATCAGCGCCGGCTGTCAGAGTGTACGAGGCTGAACCGGTCGCGGTGCCGGGTTCGCCGAACGTCCAATTAGCGACCGCACTCCCATTGTTCGTGAATCCATCGGAGAGCGAGGCTTCGAAAATGAGGTTGCCCGCCGCGCGCAGCGTCAGATTGACCGGCACGCCGAGCCCCGCATTCCAGCTCGCGAGATCCCAGGCGGGCGTGCTGTTGTCGAGAATGAGATCGCCCGCGCTGTCGACCTCGATGCCTGGCCGAATTTGCACGCTGGGAAATCCAAGGCCCGCGGCAATCGCCGGAGAATTGCCGACGAACGCGGCTGCGTCGGTGTACAGCATTCCGTTGAGATCCGCGATATCGCAGCTGCCACCGGTGCCGCAGCCGGCATCCGTGCTGCCGAGATCCGTGGCCGAATAGGTCTTGAAGCCCTCGACCACCACGGGATTGCGCGTGACAAGGTCGATGGAGGCGGCGTTTTGAACCTGGATCTGCACGTTCATATCGTCCGGGGTGCGCGGCGCGCGCAGGGTCAACGTGCCGTCGGTCGCGGCCGCGCCGCCGCCCTGCATGCTGATGGTGGTGGGATCTTGCGACGTGCCTCCCGCGATGGCGAGGGTACCGCTCGACGTACCCAAGGTGATGTTGCCGCCGGTGGCGAGCAACGCCGCGCCGTTGGTGCCGGCCGGTCCCCCTGTCCCCGCGTTCGCGAGCAAGTGAGCGCCGGCATCCAGGGTCAGTCCGGTGCCGGCCCAGAGCGCGATAGATCCGCCGTCGGTGTTGAGGGGCGTGCCGCCGCTGGTATTGATGACTGCGGTGCCCGTGACCTCGATCGACCCGGTGTCGACGGTCAATTCGAAACTGCCGGCCTGCACCGCATTGGCGATGGTCACGGACGGGTCGTTGCGGGTGCGCAAATCGACGGCGCCGGTGAAGCCGCCGCCGCCGAGCGCCGCAGCGAGCGCGGCGAAGCCCGAGCCGCCGAGACCCGAGCCCTCATCCAGGGTAAATCCACCCTGAGCCTGGCCGGCCGCCGCGCCGCCCTTGAGCGTGCTCCCCGCAAAGGCGAAGGTGCCGAGCGGTGCGGATACGGTGAGCGATCCCGCATCGCCGCTGACCGCACTGGTGCCGGTGGTCGATGCGCCGGAGACATCAACGGTCGCGCCGGCGCCGATGGTCACGTTGCCGGCTTGGGCCGCCAAACTGATTTGGCCGCCGGGGGCCGCCGCGCTGGCCACGGTATAGCCCTGAACGGCCCCGGCAGCGCTGGTCACCGATCCCTTGCCGAGCGTGATATCGCCGCTCGAGGCGTTCAGCGACACGATTCCCGCCGGCAAATCGACCGTACCGTTCTGCGTGATCGCGCTGGCTTGGACCGCAAGTTCGGCGCCCAAACCGGGGGCCGGAAGCGTGAGCTTGGGGTTCGGTGCCGAGCCGGCGATGGTCACGGCCCCGGTGGTCGTGAGGGTCTGGTCCGATCCGGAGGTTCCGACCACGGCGGCACTGGTGAGGGTGACCGGCACCGCTGTCGAAGACACCACCGTGAGCGACCCGGTGCCCTGACCGACGATGTCGCCCGCCGCCTGCAGATTGAGCGCGCTGAATCCGCTCACGGTATTGCTGGTGGCGGCGAGCGTGAGCTGGCCTGATACCGTGGCCGTGCCGCCGCTCGCGCTCACCTGCGGCACACCGATTCCGCTCGCAATCAACGTGAGGGATCCGGTGCCGTCGGGTGCCGCCGCGAACGTGGCCGGGGAACCGCTGGAATTGGTCAGCGTAATGTCGTTGGCCTGCAGGACTTTATTGCCGCTGTCGTAACCGCCCAGGCCCGATGCGTCCAACGTGAGGCTGTCCAGGTTCGGCGTCGACGAGGCCGCGGTTCCCAACTGCAGCGGACCGTAGAAGTCGATGGTGGAGCTGCTGCCGATGACCAAGTCCGTGAGGCCGCGCAAGCTCCCGAGCAACTGCGACGTCAGGGTGAGTCCGGCGGTACCCGCGGGTACCTCACCCAGACTCACGAGACTCGAGTACAGGCTGACCGCGGGAGCGGACACCAGCGCGCCGGGCGCGATGGTGGTGGTGTTCGTGCCGTACAGCAACAGACTGCCGGCAGCCTCTACGGTGGCCGCCGCGCCGATCGCGACGGTGCCGGTCGGGGTTTGCGGCAGCGTCGTGGGATCGACGGTGAGGGTGGCGGCCGGGCCGTTCGATACGCGCAACAACGCGCCGCCGCCCGGCAGAAGCAAGGCGAGCGGCGTCTGGCTCGAGGCGGCGGCCGTTGCGGCGCTCGTGGTGATTTGCGCGTTGGGGTCTACGGTCACGCTGTCCTGGGCCGCGAGGATGATCTCGGGCGCGGTGAGCGGTGTCGTGTTCTTGAGCTCCACGGTTTGTGTGGCGCCGACGTTGATCTCAACACCCGCGGCCGTGGTCGTGCTGCTGGCGCCGATGATCAGCGTTTGCGCGTCGAGATTGTCGAGCTGTTGCACGTTGAGCTGCACGGTCCCCGCGGGAACTTGAGTCTGCGGGCCCGTGGGATTGACGACGACGATGTTCGGCGCCGTGATGCCGACGTCGCCGCCGAGCCCCTGCTGGGTGGTGGTCGTGCCGCTGGCGTTGGTGGTCGAGAAACTCGCGGTGGCAAAATTGACCGACCCGTTGAAATTCAATTGATTCGTCGCCGAGAGCAACAGCTGACCCGCATCCGCCGGCAAGGGGGGCGCGACGCTATCGCTGGCAAGCGCGGCTGCGCTGAAGAACGCGTTCGCGTAGCTGTCCGTGTATTGGGACTCGGTGCGTACGGTGGCGTCCGAGGCGACCAGCACCGTCGAGGTAAGGCTCGACAAAATACTCGTGCCGGCGACGCCAAAGCGCGCGGACACTTCGTAAGCACCGTTCGGCTGCGCCACCGAAGAGCCGGGCGCGAGGTTGCTGTTGGCCTGTACCACTTGGATGGCGTAGGCCCCCGGCAGCAGCGCGTAAGGCGCCGGCAGCAGCGCGTAGGTTCCCGCCGCCAGGCCCGGTACGCCGGACAGGGTGATGGTTTGGTTTACCGGCACCGACGAACCCTGTTCGAATTGTGCATCGAAGGGCGCGAAGCTCGAGCCCAGCGTCGGCAGAATCGCATACGTATACACCGTCATGCCCGCGGGGTGAGCGGCGGCGGGGAGATTGGCGGGATCGAGCACGTCGACAGAGCCGCCCTCCCCGGCGATGAATTCGTAGGCGTAGAGATCGCCGCCGCCCGAAAGGTCGAGCTTGGCCGCGCCCTCCACGTTGACGTTGGGTGCGTTCAGGCTGATCTGCTTCGCGGGCGGTTGCGACACGACGTCGCTGTAGCCGGCCGCCGGCGTGTAGGTCCACTGCGTGCCGTTGACGGTGCTCCCATACGGGATGATGAGGCCGCCCGCCGATACCGACGTGAGGCTGCCATCCTCGAGCGTTACGCTGCCCGCAGTCGTGACATTGCCCTCGGCATCCGTGATGGACACGCCGTTCAGCGCGATCTGGCCCATGGGCGCGCGCAGGACGCCGTATTGATCGATGGTGGTGGCATTGATGCTGAGGCTGCCGCCGGCCGATAGCGGGGTGGCCGGCGTGGGACTGGTGGTGGGCAGCGAGGAGCCGATCGTCACCTCGGTGGCGGCCGGCGCGACGGACGACGTGCCGCTCGGTGGCAAATCGTCGATCGCAAACGCCGTGGCCGTCGTCGGATAGAGCTGCGCGCCGCGCAGATCCAGCGTCGCGGAGGTAATGAGCCCCCCCTCGAAGGACGGGCCGCCCGGCACGTTGATCGAGGGCGGGGCCGTGATCGCGTTGTCGCCGCCAATGAAGCGAATATCGCCCGCGCTGGTGAAATTCTCCTGCGCGAACCCGCTCCAGCCGCTGATGCCGCGGATATCGATCAACTGCGCGTTGACATCGAGGGTCGCGGTCCCCGGCACGGGATTGAGGACCGCCGGCGCGTTCGGGCTGGCGGCACCTACGTCATAATATTCGGAGTTATTGAGGTAATTGCCGACCGCCACGTAGGGAGCACTCAAGGTCGCCTGCGCGCTCGGGCTGGCTTGGAACAGGGGCGCATCCAAGGTCAGGCTCGCTTTCGGTGCGAGCGTGAGCGCGCCCGCGAACACGATGGTATCGGCGCTGCTGAGCGCGACATTGGCGAAGCCGCCGGACTCGATGCTGCTGGCGTCGATCACTCCGGTTCCGCTTTGCAATTGATTCGAAGGCGGCACCGCGGGTGAGCCGTTGGGCCCGACACCCGCCAAGGTGAGGGTGCGTGTGGGGGTCGGATACAACGCTCCGCCATTGGCATCATTCGCGCCGGTACCGGAACTCCCGGAGTCACTATAGTTGTAACCCAGAACCACATTCAGCGTGCCGCCGGCGGCGCCCGGGAAGGGAGCGCCGTTCAACGAGGCGGGCTGCGCCAAGAGGTTACCCTGCAGCACGATGCCCTCGCGAGCATCGATATTGATCGTGCCGGCGTTTGCCGCTTCGGTGGTCTGATTCACGCCGTTGGTGTTGACGATGTCGAGGGTGGCGACCGTGCCGCTGACATTCACCACCGAACCGTAGTCGGTCTGCACATAGCCTTTGTTGGCCAGCAACGACACCGTCCCGCCGGGCAACACGGACCCCTCCGTATAGGCCAGCGGATTCAGCGTATTGAGCTCGGCAAACCCGGGAGCCGCGAGCACGGCCGCGGGACCCAAGAGAATTTCCTGGCCCGCGATATAGCCCGGATCGACGCCGGACTGCAGAGGATTGAGAGGATTTTCGAGCTGCAGGGTGATATTGCCGCCCGGCGCGAGAATGGTGCCGAACACGCGCACGTTGCCGTTGTAGCCGTTCGCTGCCAGGAGCACGCTGGCGCCCGGATCGGTGACGATGCTCGCATCCTGCGCCAGCGTCACATCGCCGATGTCGGCCCCGGATCGGTCGCTGGCCGTGGCGGTGAAACTCACGCTTGCCGGCGACCGCAATGACAGCGGCAGGGTCTCCAACTGCGTGAAGCTCGCGAGCGGAGTGCCCGTCGGCTGCAAAAACGAGTTCTGCGTGAACACCAGGGTTTGCTCAAGCGGCGCAACGGTCACGGGATAGCGGCTATTGGTATCCGTGAGGCTGCCGAT
>JBEKYO010000039.1:0-31326 GCA_049510875.1 Steroidobacteraceae bacterium
ATACAGCGAGTGGATCTCATCGACCCGCATCCGCCCCGCGGCGTAGGGATCGATGGCGGGATATAAGTCACGGGGCGTGGTCATGGCTCGACGATGCGTCCGCCCAGGATGAGCTGGAAATTGACGATCAGAACTCCCATGAGCACCATGAGAGCGCCCAGTCCAAAGCGCAGGTCGATGGGATCTCCGAGCAACGCGGCCCCGAATACCACGCCGAACAGCGGCGTCAGCATCGACAGCAGCATCAGCCGTGAAATGACGTACCGGCGCAATAGCCAAAACCACACGAGATAACTCGAAATGGCGATGATCAAGGTCTGAAACACCAGCGCCACGACGGTCAGCGTCGACAGTTTGAGGTGGGTCTGTCCGGTTGCCGCCGCAAAGGCCCCGAGCAGCAGCGCCGCCGTCGCCACCTGATAGAGGACCGTCTTCGCCGCGGCCGCGCCGCCCACGCGGCCGCGCCGTAACACGACATTGCTGAAGCCCCAGCACATGCCCCCGACAAGCGCGAGCAGATCGCCCGTGAGCAGTTCGACGGCGGGTCGATTGCTGAATCCGAGAAACGCCACGACGATTCCGACAAACGCCACCGCAATGCCGCCCCACTGCAGCCGGTTGAGGCGCTCTTCGGGCAGGAACTGTAATCCGAGCGCCGTGAAAATTGGCGCGGTGTACAGAAAGACCACCGAGTGCGCGGCGGTGGTGTGCAGCAGCGCCTGACCGGCAAATATGAATTCGAGCGAAAACATGAGGCCCAGCAACAGGCCGCTCGGCAAGGTTCCGTCCGCGAACGCACGGCGCCCTTCGCTCACGAGCACCCAAGCTCCGAAGAAAACCGACGCGCCGCCAAAGCGGATGGCGAGTTGCAGGACGGGCGCCGCGTTGGCGGCGACGCCCTTCAGCGCGACCTGTTGAATTCCCCAAATCACGCAAAGCAGGAGAACCAGGCTCGCCGCGCGCGTGTCGAGCGGACGACGGATGGACATGGCGCGCATTGATTCACTCAAAAAAAGTCACCGGGCGTGCGGGCAATCTCGCAGTGTAACCTTACTCGAGCGCCGCGAGTCCGCGGTGCGCGGCAAATGAGCACATGACAAAATCAACTGATGCAGCAGCAACGCGGAAATCGTTGCAACGCGGCATCGGCGCCGCCGCTGCACGGCGCGATTAGGGGCGAACCTGAATCCTGCGCGGGGCATGCGCCGGGGGTCGCACTTTGGCATCACGATGTCGGTAAAAAGAGGTGGATTCGCTATAATTCGCCGCCCAGGATGGCCTTCCGGCGCGCCAATCCGCGGATTCAGTGAGCGGCATGAGTTCAATACGGAGATGTCTATGCAGTTTTCAAATGGTCTCAACCCGAGGTCATCCGGTATTCCCTCAATCATCGGCAGTAATCGCCGCGTAAGGCGCGTCCTGATCGTCGACGATCACCCCATCGTGCGCCAGGGACTGCGCCGCGTAATGGAGGCGGAGGATGATCTTGCGGTGTGTGGCGACGCGGAAACGACGCAGCAGGCGCGTGCCGCCATCAATGAATTGAATCCCGACCTGGTCATCACCGACATCAGCTTGACGCTAGGCGACGGCATCGACCTGGTGCGCAATGTGCGTGCACACCATCCGCAACTGCCCATTCTCGTGTTGTCCATGCACGATGAAACCATTTATGCGGAGCGCATGCTGTCCGCCGGCGCGAATGGCTACATCATGAAGCACTCGCCGACCGAACAGTTCCTCGCCGCTGTGCGGCGCGTGCTCGACGGCCATACGTACGTGTCGGCGACCGTCGGCAACCACATGCTGGAGAAAACCGCCGGCGTACCCTCGGTGCTATCCGCCAATCCGATGGATCGGCTGAGCAACCGCGAGCTGCAGGTTCTGCATATGATCGGCAAGGGAATGAGTACGCGGGAAATGGCCCATACACTGCATCTCAGCATCAAGACGGTCGAATCGCATCGGCAGCGCATCAAGCGCAAGCTGAACCTGCGGACCGGCATGCAGTTGGTTCAGTTTGCGGTCGCGGGGTTCTCCCCTCAGGATGCGCCGAGCGGCCTGTAGCGGAGCGATGCAAGGTATGGCAAAGGCATATTGGATCACCTGCTATCGCGCGGTGACGGACCCGGTCAATCTGGCCGCCTATGCCCAACTCGGCGCACCTGCGATCGAGGCGGCGGGTGGACGCTTCCTGGCCCGCGCCGCGGCCGTGCACGCGTATGAGGCCGGCCAGATCGAGCGCACCGTGGTCATCGAGTTCCCGTCGATCGAGCACGCAATTGCCGCGCATGACAGCGCGGCGTATCAAGCGGCGCTGGCGGCGCTGGGCGACGGCGCCGTGCGCGACCTGCGCATCGTGCCCGGGGTCTAGTTCGGCCGCACGCCCGCGTCTTTCATCGACTCGAGCCGCGCGAAATCGACGCTGCCCATGTCCTGCTCGAGTGCGGCCATTTCCAGTCCGTCGCCGGTCACCTCGACCATGAAGCGCTTGGCGACAATCGCACTGATTTCGCCGTGCTTCGATTTGTTGTCGTACTTCTCGTGCATGGTCCGGCCGGCGACCGTCGCGTCCTTTTCGTAACCCGTATCGCTCTCCGAACTGGTGTTCTGCGCCACCGAAGTGGCCAGGTCCAACAATCCGGATACACCGGACATATCGGAGATTTTCAGCACCGCGTGCGCGCCTGATTGGCCTTGATAGTCGGCGAAGGCGGAGGATCCTTTGACGCCCAGCGCCTGTTGGCTATTGCCCTGGGCCGCGGTGCGCTGCATACCGGGCAGGTCGGCCGGCAACATGTCCTCGAGCGCATGGAAGTCCACGGGGTCAACATGCCGGCCGCCCCCCATCGCGCCGCCTAGGGCGGTGAGCATGCCGGCCGTGGCGGCCGCCGGGGTTTGCGCCGGATTGCCCGCGTCGCTGCCCGCGCCCGCGGCCGCGGTGCCGGCGGCGGGGGCAGTCGGCGCGCTTCCCGTGCTCTGCTGCTGCATTTGCTTTCCGGCCTCCGCCAGATTATTGATGGCGGCACTCAGCCCTTCCTTGCCCTTCTGATCCGTTCCCAACATCCCTCCGATCACGTTGCCGGCCGCGGCCGCCGCCTGCTGCTGCCGCTGTTCCTGCGTCATTGCCGCGACCGAGAACCGGCCGTAGCCGCCGAATCCGCCCGTCGCCGCGCTGAGAAGGCCGAGCAGTACGCCGAGCAGAATGGTGCAAATGACCACCGTGGCGGTGTAACCGGTCGCCTTCTCGCGCGCACTTTTCATCAACAGCGGCAAGCCAAGGTACAGCAGGTAGATCCCGTATATGGCCGCGAGCAGTTGCAGCAGCGTGCCAAGTCCGCCCAATAGAGACAGCACGGACGCCACCCATGCCGGCGTGCAAGCATAGGCGGCGGTCTTCATCGCCTGACGTTGATCGCGTTCCCCGGCAAACGTGGGCGCGAGGACGTTGATGATCAGCCCGACAAGAAACAATCCGAGCAGGCCGAACACGAAGCTCACGATGGCCATCGTCAAGCCGCTCAACAGCGGAGTGCGAATCGTGCCCCCGAACGGCATGCTTACTCCGATGATGGACATCCGAACAAACGAGATGAACGCCGCCAATCCGGTGAGCGGCATCACGTAGCCCGTGTACAACTCTGCAATCGAGGTGGATTCCGCGGCGATCACCGGCCATTCGGTCTTTGGCACCAACAGAATGTTCTTGATGCGCTGAAGAAGGCCCGGCAGTTGATTCGTCGCGCGCTCCCACGCGGCCGTTGCCGCGGCAGAGCCGGGCGCTGACGCTGCGGCATTTGCCGCTGCGGAGGGTGCGGCCGGCGGGTCGCCGGAGCCGGCGGCGAATGGCTCGCCGCAGTGGCCGCAGAAACGCGCATTATCGGCCGACGCGAGATTGCATTTGGGGCAAATCATGAGGGGTCTCCCATTGCGTTTTTTTTGAAGTCATTCCGACAGGCACGCCGCGAGGCCGTGGCCGCGACCGGAGCTCGCGGATTAATCATGCGTCAAATCGTCGTCTCGGTCGACTCAGACGGAAGCCGGCGCCCGGGCGCGCTCGGGTCCTCGCACGCGAATGCCCGTCATATTGTTATAAATTAATATCTTGTAGCCGATATGTCGAAAACGGATGAATAACCCCGGGGCGCTCACGATCCTTGAGCCTGCGTCGCCTCAGTCGCGGTTGACGTCGATCACCACGCGGCCCCGCACCTGGCCTTTGAGGATGTCCGCGGCGAGGCGCGGCACCTCGTTCAAGCCCGCCACCCGGGTGATGGAGTCGAGCATCTGAATGGGCAGATCGGACCGCAAGCGATCCCAAGCCAGCAGCCGTCGCGGTGTCGAACACATCACGGAATCGATCCCGAGCAGATTCACCCCGCGCAGGAGAAATGGGATTACCGTATGATCGAGTTTGCTTCCGCCGGCCAGCCCCACGGCGGCAACGGCGCCACGGTACTTGGTCTGCGCCAGCACGCGTGCCAGCGTGTTGCCGCCCACGGAATCCACGCAGGCGGCCCAACGTTCGCCTTCCAGCGGCCGTTTGGCAGGTTCGGCGAACGGCGCGCGATCGATGACCGCGGCCGCGCCCAAATTGCGCAGATACTCATGGTTCTCCGCGCGCCCGGTGGAGGCTACGACGGTGTAGCCGCGCTTGGCGAGTATGGCGGTGGCGATGGAGCCGACGCCTCCGGCGGCCCCGGTGATCAGCACCTCGCCGCAAGCCGGGTCGAGCCCCTGGGCCTCGAGCGCGATCACGGCGAGCATCGCCGTGAACCCCGCCGTGCCGACGGCCATGGCCTGCCGCGTGGTGAGGCCGGCCGGCAACGGCACCAGCCAATCCCCGTCGACCCGCGCCTTCTGCGCGAAGCCGCCCCAGCGGATTTCACCCACGCGCCAGCCAGTCAAAATGACCTTGTCGCCGCGCTGGTAGGCCCGATGAGCGCTGTCGATAACGGTGCCGGCAAAATCGACTCCAGGCACATGCGGGTAGTTTTTGACCAGGCCGCCGGCGCCGGTGCACACCAGGCCGTCCTTGTAATTGACCGTCGAGTACTCCACGGCCACCGTCACATCGCCGGGCGGCAGGCTTGCCTCCTCGAGTTCTCGAACGGCGGCGGCAACAGCCCCGCCGACGTTATCGACCAGTAACGCTGTGAACATGACCGCTCCCGAATATGCTTCTGCTCCGAAGACTACCCCACTGTCCGGATATTGTCCGCGGGCCGCCGCGGGCGCCCCGGCATTTTTTGCGCGGCGGCATCAAGCTTTCACCCCGCCGGTCGTTACATGGAAGTGCGGCCGCCGTTTGTGAGTCGCTGGTGCGGGCATCGCCATCCCGCTGTCAAGGACACATCAGGAGCCAGGGATGTTGGAAGGGGCAAAAAAACGTCCGGCATCCGACTCCTCGGCGTTCGATTCCTACGTGCATCTCGCCAAGGGCCTGATCGGCGAGCTGTCCGCGGTTTGCCTGGTCGACGGCCGTCGTCGGGTGTGCGGACTCCAGGGGGACGCCGGCGCGCCCGAGATCGTCAAGCTGCTCGACGATCTACGCTGGAACGGCCCCAACACACGGCTGGCGTCACTGATCTGCGCGGCTCCGGGCCAATGGCTGACCGCGATCCCGGTGGAACAGACCGACAGCACCTTGCTCGGCATCTTTTGCGTGCAACAAGCCCTGCCCCACGGGCCCACCCAACTCAACCGGCACGCGGCTGACATCGCGAGCCGCCTCAAGCCGCTGCTCGAATGCATTTACCGCGACCTCGTCGCCGCATTGCCCAGCCGGGAGCGCGTACAGACCCTGACGGAACGAACCGCGCAGCTCGAGTGGCTTTCGCAGGTGACGGGAAATCTGCAGGAGGCCTCCGGCGATCAAGGCGCCATCGAGCAGCTCCTTGCCGCGGCGGTCAAGCGCCTCGGCAGCGCTCTCGGCGTCCTCGAGATTCCCGACAAGCGATTGTGCATCGAGCATTTCGCCGAATCGGCCGCGCCGGAAGGGGGCTGGAACCACGGCGAAACACTCAGGGGCGTCTGGCAGCAGACGCGACGGAATCTGTGCAACTGGGTACAACTGCGCAATCGGCCGTTGGTGGTTGGCAGCGGCGGGCGCGCCGGCGACACGGCCCCGCGCTGCAAGATCCTGGCGGTACCGGCGGTGCGCGAATCGGGACGGGTGATCGGATTTCTCGCGTTCTACAACCCACCTTCCGCGCAGGACTTTTCGAGCGGCGATATCTACCTGGCGCGGCATCTGGGCCGTCAGGCGACACACCTCATCGACAGCCAGTTCGATCTGATGACCGGCCTGTACACCAGCGGGGGACTCGCGCAGGCGCACCGTGCGCTGCATGTGCAAGCGAGCGATCAGTCGGGCAGTCTCATCTACATCAATATTGACCGCATGCAGGGCCGGGGTTGCGATCCGATGGTGGTAGCCGCATCCGAGGATCCCAGGGCGGCGCCGCGCGACGCCGCGGCGGTCGCCGTCGGGCGCTTGCGAGCGGCGTTGAAATCGGACCGCTTGGTGCTCCATGCCGAGAGGATCGAAGCGCTGCAAGACAGCTCGCTCCCCTGCGGCTATCAAATTTCGCTGCGCCTGCGCGCGGCGGACGGCAGTGCCGCACCGCTCGGAGCCCTGCTCGCCACCGCCGAGCGATACCAGCTGTGGTCGTCGATTGATCGATGGGTGGTGAAGAACGCGCTGCAGGCGTTTGCGCCCTACCGCAACATGCTGCAGCAAACCGGAATCCGGCTCTCGCTGAATGTGTCGGAGCAGTCGCTCGCGGATGCGGCGTTCGGCGAATACCTCCTCGATCAAATGAAGGCGGTCCAATTGCCGGCAGGCTGCATCATGCTGATCCTCGGCGCGGAGGCGGTGGTCAAGAATTTCGCGCAGGCCAGCGCGCTGATCGAGCGGCTGCGTGCACAGGGCTGCCGATTCGAGCTGGACGGCTTCGGCCAGGGAACCCACACGCTCGATTACATCAAGAGCCTGCGAATCTCGCGCGTTCAGATCGGCGCAAATCTCGTCAAGGGCGTCGCGGCCACCGGCAATGCCGCGGCGGCCGTGAGCGCGATCGTCGAGCTCGCTGCCGGCTGGTCCGTCGAGACCGTGGCAACGGGCGTCGAGAGCGCGGAACAGCGCCGGTCGCTGCGCGAACTAGGCGTCGATTTCGCGCTGGGCGCAACGGTCGGCGAATCCGAGCCGCTCGCCGAACTCCTGCGACAACTGGGCGCCAACGAGGCGCAGCGCGTGAGCCAGCTCTATCTCGAGATGTGACCGCGCGGCCGCGCCGCGAGTTGCGCCGCGCGTCCCCGGCACCGTGGATCAACACCCGATCGCGGCGCCGTCGCTGCGGGGATCGTTGGCGCCCCAGAAACCTTCGTCAACGTGATGCACGATGGCGCCGGCGTGTCCCATGGCCTGATCGAACGGCGCCACCGGTTCGACCTGGTGTCCGGCCGCCGTCAGGTCGGCCAGCACGTCATCGGGAAATCGACTCTCAATGCGCAGCGCAGTGCTCGTGTCCCGCCAGGTACGGCCCAGCACCCAGCGCGGCGCGGAAATCGCGTCCTGCAGGTCCTGGCCGTAGAGTGCAAACCGGGTGAACAGCGCCGCCTGCGTCTGCGGTTGTCCGTCGCCGCCCATGGCGCCGTAGACCATCGAACGCCCGTCCCGAAAGCGTGCAAAGGCCGGATTCAAGGTATGAAACGGCTTGCGGCCAGGCGCCAGCACGTTCGGGCCGCCGCCACCGAGCTGAAAGGCGCAACCCCGGTTCTGCCACACGAAACCGGAATCAGGCAGCCCGACGCCGGAGCCGAACTCGAAGTACAGGCTCTGAATGGCGCTCACCGCGCGGCCGGCCCGGTCGATCACGCCGAACCAGGCGGTGTCGCCCGCGCCCGCCCCGCTCGGCCACGCAGCCGCCCGTTGCCGATCGACGAGCGCTGCGTACCGCGCGAGCTCGGTCGAGGTCAGATGGCGCTCGAGCTCGGACGCGGCGTGCTCGCGATGGCCGATCTCCCGATCGCGCACGGCGAACGCGAGCTTCGTGCTCTCGACGATGCCGTGCACGTGGGCGAAGGAGTCGGCCCTCGCGACGTTGAGCTCGGCGAATATCCCGAGAATCATCAGCGAGGCGAGTCCCTGCGATGGCGGCCGGCAGTTGTAGACATCCGCCATGGGCAGCGCGAGCTGCAACGGGAAGCCGATGCGCGCGGTCTGGTTCGCGAGATCGGCCAAACTCAAGGGGACGCCGGCGCTCGCGAGCTCGGCGGCAATCTGGCGCGCGAGCCCGCCCCGGTAAAAACTGCCGAGTCCGTCCCTGGCGAGCACCTCGAGGGTGCGTCCCAGCGCGGGTTGGCAGAGCCGCTCGCCCATCCGGGGCGGCGCAGCGCCGATGAAGTGCAGGGCGCGGAAGCCGGGCAGGATTTCGAGCTCCGCCTGGAACTGATGGGCGGCATCGGCGTGACTCGCCGTGACCGGGATCCCGCGGGCCGCCAACCACATGGCGTCTTCGAATAGGCGCGACAGCGGCAAGTGCCCGCCCCAGGCGCCGTTGATTTCCCACGCCGCGTCCCACGCCGACACGGCGCCGGCCACGGTGTTGGCGGCCAGGGCGCCGCGCCAGGGCACGGCGCCGAGACCCCGCTGTTGATACAGCGCGGGGTTGACGCCGGAGCCGGCGCGGCCGGCCCCATCGATGGTAATCGGAATGTTGCCGGGCGCCGCGACCAGCCAGAAGCTGTCGCCGCCCAGACCGGTCATGTGCGGATAGACCACCGAGAGCGTCGCCGCGACCGCCAGCGCCGCCTCGATGGCGGTGCCGCCTTCGGCGAGAATCCGCGCCCCCGATTCCGCTGCCCGTGCATGCGGCGCGGTCACCATGCCGCCGCTCGAACGTTGCGTCACCGGCGTCATGTCAGCACGCGGGCCGCGGCTTGCAGCAGCGCCTCGTCGCCGTTGCGCCATCCGAGCAACGAAACGCCCACGGGCGCCGCATCGACCGTGCGCAGCGGCAGCGAAATCTGCGGCCGTCCGCTGAGGCTCGCCAGCGCCGTGAGCGGAAACAGCCGGGCCCGCTGCAGCTGCAGGTCCTCCGCCGAGGCGTCCCGCGCCGCCGCCGGACCGGGAACTGAGGGCAAACACAGCATCGTCCCGCCCGGCAGCGCGGCGTCCAGTTGCGCGATGACGGCTGCGCGATCGCGCTCGGCCTGGCGTACCTGATCGTCGGTGATCAGGCGCGCGGCCGTGAAGCGCTGCATCACTCCGGGGCCGAATTGCGGGTTGACCGATTCGATCCATGGACCGTGAGTGTTCCACACTTCCCGGGATTGCAGGATGCGCAGGCACTCGGCTGCGCGCGCCAGGTCGATACCGAGATCGATCTCGCGCCGGGGCGCACCATACTCCGCGAAGCGTCCCGCCGCTTCGGCGAGGCCGCCCGGCAGCGCCGCGCCCCCCAGGGCGTCCAGCCGGGGATCGGCCGCCACCGCCGCCGGGACTTCGGCACTCGCGAAATTCCCGAGAAGCACCGCACCGACGTCGCGCATCAACGAGCCCGACCGCGCCAGCCACCCCACCGTATCGAAGCTCGGCGCCAGCGGCGCCACGCCGTCCACGCAAACCCGCGCGTGAGTGGGCCGCAGCCCGATCAGCCCGCACCATGCGGCCGGTACGCGCACCGAACCCGCGGTGTCGGTGGCAATGGCAAAGTCGACCTCGCCCGCCGCGACCGCGGAGGCGGCGCCGCTCGACGAGCCGCCCGTGAGGCGCGAAGGCGCGGCCGGATTGAGCGGCGCGCCTTCGTAAAAGTTACGGCCATCGAGCGAATACGCCAGTTCATCCGTGCGCGTTTTCCCGACCAGGCGCGCGCCCGCCGCGAGCAGGCGCAGAACGACCCAGGCGGTGCGCCTCGCCGGTCCATGCGTGGCGCGCCAGGAGGGGTTGCCGCAGCCCGTCGGCCGGTCCGCGACGTCGATTATGTCCTTCACCGCGAAAGTGGTTCCGCGCAGCGGACCCGAGGATGCAGGCTCCACGATGAAGCGTGCGACGAAGGCATCGGCGATCGGCGGCGCGGCCATGTCAGTCGGCGTATACCATTACAGCCGTGCGCCCCGGGTCATGCCGCCGGAGCGACGCCTCGCGTGAAGGCCCAATCCATCCACCGGCTCAAATAGCCGCCGCCCAAACTGCTGGCGGTAACCTCGCGCAGATCGTACGCGGCGCCGCTCATGACGGAGGCCGCGGCCAGCTGCCCGCTGCGGATCGCCGGGCCGATCCCCTCGCAAAGATCGCGCGTCGCGAGGCCGGCGGCATCGCCGATGAGGAAGGCGTTGTCGATGCGCGCGGGACCCTTCGGCCCGCGCACGTAGTAGCTGTAGCCCGGCGGATCGCCCGGCATGTCGATCGCGAACTCGCGCTGCAATTTCGCCGCCAGGTGCTGCCAATGCTGCCGGATGGTCTCGCCGCGCTGTTTCAGCCGTGCGGCCATGGCGCCGATGCCCACGTTCAGCCAGCCCGCCGCCTTCGGCACGTACCAGCCATAACCCGGCAGCCCGTGTTCGAAGAACCATAGATGACAATCCGGGTCCCGCCATGCGTACGGAAACTCGAGCTCGAGCGTCACCGTCTGCAGCGCGCGCGGCCGCGGCGTTGCGGTCTCGAATAGCGCGCGCCGCACCGGGCACGACGTGCCGCCGGCACCGATCAGGTATCGGCAGCGGAACATGCCGTCGATGAGGTACTCCTCGCCATCGCGGCGAATGTCCCTGACGGCGTGGGTGCGCACCTCGGCGCCCGCCCGCTCGAGCAGCCATGCGTCGAACTCGACGCGCCGGATGGAATGCTGCACGCAGGGCAGTGGCAGCCGCAGTCCGCGCACATGCCAGTGCAGCCGGCGGAAACTGAGGAAACCATGCGGATAGCCCGCAATCTCCAGATTCAAATCGCGCACCACTTCGGGCGTGATCCATCCGGCGCACAGCTTGTGCCGCGGGAAGGGTTCCTTGTCGAGCACGAGCACGTCGATGCCGCCGGCCTTCAGGCGCGCGGCGGCCGCCGAGCCTGCGGGACCGCCGCCGACCACGATGGCCTCGGCGCTACGCATCGAACGGCCGGCTATTTCGGGTACATGTACTCGCGCGTGAGCGGGATGGCATTGTTGTCCTGTTTCGTGATCAGCACCTGAAACAGCTGCAGGAAACCCGTTTCGAATGCCGCAATCGATCCCGCGAGATACAGCCGCCACATGCGCGCGAATGCCTCGTCGGAGAACATCGAACACACCTTGTCGAACACGCTCTCGTACCGGTCCATCCATTGGCGCAGCGTTCGAGCATAGTGCAGGCGCAGATTCTCGACGTCGAGCACCGACAAGCGCGATGGCTCGAAAATCTGCATCATCTCGCCGAGCGAGGGCGGATAGGCGCCGGGAAAGATGCGCCGTTCGATCCACGGATGAAGCGGTTCGGGCCGATTGCGCCCTATAGAATGGATCAGTCCCCGTCCATCGCCGGCAAGCGACCGTGCAATCACGCCGCCGAGTTCGGGGTAGTGATCGAGTCCGACATGTTCGAGCATGCCGACCGAAACGAACACATCGTACCTACCCGTGATATTTCGGTAATCGTCCTCGACGAATTCGACGCGCCGGTCCAACCCGGCTTCCCGCGCCTGCCGCCGCGCGAACTCGATCTGTTCCCTGGAGATGTTGAAGGCGCGCACCTTCGCGCCGTACCGGCCGGCCATGTGCAGCGCCAGACTGCCCCACCCGCACCCGGCCTCGACCACGCTGTCCCCGGCGCTCACCCGCAACTTGCGGCACACGTGCTCCATCTTCGCCGTTTGCGCCTCGTCGAGGGTCGCGTCCGCGTGCGGATAATAGGCGCAGGTGTAGGCCATGGTGCGGCCCAGCCACAACGAATAGAAGTCGTTGCCGAGGTCGTAGTGGCGGTGGATGTTGTCGCGCGACCCCGCGAGCGTGTTGCGACGCGGCCTGTGCAGCCATCCCGTGACGCGGCCGGCGATGGAATCGGACGCGCTCGGCGAACTCAAATTACGGAACACCGTCACCATGAACCGGACCAGATCCCCCTCGACCTCGAGCTGGCCCGTGCTGTAGGCGTCGCCGAAGCGGATCTTCGCATCGCGCACCAGCCCGCGCAGCGTGCCGCGATCCGCGATTCGCACGGTTTCCGTCGCCTGCATGGTCTTCGGCACCACGCGCTCGCCGGTCCAGGCGAGTTCGAACTGGATCGGCGGGTCGCCGAAGCTCGCGAGAAGCCGGCGCAGCAGCCGCGCTTCGAGCGAGGGACGCGCGTGGCGGCCGGCGGCCTCAGGCGAGTCCTCGCGATCGACCATGCGCCGCGGTTCTGAGCCGGTGGGCATACCTACCTCCTGGACCTCGGGATCAGGTCACGGTAAACGCGATCTGGTCCCCGAGCTTGCGCATGCGCTGGTACTGCATCTTCAAGCCGCGTTCCAACTCCAGGAGCTTCGATTGCAACGCGGACCCCTCCCATCGCTCGTGCATCGCGCGTTTGGCCTCCACCAGGCGCTGTTCGCGCAGGTGGGTCCATGCGGCCACGGCATTGCTGAAGACCTCGTACTCGTCCGCGACCCGGCGCTTCAGGAGCTCGATCTGCGCGAGCCCCGCATGGCCGGAGAGATGCCGTTCCGCGCGGCGGAACTGGGCGTCGAGCAACGCACGCTGGATCTTGAACCAAGGAACGCGCTTCAGGTTCGTCGCCAATCCGAGCCAGCTCATCGCCGCGATGAACCATTTCGACGGATCCCATTGCCACGCACGCACGCCGTTGCGGTAGTCGTGCGCGAACATGTGATGAAAATTATGGTAGCCCTCGCCGTAGGTCAGCAGCGCCACGACCGGATTGTCGCGCGCGGTATTCTCCTCGGTATACGGTTGGGCACCCCAGATGTGCGCCAGTGAGTTGATGAAGAAGGTCAGGTGGTGGCTCACCACGAGCCGCAGCACGCCCGCCAGCAAGAATGTTCCGAGCACCTCGCCGCTGGCCCAGCCGAGCAGCAGCGGCAGGCCGAAGTTCATGGCCAGCGCCAAGGGAATGTAGAAGCGGTGCTGATACCGCACCAGCGGGTCGCGCTCCAGATCCCGCACGGTGCTGAAGTCCGGCTCGCCGCTCGGATAGTGGCGCAGCATCCACCCGATGTGAGAGAACCAGAACCCGCGCCGCGCACAGTAGGGATCGAGCTCCGTGTCGTCGATGAATCGATGATGCACCCGGTGACCTGCGCTCCACACCAAGACGCTGTTTTGCAGCGCCATGGCGCCAAACAGCAAATAGGCCACTTTGAGCACCGGATGGGCTTCGTAGGTGGCGTGGGCGAACAACCGGTGGTAGCCACAGGTGATCGCCATGCCATTGGCGCCCAGCAGCAGGGTGAACCAGATCCAGGCCGCCGCGTGATAGCCGATCTTGACGCCATACCAGGGCACGAGCGTCACCGCGGTGACGAAGGTCACCACAAACATGCTGGTCGTAACCCAATTGCGCTGGACCGAAGCCGATGGGGCTGGCGTCATAGAACTCTCGTCTCTCGGGCAGTTGCCCTGTTATTCGTCAAATTTCAACTAACCGGAGTACGGTGTCGGAATATAGGGATAATCTACAATGAATCGTCGGGAAATGTGAAGGCTGATCCTTCCCAGGGATGTGGGGGCTGGGATGCGCAATACCAGAGCATATCCGCAAGGCGATGGCGCCGACGAGCGCCAATTCAGCATTTGCGGCGTTTCCTTTCCCACCCGCCTCTCGTTGCGAATGGTGCGTACCGTCCAAAACCGCCGGGGGCAGCGCCGGCGCCGCGATTTCGACCTCCGGTCACCGGGTGATGGACCAATAATCTCTAGTTTTGACAATGCTTTACAAGATACTCCTCAGAATCCACTTCGCACCGCACGGCGCCAGCCTCTTACGGCACGGCCTGTCAGCGGAATTCCGACAACCGCTCACGCGATTGTCGTCTTGTTGCATGCGGGCCGCTCGCCATACTTGTTCGGCGGTTGGCTCGCACCTGGGGGATGGGTATGCATCGTTTGTTGGGGACGCTGATCGCGAGCAGCGCGCTATTCGCAGGGGCCGAGTCCCTGGGAAATGCCACCGATCATCCCCCGTCGGCCAGACATCAATTGATGGTCTGCATGACCAAGGCGATGTCCGCCAGCAGGACCATTTCGTATAACCAGGCGAGCAAGCTCTGCAAACAGCAGCTGCACCCGCCCGCCATGGCGTCGGCCGTGGCAAGCAAGCCGGCGGATGGCTGGGGCCGCTGAAGATCGTTGCACTCGGGCGGACGCAAGGCGCACGTTACGCAGGGGCGAAAACCCTGTACCATTTCGGGTCGACTGCGTAATTCCGAATGGCGGAACGCTCAATTTCCGCGAGGCTGATCAATGACGTTGAGAACTCTATTTTTGCAGGCGCCTTCGTTCGACGGCTTCGACGGCGGCGCCGGCTCGCGCTACCAGGCGAAGCGCGAAATCAAATCCTTCTGGTTTCCCACCTGGCTCGCGCAGCCGGCGGCTCTGGTGCCGAACTCGCGCGTGCTGGATGCGCCCGCCGACGAGTTGAGTGTCGATGAAAGCCTGAAGATCGCGCGGGACTACGATCTGGTCATCATGCACACCAGCACGCCCTCCTTTCCCACCGATGCCAGGTTCGCGCAGATGCTGCGTGCCGACAGACCGCACATCAAAATCGGCCTGGTCGGCGCGAAAACCATGGTCGATCCGGAGGGTTCGCTGAAAGCGGCTGCCGCGGTGGACTTCGTGTGCCGCGAGGAGTTCGACTACACCTGTCAGGAGGTCGCCGACGGGCTGCCGCTGAAGGACATCAAGGGACTGTCCTATCGCGGGATCGACGGCGGCATCGTTCACAATCTGCCGCGCCCGATCCTCGAGAATATGGACGAGCTGCCCTTCGTTGCGCCGGTCTACAAGCGCGACCTGAAGATCGAGAACTACTTCATCGGCTACCTGAAGCACCCCTACGTCAGCTTCTACACCGGCCGCGGCTGCCGCTCGAAGTGCACGTTTTGCCTGTGGCCGCAAACCGTCGGCGGCCATCGCTATCGGGTGCGGTCCGCCGCGAACGTCATCGCCGAGGTGCAGTGGATCAAGCAGAACATGCCTGAAGTCAAGGAGATCATGTTCGACGACGACACCTTCACCGACACCTCCAACCTGCCGCGCGTCGAGGAAATCGCCGCCGGCATGGGCAAGCTTGGCATGACCTGGAGTTGCAACGCCAAAGCCAACGTGCCCTACAAGACATTGAAGGTGATGAAGGATAACGGCTTGCGGCTGCTGCTGGTGGGCTATGAGTCGGGCGACGATCAGATACTTCACAACATCAAGAAGGGGTTGCGCACCGACATTGCGCGGCGCTTCAGCAGCGACTGCCGCAAGCTCGGCATTCTGGTCCACGGTACCTTCATTCTCGGCCTTCCGGGCGAAACGAAGGAAACCATCGACAAGACCATCCAGTTCGCGAAGGAAATCAATCCGCACACCATTCAAGTGTCGCTGGCGGCGCCGTACCCCGGTACCACGCTGTACCGCCAGGCGGTGGACAATGGGTGGCTCCAGGAAAACGAAGCGGTCAACCTGGTGAACGACAAGGGCGTTCAGCTCGCCGCGATCAGTTATCCGCATCTGTCCAAGGACGAGATCTTCCACAGCATGGAAGTGTTCTACAAGGAGTTCTACTTCCGGCCGAACAAGATCTGGGAGATCGTGCGCGAAATGCTGTCGAGTTGGGACATGATGAAGCGGCGGCTGCGCGAGGGCGTGGAGTTCTTCCGCTTCCTGCGCGCTCACGAGGCTTGAAGCGCCCGCGCCACCGCCAAGATTCACGATGGCTTATCTTCACACGCTGACGGGCATCATCGGCTTTGTCGGCCTCGGTGTCGCCGCGAGCTATTCGGCGCTCACCCTCGCTGCTTTCCTCGTCTGGCAGCTGCGCAAATCGCCGCGCATTTCGGCACAACTGCCGGCGGTGACGCTGCTCAAGCCGCTGTGCGGTGCGGAACCGGGCCTGTACGAGCATTTGCGCGGGTTTTGCCGCCAGGCTTATCCGCATTATCAAATCATCTTCGGCTTGCGCGATCCGGCGGACCCGGCGCGCGCCGTGGTCGAGCGCCTGATCGTGGAATTCCCGCAGCTGCCCATCGATGTCGTCGTCGACCCGCGGCAGCACGGCAGCAACTTAAAGGTCAGCAATCTCATCAACATGCTGGCGCACGCGCGCTACGAGTTCCTGGTGATGGCCGACAGCGATGCGTTTGTCGGGCCCGATTATCTGGCGGCCGTGACGGCGCCCTTGCTGGACCCGGCGGTCGGGCTGGTCACCTGCGCGTACCGCGGCGTGCCGACCGACAACATCTGGTCGCGTCTCGGCGCGATGTACATCAACGAGTGGTACGTCCCGTCGGTGCTGCTCGCCTGGCTGTTCGGCTACCAAGGCTATGTTTCCGGCCAGACCATGTGCATGCGGCAGGACACCTTGCGGGCGATCGGCGGGTTGCGCGCCATTGCAAATCATCTGGCCGACGACCACCGGCTGGGCGAATTGGTGAGCGACCTGGGACTGGGCATCGTATTGTCCCCCTACACGGTCGAGGGGGAGCACGACGAGCAGAACTACGGATCCTTGAGCCGCCATGAAATCCGCTGGATGCGCACCATCCGCGTGCTGCGGCCGCGAAGCTTTCGCATGATCTTCTTGAGCTTCAGTTTTCCGCTGGCGCTCGTCGGCCTGCTGCTCACGACGATTGCGCAGTCGCGGCCGTTGGCGGCATGGGCGCTCTTCGGCGTCACGGTGCTCGTGCGCCTTGCCTTTCACCTCGCTCCGCGCATTCAGGGGAAGCGTGCACTCTTTGCGGACCTGTGGCTGCTGCCGGTGCGGGATCTGTTGCTGTGCTGGATGTGGTGGCGAAGCTTTTTCACGTCGCGCGTCACCTGGCGCGGCAACGAGTTCGACGTCGACGCCGACGGTTTCATGCGCCGATTGACTTGATTGCATCGCCGCCGGCCACGTGAGAATCGCGGGTTACATCGGGGGCGTGCTGGGGCTGACCTTGCTCGTTGCAATGGTCCTGCGCACGGACTTGCCCGCGATGCTGCAGGCGTTGGCGTCGGCGGGATGGCAGTTGTTGTGGTTGGTTCCCTACCGGGTGCCCTACTTCCTGCTCTACGCCGTGGGTTGGGTGTGTCTGCTGCGGCCCTACGATCCTCTGCGGCGGGCCGGGTTGGGGTACGTGTTCTGGGCGACCAGCGTACGCGAGGCCATCGATCGGCTGCTCCCGGTCGCCAGCGTGGGCGGCGGGGTGGTGGGGGTGCGTCTGCTGCGATGGCGCGGCATCGCGGCCGCGGCCGTGAGTGCCACCGTGATCGTCGAGATCGTGTTGACGCTGATCGTGTCGTACGCGTTCACCGCGGTGGGGTTGATGTTGCTGCTCGAGGCGAGCGCGACCGGAGCGCTGTACCGCCGATTCATCGTGGGTTTCCTCATCAGCCTGCCGGCCCCCGCCGCCATGGTCCTGTTGCTGCGCTACGGGTCCGTGTTCGCGCGGCTGGAACGATTCCTGAGCCCGTTCGTGGGCGTCAATGCGCTGTCCGAAGGAGCCGCGTCGCTGGATCGGGAGCTGCGCGCCTGCTTCAATCGGTGGCGCAGTTTGCTGCTGGCCGCGCTGCTGCAGTTCGCGGCCCTGCTGATGGGATCCTTCGAAGTCTGGTTCGCGCTCAAGCTGTTTGGACATCCGGTGAGCGTCGGCACCGCGCTCATTCTCGAGAGCATGACCCAGGCGATGCGGCACGTGGCGTTCGTCGTGCCCGCGGGACTCGGCGTGCAGGAGGCCACCTTGGTGCTGTTCGGGCACGCGCTCGGCATCAGCGGCGAACTGGCGCTGGCCGTCTCCATGGCGAAACGCGTGCGCGAGGTGCTGTGCGGCCTGCCGTCATTGCTGTCCTGGCAGTGGGTGGAAGGGCGGCGCCTGCGGCGGCTGGTGCGCGATCCGAGCGGCTAGGCTCGAGCGAACCCGCGCAAGCTAGGCTAGGCGGGCGATGCGGGCTTGAAGCCGATGTATTGATAGCGGGGATCGCCGCGCCCGTGCGCCTGCACGGCGACGGCGCCCTGGCGCGACAGATCGCCGGCGGTCTCCGACCGATTCGTGACGAAGCGCCACTGCCCGTCGGGAGCCGGCGCGCCGGCGCATTGCAGCGCCCGCGACAGCGCGCCCAGCAACGTGTCGATGGGCGGGGAATACACCACGAAGCCCTCCTGCGCCAGAGCTGCCTCGCCGATGCTCAAGGCGGCGCACACGCGGCCTTTCAGATCGGCCTCGAGCGCATCGGTGCTGCGCCAGCGCTGGATCGCGGCACGGGTCGCCTCGTTCATCACGGCGCCGCCGCGCATCAGGAGCGGATGATGCGAGTCCCAGGCCGCCGACGGGCACGCCTTCTTCGACGGCTGCAGCGCGATCACCGGGTTGATCTCGGCCGGATAGATGACGCACACCAGCGGGCGCCGCTCGTAGATGCCGCAGCGCATATCGGGCAGGAGATTCGGGCAGTCTCCCGGGATATTGGCCACGAGCGACGCGACCACGCGCACCGGCATTGCGCCGCTGGCCGCGACGAAGGAGCGGCGCTTCATATGCGCGGCTTGCGGATCGTCGGCCGGCGGCTCCTCGCGCCACGGCCTGGCTTCACAAATGAGCTGCACTTGATTGCCGTCCGTGAGCCAATCGACGGCCTCCGCGGCGGTGAGCGGGATCTTGGTATTGCGGCAGCAAAACCCGCATTGTGTGCAGTCGAAATGTACGTCCACGCCGATCCCCCCGGTCACGCCGCAGCCTCACTATACCTGCATCCACGGTTCTGGCCGTTCAAAAAATGTTATATAACTTCTGCATTAATGCTGTACTTTATTGTTTTATAAACAATTAATGCAATATGTCCAACTGAACTGTGCCCTTGCGCGCGAGCCCCGGTGGGCGCAGGCTGGAAGGTCCGGCGAGCGCTCGAGCGATGGATCGTTAGACGAACGTGAAAGTAACACCCAGCAACCAGACGTTGATTCTGGCCAGTGAGCGGGGCGGGCCCACCCCCCGGCCGGCGGCTGCGCTGGATCACGCGTTGAGCATTGCTTCAGGCGACACGGTTCTGCAGCGCCTCACCATCGTCGCTTCGCATCCGGATGCCACCCTCCTTTACGTCCAAGCGGATTACGCAGCGCCTGCGGAGTCCGCGTCGAATCCCGCCCGATCGTTCGGCAATGCGCCGTCGACGGGGGCGTTGATCGCACCGGCCGCGAACACCGGCGCCGTGGCGCGCGCCGCGCCGTCGGCGCCGCGCAGTCTGTCGCAATCGACCGGCAACCGCGGCGTCGGCCTCTATGCCAGCACGCAGCGCATCCTCGCCGACTCGCCGGCGACACCGCATATCGACGTCCACGCGTAGCTTCTCGGCGCCTCGGCGCCCGCGCTCAGTGGTAACGCGTGGCCATGACCTCGAGCGCGATGGGCGTGATGCGCTGCGCCTGGCCGGCGCTCCCGAACGCTTCGAAGCGCGCCTTGCAGAGCGATCGCGCAGCCTTCTTGGCCGCGATCAGCGCCTTGCGCGGATCGAATTCGCCCGGATCCTTGCAGAAGGACTGGCGCATGGCACCGGTCATCGCCAGCCGAATATCGGTGTCGATATTCACCTTGCGAACGCCGCTGTCGATGCCGCGCCGAATCTCCTCGACCGGCACTCCGTAGGTCTCTTTGATGTCGCCCCCGTACTCGCGAATGATCGCCAACCACTCCTGCGGCACGCTCGACGATCCATGCATCACCAAGTGCGTATTCGGCACCGCCGCGTGGATCTGTGCGATCCGGTCGATGGCGAGAATGTCGCCGGTGGGCTGCCGCGTGAACTTGTAGGCGCCATGGCTGGTGCCGATGGCGATCGCCAACGCATCGACGCCGGTGCGCGCGACGAAATCCGAGGCCTGCTGCGGATCGGTGAGCATCATGTCATGCGTCAGAATTCCTTCCGCGCCCACCCCGTCCTCCTCGCCCGCCTGGCCCGATTCGAGCGAGCCCAGGCAACCCAGTTCGCCTTCGACGGACACCCCGATGCTGTGCGCCATCCTGCAAACCCGAGCGGTCACCTCGGTGTTGTACTCGTAGTTCGCCGGCGTCCTTCCGTCGGCCTTCAATGAGCCGTCCATCATGACGCTGGTGAATCCGGAACGGATCGACTGCGTGCACACGTCGGGGCTCACCCCGTGATCCTGGTGCAGGACGATGGGAATGCCGGGACTCGATTCCACCGCGGCCAGCACCATGTGGCGCAGATACGGCTCCCCGGCGTACTTTCGCGCGCCGGCCGAGGCCTGCAGAATGACCGGACTTTGCGTCTCCTCGGCCGCTTCCATGATGGCCTGTATTTGCTCGAGGTTATTGACGTTGAACGCGGGCACGCCGTAGCTGTGCTCGGCGGCGTGATCGAGCAACTGACGCAGAGAGATTAATGCCATTGAACGCTCCTGTTGCGGTGATGATGTGCGGAATGCGCCGTATCGCGGCCGCACCCTTACTTGGCGCGCCGCTGCTGATCCATCAACCGCAGGATCATCGGCGTGAAAATGAATTGCATCGCAAGTCCCATCTGGCCGCCGGGCACGACGATATTGTTCGGCCGGCTCATCCACGAGTTGTGCAGCATGGAGATCAGGTACGGAAAGTCGATGCCCTTGGGATTCGCGAAGCGGATCACCACCAGCGACTCGTCGGCGCTCGGGATGTCCTTGGCGACGAACGGATTGCTGGTGTCCACCGTCGGCACGCGCTGGAAGTTGACATGCGTGCGGCTGAACTGCGGGCAGATATGGTTCACATAGTCGGGCATGCGCCGCAGAATCGTGTCCACGACCGCATCCTGGCTGTAGCCGCGCTGGTGCCTGTCGCGGTGCAGCTTCTGTATCCACTCGAGGTTGATGATGGGCACGACGCCGACCAGTAGATCCACGTGGCGCGCCACGTCGATGTCCGCGTCCACGTAGCCGCCATGCAGGCCTTCGTAGAACAGCAGATCGCCGCCTGCGGCCATGCGGTCCCACGGCGTAAAGGTGCCGGGTTCGCTGCCGAGTTCCTTGGCCTCGGCCGCGTCATGCACGTAGCGGCGCAGCTTGCCGGTCCCGGTTGCGCCGTACTCGGCAAACGTGTCGGCCAGCTCGCGCAGCAGATTCGCCTCGGGCCCGAAATGGCTGATCGGAGGACCCGCGCCGCTGTCGGCCAGGCGCACCCGCTCGCGCATGTCGATGCGGTCGTAGCGGTGGAAGGAATCGCCCTCGATCACCTGGGCCTTGATGCCCTCACGCCGGAAGATGTGCGCGAAGCTCTTCATCACGGTGGTGGTTCCGGCCCCGGAGGAACCGGTCACGGCGATCACAGGATGTTTGACGGACATTGAATGGGTCTCTTTAGCTGGTTGAGGCCGGCGCCTCGAGGTGGTTGAGGTTGGCGCCCCTCCCGCTCAGATTCGCGCCTCGGGACGGAATAGCGAGCGTTCGTTGAATAGCGGCGAGGTGTACGGGCGATCCGCGCCGCTGGCATGCTCGGCGTGGTAGCGCGCGATGCGCTCGACTTCGTTGCGCGAGCCGAGAATCAGCGGAATGCGCTGATGCAGGGACTCCGGCGCGACCTCGAGCACGCGCTGGGATCCCGTCGAGGCGCCGCCCCCCGCCTGCTCGACCAGCATGCTGATCGGGTTGGCTTCGTACAAGAGGCGCAGCCGTCCCGGGCGGGTTTGGTCCTTGGTGTCCTTCGGGTACATGAACACGCCGCCGCGCATCAAAATGCGGTGCACCTCGGCAACCATCGAGGCGATCCAGCGCATGTTGAAGTCCCGCCCCCGGTCGCCGGTCTTGCCGGCCTGGCACTCGGTCACGTACCGATGCACGGGCGGTTCCCAAAATCGGGCATTGCTGGTGTTGATGGCGAACTCGCTGGTGTCGGCGGGAATCTGCAGATTCGGATGCGTCAGGATGAAGTTGCCGATCTCCCGGTCGAGTGTGAACCCATGCGTGCCCTTGCCCACGGTGATCACCAGCATCGTGGCCGGACCGTAGATCGCATAGCCCGCGGCGACCTGCTGCCGGCCGGGCTGCAGGAAGTCGGCCACCTCGGGGGCCTCCGGTTTGTCGTGGCGCAGGACCGAGAAGATCGTGCCCACCGAGACGTTCACATCGGTGTTCGACGACCCGTCGAGCGGGTCGAACACCAGCAAGTAGCGCCCGCGGGCGTGCTCGCTCGGTATCGGATAGGGATCATCCAACTCCTCGGAGGCCATGCCGGCGACCAGTCCGCCCCAGTCGCAGCTTCTCAACATGACCTCGTTCGCCAGCACGTCGAGCTTTTGCTGTGTCTCGCCCTGCACGTTCTGAGTGCCAAGTTCGCCCAGGAAGCCGCCGAGCGCCCCCTTGGCGGTCATTGCCGATATCGCCTTGACCGCAGCCGCCACGTCGACGAGCAGCGCGCTCAGATCGGTCGCGCCGTCGATTCCGGTGAGTTGCTGGATCAGGAATTTGGAGAGCGTGGTGCGTCCAAGGTGCATGGAATCGGCTCCTTCAGGTCTGCGGTTGGGTCGCAGCGGGTTGAAAAACCCGGCTCGCGCGGATATCGGACTCGGCGATCGTGGACAAATCGTCGGGGGTGAATTCCCGATCCTTGTCGGCGAACAAGCGGCTCGCCTGGCGCAGGCGGGCACGATCAAGGGCGTTGCGCACGCTGCGTGCGTTCGCAAAATTCGGCTGCCGGATGCGGCGTGCGACGTACTCCTCGAACGCCTCCCGGGCGCCCGGTCCGAAGCGGTAGTTCTGCTGTTCGAGCAGCTTGTCCGCGATCCGCAGCAAATCGCCCGCCGGGTAGTCCGGAAAGTCCAGGTGGTGCGCGATGCGCGAACTCAGGCCGGGGTTGGAGCGGAAGAACGTATCCATCCGGTCCTTGTAGCCCGCGAGAATCACCACCAGATCATCGCGCTGGTTCTCCATCACCTGCAGCAGGATCTCGATCGCCTCCTGTCCGTAGTCGCGCTCGTTCTCGGGCCGGTACAGGTAGTACGCCTCGTCGATGAACAGCACGCCGCCCATCGCCTTCTTCAGCACTTCCTTGGTTTTCGGGGCCGTGTGGCCGATGTACTGGCCCACCAGATCGTCGCGCGTCACCGCCACCAGGTGGCCTTTGCGCACGTAGCCGAGGCGGTGCAGGATCTCGGCCATGCGCAGCGCCACCGTGGTCTTGCCGGTGCCGGGATTGCCGGTGAAGCTCATGTGCAGGCTCGGCGCGTGCGCCTGCAGCCCCAGGTTCATGCGCAGCTTGTCGATGACCAGGAGCGCCGCGATATCGCGGATGCGGGACTTGATCGGCTCGAGCCCGATGAGGTCGCGCTCGAGCTCGTCCATGACGGCCCCGGCCTGGGATTGCGCCAGCACGCCGTTCACCGTGCGCACGGCCGCCGAACTTTGCCCGTCTTGCACCGCGCCGGCGGGCTCATCGGCCGGCGCCGCGGGCGAGGTCGCGGCAGCACCCGGTATCGAATACATCGGCGCGGCCACGTCAGGCGACCCTGGACGCGGGCGCGACGCGATCGAGCTCGAATCGCATCTCGTCGATCACGCTCTTGTAGTCCGGCTTGCCGAAGATGGCGCTGCCGGCGACGAACGTATCGGCGCCCGCGTCGGCGACGCGGCGGATGTTTTGCGCCTTGATGCCGCCATCCACCTCGAGCCTGATGTCGCGGCCCGTGGCGTTGATCATTTTGCGGGCACCGTGCACTTTGCGCAGCGCCGAGTCGATGAAGCTCTGACCGCCGAATCCCGGGTTGACGCTCATGATGAGCACCAGGTCGACCTTGTCGATCACGTACTCGAGCACATCGAGCGGCGTCGCCGGATTGAACGCCAGCCCCGTAAGGCACCCGCCGTCGCGGATGATCTGCAGCGTCCGGTCGACATGAGCGGACGCCTCGGGGTGGAAGCTGACCACATTGGCGCCGGCCGCGACGAAGGCGAGGGCCAGTTCGTCGACCGGCTGCACCATCAGATGCACGTCGAGCGGCACGGCTGCGCCGCCGGGCCGCACGCAGTGAGGCTTCAAGGCCTGCGCCACCATCGGGCCAATGGTCAGATTCGGCACGTAGTGATTGTCCATCACGTCGAAGTGGATCCAGTCCGCGCCGGCGGCAATCACGCTTGTGACCTCCTCGCCCAAGCGCGCGAAGTCGGCCGACAATATGGAGGGGGCGATGCGGTGCATGGCGGTTGTCCCGGTGCGCGCCTAGGGCGTGCCGCGTTCGGCCTCCGGGCGGTCCGTCGCATAGCTGTGCACGGAGTAGCGGATCGTGCGGCCGTGCGATTCCTGCCGCACCAATCCGAAGCCGGGCTCGCGCGCGGGTCGATTGACGATGAAACTCATGACGATGCTTTCCACGCCGCGGGTGGAGTCGAAGGCCATGAGCCGGATGTAGTGCTGCGGGAAGGTCTTGCGGCAGTTCTGCAGTTCGAGCAGCACGCCGGCCGCATCCCTCAAATCGAACATCGGTATGCCGAACATTTCCCAATAGGTATTGCGCGGATGCGGATCATCGGTGTACTCGACGCTCCACGCATAGCCCTTGTTCAGGCCGTACTCGATCTGCATCGAGATCTCCGCGTCCGTCAGATCGGGCAGATAGCTGAACTGCCCCTGGGTGATGCGGCCGACTGGATTGGTCATCATTTCGCGTTCTCCTTTGCGACCTAGTTCGACGGACTGGCCGTCGCGGCGTAGTCCGAGGTGTCGGTGGACGTGTAGTTGAAGCTGATCTCGCCCCAGGTATCGAGCGCCTGCTGCAGCGGACTGCAGGTCTTCGCCGCCCGACGCAGGATGTCCGGCCCTTCGTTGCGGATGTCGCGGCCCTCATTGCGCGCCTTGACCATGACCTCGAGCGCCACCCGGTTGGCCACGGCGCCGGCCTGGATGCCCGCCGGGTGCCCGATCGTGCCGCCGCCGAATTGCAGCACGACGTCGTCGCCGAACAGGTCGAGCAACAGGTGCATTTGGCCGGCGTGGATGCCGCCGGATGCCACCGGCATGACCTTGCGCAGATCGGCCCAATCCTGATCGAAGAACAGTCCGCGCGGCAGGTCCTGCTTGGTGTAGCTGTCGCGGCACACGTTGTAGTAGCCCTGCACGGTCATCGGGTCGCCTTCGAGTTTGCCGACCGCGGTGCCGGTGTGCAGATGATCGACTCCCGCGAGACGCAGCCATTTCGCGATCACGCGAAAGCTGATGCCGTGATTCTTCTGCCGCGTGTAGGTACCGTGGCCCGCGCGGTGCATGTGCAGGATCATGTCGTTCCTGCGGCACCAGTTCGAGAGGCTCTGAATGGTCGACCAGCCGACCACCAGATCGACCATGATCACGACCGACCCCAATTCCTTCGCGAACGCGGCGCGCTCATACATGTCCTCCACGGTTGCCGCCGTGACATTGAGGTAGGAGCCTTTGACCTCGCCCGTGGCCGCGCTCGCCTTGTTGACGGCGTCCATCACGTTGAGGAACCGGTCGCGCCAATGCATGAAGGGCTGTGAGTTGATGTTCTCGTCGTCCTTCATGAAATCGAGACCGCCCTTCAGGCCCTCATAGACCACGCGGCCATAGTTGCGGCCGGATAATCCCAGTTTGGGCTTGGTCGTGGCGCCGAGCAGCGGGCGGCCGAACTTGTCGAGGCGCTCGCGTTCGACGATGAGGCCGGTCGGGGGCCCTTTGAAGGTCTTGACATAGGCGACCGGGATGCGGATGTCTTCCAGCCGCGCGGCCTTGAGGGGCTTGAAGCTGAAGACATTGCCGATCAGGCTCGCGGTCATGTTGGCGATCGATCCCTCTTCGAACAGGATGATGTCGTAAGCCACCCAGGCAAAGTACTGTCCGGGGCTATTCGGCACCGGCTCGACCTTGTAGGCCTTGGCCCGGTAGCTGTCGCAGGCGGTCAGCCGGTCGGTCCACACCACCGTCCAAGTCGCCGTACTCGACTCCCCCGCCACCGCCGCCGCCGCCTCGATCGGATCGACTCCCTCCTGCGGAGTGATGCGAAAGAGACACAGCGTATCCGTGTCTTTGGGCGAGTAATCGGCGTCCCAATAGCCCATCTGCCGGTACTTGAGGACTCCCGCGCTGTAGCGCTTCTTCTGGTCCGTAATGACGCCTTCACCGGGCTTTTCGACTGGTTTCTCGATAACTGTTGCCATATTGGTCTCACCATCGTTTGGGAATGCAGGGATACTATGACTGGCCATCATTTAGTTACAGTCAGTTATTGTTATCCCACCGTTAATGATTGCTTAATGATCCTAGGGAACCCACCCGCCTCGCCGGCCGCGTGTCCCTTGGCTACCCAGGACAGGATTTATACGATTGACCGGGCGGCCACTATTCGTAGTTGCCGCAGGCGGTGGACGGTTGCCCCAAGTGGTGGGCTGGTCCCGCAGGCGAGCCCGTTATCATTCAGGTATGATCGGCTATAGCTAACTACTATTAACAATTGCTTAATGAAGAATGTCACTCTTCGCCAGCTTCGGGTTTTTGCCTCCGTCGCGCGGCACTTGAGCTTCATTCGCGCGGCTGAGGAGCTGAAACTCACCGCACCTGCCGTGTCGATGCAAATCAAGGACCTGGAGACGGAAGTCGGGTTGCCGTTGTTTGACCGGACCAGCCGTCAGGTCTCGCTCACGATGGTTGGCGAATACTTCCTGGCGCACACTCGCCGGGTACTCGCCGCCATGCGCGATGCCGAGGATTTGGTGGCGCGCTTTCGCGGCCTGAAGACCGGGCCGCTCGACGTGGTGATGGTGAGCACGGCCAAGTATTTCCTGCCCCGCTTGCTCGCGCAATTCCGGCAGGAGCACCCGGGCATTGAGATTCGCCTGCAGGTGGCCAACAACCGCGAGGAGATCGTGGCGCTCATGCAGCAAGGCGACATAGAACTCGCCATCATGGGCCGTCCGCCCGAGGGCTGGCCCACGCGCGCCGAGCCTTTCGCCATGCACCCGCACGTGCTCGTCACATCCATCGAGCATCCGTTTACCCGCATGGAAGTGGTGCCGGCGCGTGCGCTGTCGGAAGAGGGTTTCATCGTGCGGGAACCCGGGTCGGGCACGCGTGCGGCCCTCGATGAATACATGCACAAGTATCAGATGACGGCCCGCGTGGTCATGCAAATGTCCAGCAATGAGGCGATCAAACAGGCGGTTATGGCCGGCATGGGGGTATCGCTGCTATCCCTGCACACCCTGGCGCTGGAACTCGATCATCACCTCATTGCCGCTCCGGAGACCGAGGGCCTGCCGGTCATGCGCCGTTGGCATGTGGTCAACAACCTGGCAAAGACGCTCTCGCCCGCGGCGGAAGCATTCCGATACTTCATTCTCGAGCGCGGCGAGGCCTATCTCGCCGAGCACTTCTCGAATGGCGTGCCCGCCGGCGGCTCGAAGTGAGCACCGATCGGCGCCCGCGGCAACACGGCGCGAATTCCGCGCGGACTCAGGGGCGCCATTGCGTCGTCGGCAGGTAATGGTCCAACAGCAGAGCCAGGAACAGCAGCATCAGATACGAGATGGAATAGCGGAACATGCGCATCGCGACCGCGTCGCTCGACGACCGGTTGAGCCGCAGCGCGTGCCGCAGAAAGCCCGCATCGAGAAGCGCGGCCGCCGCGAGGTAGAGAACGCCGCTCATGCGGATCAAAAACGGCACCGCCGTGATCAGCGTCAGCGCGACCGTGTAAACGAGCACGGCCCGTTGAGTGAACGCGACGCCGTGCGTCACGGGCAGCATCGGAATGTTGACCTTCGCATAATCGGCGCGCCGCGCGATCGCGAGGGACCAGAAATGCGGCGGCGTCCACACGAAAATGATGAGGAACAGCAGCAACGCCTGCGGGTCGACGTGACCGGTGACGGCCGCCCAACCCAACACCGGCGGCGCCGCGCCCGCCGCGCCGCCGATGACGATGTTCTGCGGGGTCGCACGCTTGAGCCACACCGTGTAGACCAGGGCGTAGCCGAGCAGCGACGCTGACGTCAGCACCGCCGTGAGCATGTTCACTTCGCGCACCAGCAGCAGCATCCCGGCGATGCACAAGATCAGCGCAAAGCAGAGCGCCCGCGCAGGGCTGATGTGCCCGGTCGGCAACGGGCGGCCTTGGGTGCGCCGCATGTGGGCGTCTATGCCGCGGTCGAGCACGTGGTTGATGGCGGCCGCGCCGCCCGCGGCGAGGGCTATCCCCAAGTTCGCGAACAGCAGCGTATCGAGCCGCGGCAGTCCCGGAACGGCCAAGAGCGAGCCGACCAGCGCGGTCAGCACGATGAGCGCCACGACCCGTGGCTTGGTGAGCTCCAAATAGTCGCGCCACGTGGCCGCGGCGATCGCCGCGGTCGCGTCGGCATGGTTCAGGCGGGCGTGCGCTTTCGCCTGGACGCTCATCGGGCCGCGTCGGTGCGTGGGCTGACGGCCAGTGCGACCAGCGTGCAGATGGCGCCGGACAGCAGGTAGGCGCCCGCGGCGATCAGCCCGAAGCGGCTCGCGAGAATCAACGCGACGAAGGGCGCAAATCCCGCGCCGAACAGCCACGCGAAATCGGTGGTCAGCGCCGATCCGGTGTAGCGGTACGCGATCGGAAAGCTCGAGGCGACCGCGCCCGAGGACTGCCCGAACGAGAGGCCGAGGAGAACGAACCCCAAGAGCATGAATATCGTCTCGCCGGCGTCGCCGCCGTTGAGCAATTGCGGCGCGAAACCGCTGAATGCGGCGATTGCCCCGGCGGTGACGCCGAGCATCGTGCGGCGCCCCACCCGGTCGGCGAGTATTCCGGAGGCGACGATCGATGCCACGCCGACCATGGCGCCCACCATCTCGATGACCAGAAACCGGGCCGGCGCCTGGCGCGTGTACAGAAACACCCAGGACAGCGGGAAGACCGTGACGGTATGGAACAGCGCGAAGCTCGCGAGCGGCGCGAAGGCGCCGATCACGATGTGGCGTCCTTCGGCGCGCAACGTCTCGCGCACCCTCGAGGGCTGCAGCGCGCGCGACTCGAATTGCTGCGCGAACTCGGGGGTTTCCACGATGCGCAGCCGCGCGAACAGGGCGACGACGTTGATGGCGAAAGCGACAAAGAACGGATAGCGCCAGCCCCAATCGAGAAAATCCTCCGCCGGCAGCTTCGCCACGAAAAAGGCGAACAGCGCGCTCGCGACGATGAGCCCGAGCGGCGCCCCGAGTTGCGGGATCATCGCGTACCAGCCGCGTTGCCGCTCGGGCGCGTTGAGTGCGAGCAGCGACGCCAGACCGTCCCACTCGCCGCCGAGCGCGAGGCCCTGGCCCAGCCGGAACAGGATCAGCAGCACCGCGGAGAATGAACCGATCTGCTCATGGCCCGGCAGGAACGCGACCGCCACGGTGGAGACCCCGAGCAGCAGCAGCGCGAGCATCAGCTTGACGCGGCGCCCATAGCTGCGGTCGATCGCCAGAAAAATGACGGTGCCGAGCGGACGCGCGATGAAGGCCACCGCGAAGATGGCGAAGGAGAACAGCGTGCCCGTGAGCGCGTCGACGTACGGAAAGACGAGCTTCGGAAAGACCATCACCGATGCAATGGCGTAGACGAAGAAATCGAAGAACTCCGAGGTTCGCCCGATGATGACGCCAACTGCAATCTCGCCGGCCGTCGGCTCCGCACTGCCCTCATGCGCGTGGCCGGGCAGATCCGGCGTCGTCCCCGGGGAAATCGCGCTCGGAGCGCTCATAACGTGTGGCTGCTCTTGGTCATGTGCAATTCAGCGTCGACTCGCAGTATCATTTTGTCCTTCGTCTGCCGTAAAATGCGCCGCCTCGCTGCGACGACGCCCTCTTGAAGCACATTGTAGGGGTTTGAGAGAGCAGGGCAAGTGATTGCCTGCCGCGTATGGCGGTCGTTCGCCGATTGGAGATGCATTGGGCCGTATTCGCTTCATAAGCTTCCTGCCGTTCCCCGCAATGCTGTGCGCGTGTCACGCGGTGGTGCTGAATCCATCCGGCGACGTCGCCCAGCAGCAGCGCGATCTGTTGATCTACTCGACCGTACTGATGCTCGTCGTCATCGTCCCGGTCATGGCGATGACGGTGCTGTTCGCCTGGCGGTATCGCCGCTCCAACCGCGCGGCCCGCTATGAGCCCGACTGGGACCACTCCATCCATCTCGAGCTGTTCATCTGGGCGGCGCCGCTGCTCATCATCATCGGTTTGGGCGGCCTGACCTGGGTCGGCACGCATCTGCTCGATCCCTACCGGCCGCTGGGCCGGATCAAGCCGGGTGAGTCCATGGCATCGGCGGCGCAGCCGCTGCAGGTGGACGTGGTGGCGCTCGACTGGAAATGGCTGTTCATCTATCCGCAATACGGCATCGCAACAGTCAATGAGCTGGCCGCCCCGGTCGACCGGCCGATCGAGTTCCGGATCACCGCCTCCTCGGTGATGAATTCGCTGTTCATTCCCTCGCTCGCCGGCCAGATTTACGCCATGCCGGGCATGGAAACGCGGCTCCATGCGGTCGCCAACACGGCCGGCGATTACCAGGGATTCTCCGCCAACTACAGCGGCGCGGGATTCTCGGGCATGCACTTCGTGTTCCGGGCCCTGGCGAACCCCGACTTCGAAGCGTGGCTGGCGCGCATGCGGGGCGGCGGCGACGCGCTCCGCCGCGGCGAGTATCTGCGCCTCGAACAACCGAGCGAGAACGAACCGGTGCGCGGGTTCGCGGCCGTCGACCCGGGTCTCTACCACGCCATTCTCAACCGCTGTGTCGAGGCGGGCAAACTGTGCGCGGACGACATGATGATGATGGACGCGACCAGCGACCTGCGCTCCCCGAAGGACCCGGCGCCCGGCGTTCCGTTGCTCGGCGCCGGCCTCGTGCCGCCGCTGCGCATGCCCGCTGCGCATCCGGCCATCGACCCCTAGACGTGTGACCGCGCCATGACTACCGGCTCGTACTGGATGAAAATGGCCTTCGGGCGCCTGACCCTCGAGGCGATTCCGCTGCACGAGCCGATTCTGGTCGTCACCTTCGCGGCCGTGGCGGCGGGCGCCGCGGGTCTCCTGGGCGTCATCACCTATTATCGCCTCTGGGGCTATTTGTGGCGGGAGTGGTTCACCACCATCGACCACAAGCGCATCGGCATCATGTACATGATCCTGGGACTCGTCATGCTGTTGCGCGGGTT
>JBEKYO010000040.1:0-31060 GCA_049510875.1 Steroidobacteraceae bacterium
ACTCGCGCCCTGGGCGCTGGTGGCACGGGTCAGTTCGGGAAAACGTGCGGATTCCGCAATCACCAGACGGTGCAGCGCAATTGCCGCCGGCGACAGCGCGGCCTGCAGAATGAGCTGAGCGAGCCGCTTCAGGACGGCGTGCAGCGTGGCGCCCTCAATCAGAGGAACATCCGCAGGCGGGCGAATGCCCTGGATGATTCGATGCACGACCGCCTCGAACAGCGCCGTCTTGTCGGCGAAGCGGTGATAGAACGTGCGCTTGGAGACGCGGGCCTGGCGAGCAACCGCCTCAATGGAGGTCAACCCGTAGCCATGGCTCAAGAACAGCGCAGTGGCGACTTCGAGGATGCGATCCCGCAGCAGCAGCGCGGCAGTGCGCGGCGGCCGGCCGCCACGCCGGGCGGCCGCCGGCGGGTTGTTGAGCTTCTTCTTAGCGGCGATACGGATAATAGCCCGGGCGCGGAGCTGCCTGATAAACCGGATACGGATTGTATCGCGCGCGCGGTGCATAGTAACCGGGGGCCCGCGGATAATACCGCGCGGCCGGCGCGTAGCCTCCGTAGTACGGCGCGGGCGGCGCATAGGCGCCCGGCGGCGGATAATAGGCGGGCGCCGGCTGCGGAGGATAATAGGCGGGCGCGGCTGGCGGATAATAGCCGGGCGCCGGCTGCGGGGGATAATAGGCAGGCGCCGGCTGCGGGGGATAATAGGCAGGCGCCGGCGGCGGCGAGGGCTGCGCTGGTCCGATCGCCGATGCTGCGACCGATGCAATCGCGAGCGGCAGCGCCGCGACGCCGAAGAACGCTCTGACCACTGCGCCACCCAATCCGAAGCGATGGAATCCACGGCCGCCGCCCCAGGGCGATCCGGCAGCGGCTGGCGTCAGCGGCGCAATCGCCAGCGCAGTGGCACCGATGGCGTTCAGCGTGAGGGATTTTAGATTGTTCATCGGGGTCCCCTTGTGAAGATGAGAACACACGCCGCGAGGCTATACCTGATGCGCGCGTAACGCAACGCTACCGTTGCGTTGCAAAAGCGGCCACTCGCGCCCGGAGAGGCTGCGGGAGAGGAAGAAAAAAAATCTTAAATATTATATTCTTATGTGCCATTTTTCATGCCGGACACCACCCGATGCCGCGAGGACACGCATGTTGACCAGACGCCTTTTATTGCAGATCGGCGGCCCTGCGCTCGCCTTGAGCGCTTGGAATTCGCGCCTGCTGGCGGCGCCGGCCGCCGGGGTCGATCTGCGGCTCGGCGTTCAACTGTGGACGGTCAAGGACGAGTTGCAGCGCGACTACGGGGGCACGTTGCGGCAGCTTGCCCACATGGGTGTTCGGCGCGTCGAACTGTACCAGCTCGGCGGCCCGCCGGCCGCGCGCACCCGGCGCGCGCTCGCGGCCGCAGGTCTCGAATGCATCAGTGCGCACGTGCGCCTTTGGGAACTGGACGCCGGCCTGCAGGACAAGATCGAGCGCGCGCATGAGATCGGCATCCGCACCTTAGTGGTTCCCGTGCCATGGTTGCCGCCCGACGCGCTGCGCCGGGCGTTGGCTGGCGACATGCTGCGCGTGCTGGCGGAGGAAACGACGCTCGATACCTGGAAGCGAACCGCCGAGCTGCTCAATTCCTACGGCGAGCAGCTGCAGAAGGCCGGCCTCGCGCTGGCGTATCACAATCACAATATCGACTTCCGGCAATTCGGCGACCAAGTCGCATACGACCTGCTGGTCGAATCGACCGATGCCAAATATGTGCGGCTCGAAATGGATTGCGGTTGGGTGGCAAGCGCGGGGCGCGATCCGGTGGTTTATCTGCAGCGCTGGCCGCAGCGCTACATGGCGCTGCACGTCAAGGACGTCAAGGCGGGCTTCGTCACCAATGTCGCCATGCAGACGTCGCCCACGGAGGTCGGCAGCGGCGTCATGAAGTGGCCGGAGATCCTGCAAGCGGCGTACACCGCCGGTGTCCGTGAATATTATATCGAACAGGAAGGGCCCTTCATCCGGCCGCCGCTCGAGTCGGTCCAGATCAGCGTCGATTACGTCAGGAGCGCCGCCCGCCGACTCAAAATGTCATCGTGACGCGCTCAGGGGCGGGGACCCGGCGAGGCTCGTTTTTTTCTCCCATTCCGAGTAGGAAATCCGCGCCAGTTCGAACCGATCGGTGGTGCGGCAATACATCGAGGGCGACCCGAGGCGGCCGATGGGAGCGAAGTTGTCGATGTGCAATCGCGGACCCAGCAAATGATCCGCGACATGAAACATCACCACTTCGCCAATGAACAGCGTATTCGTGCCGAGCGGCACCGATCGGTGCAGCCGGCACTCGAGACTCACCTGCGCCTCGGCCAGGCGCGGGGTGTTGACGTGCACCGATGAGGCCGCGTGCAGATCGGCGGCGATCAATTCGCTCTGATCGGGCGGAAAATCCGCCGCGGAGATATTCATGGCGGCGAGCAAATCCTCGGTGACCAGGTTTACCACGAACTCGCCGCGGTCCTCGATGTTCCGGGCGGTGTCCTTCGGCGCGTCATCGTCGCGGAAGCCGATACTGACGACCACGTACAGCGGATCGCTGCCGACCGCGTTGAAAAAACTGAATGGCGCAAGGTTGATGAGACCCGAGCGGTTTTGGCTGGTGACCCAGGCGATCGGCCGCGGCACGATGACGTTGGTCAATATCTTGTAATTGTCGGCATACGGGTGCAAGGCGGGATCGATTTGCATGCGATTGATCCTATCCCATGCCCCGACGCTTGGGGTAGGGCGTACCGTCGCGATGTGCATATCCCGCATCGCCCTTGAGGAAGCGCATGTCGATGTCCGGGTACTCCCCTTCGTCCTCCGCGATTCTGCGGGAGCCGACTTCCAGAACCACAGCGGCATGCGCGGACCGATTCTGCAAATGATGGCCGTCCTTGACGCCGGCCTTGAAGCCGGCGCAATCGCCGGGCCGGAGCAGCTCCTCACCCGCGTCGGTCACGAGCACCACCTCGCCCTCGAGGACGTACACGAACTCATCCTCGGCCGCATGCCAGTGCCGCTGACTCGACCAAGCGCCGGGCGGCAGGCGCATGAGATTCACGCCAAAGTCCGTGAGACCCGCCGCATCGCCGAGGCGCTGGCGCGCGCGTTGCGCACACGGGGCGTCGAACGGAACGGGATAGCTGCAACCCAACGACATCATCACCTGCTTCACATCGATTCGCTTGCTCACGGAGGTGCTCCCAAGGGTTTTCTAACGACGTCGACCGATGAACAATATCACCACACCCAACATCACCACGCCCGCTGCCGACCACTCCCAGGCCGAGACCGTTTCGCCGCCCAGGGTTACGCCCAGAACCAGGGCAACCACCGGATTCACCAGCGAATAGCTCGCCGCAAGACTCGAGGACGTGCGCGCCAGCAGCAGCATGTAGGCGCTGAACGCTATCAGAGTGCCGAATGCCACGAGATACAGCCAGGCCATCCACGCGCTCGCCTGCGACGGCGGCTGCCACGCTTCGCCCGTCAAGGCCGACACGGCCAGAAGCGCAATTCCGCCGCACAGCATTTGGGTCGCGAAACCCGTGGCGCCGGGCGCCGACGCAAAGCCCCGCTGGCTCAATACGCTGCCCAGCGACCATCCGATGGTACCCAGCATTATCGCCAACAGTCCTGCCGGCGATCCACGCAGGCCCGCGCCTTGCGTCAACATGAGCACGCCGGCGAGCCCGACGCAGACCGCAGCCAATTCGCTGCGCCCGGGATACACCCGAAAGGCGAGGTTCACCACGATGAGCAGCATCGGCATCACGGCGATGAAGGCGACCACCAAACCCGATGCGATGGTCTGCTCGGCGTAGGCGACACCGCCCATGCCGCCGCCGAGCATCAATGTGCCGACGAGCAAGGCGTTGCGCCACTCCCTCAGGGTGGGACGCTGCGCGCCGCACCCGAGCTGCCAGGCCATCAACAGCGTGCCGGCGGCCAGGAAGCGGGTGGCCATCAGAAAAAAGGGCGCAAAGCCCGCCAGCGCGAACCGGATCACCAGATAGGTCGATCCCCAGATCAGCCAGGTTGCAGCCAAGCAGCCGATTACCAGCGGCGAGAGCGCGCGCCGCGCCGCGGGCGCAACGCTCGCGCCGGTCATTCGGAGCTCGTCGTGAAGGTCATTCAATCGGGCTGATGCCGTTCCTCGTCTTCCGGTTCCGCAAAGATACGTTAAAATCGATCGATCCGTAGCCGGGAGCCAAGATGAAGACCCATTTTTCGTACGCCATTGCTGCCATGCTGAGCCTCGTCGTGCCATGCACCGCCCCCGCGGCGCAGACCTGGATCGAGGGGAAGAACTACTTCCTGGTGCAGCCCGCGCGGCCTACGTCCCTGCCCAAGGGCAAGGTCGAAGTAACCGAAGTGTTTTCCTACGCGTGCCCGGCCTGCAACGTGTTCCAACCCGTGATGCGCAAACTGAAGCAGAGTCTTCCCGCCAATGCGGTCCTCGACTACCTGCCCGCGTCGTTCAACGCGAACGAGGATTTCCCGATGTTTCAGCTCGCGTACTGCACGGCGCAGGCGCTCGGCGTCGCTGAACGCACGCACGACGCGATGTTCGACGCCGTCTGGACCAGCGGCGAATTGGCCGTCGTCGACCCCAGAACCGAGCGCATTCGAGCGCCTCTGCCGAGCATCGAGGACGCGGCGCGTTTCTACCAGCGCCAGGCGGGCATTCCCGTGGAGAAATTCTTGAACGAGGCGAAGTCATTCGCGGTGGATCTCAAGGTGCGCACGGATGACGGCCTGTTGCAGGCCTACGGCATCGACCGCACGCCGACCATCATCGTCAACGGCAGGTATCGCGTCTACGTCGAATCCGCCGGCGGCCCGGATCAGGTGGTCGAGCTCGTGAATTGGCTGGTCGCCAAAGAGAGCCCCTAGTTCCGATGACATGCCCGTCACGTAACTCGATTCGCAGTACGTGAGACGGCTCGACGCCCGCTACGCCCTGTGGGGCGTGGCGCTGCTCGCGCTCGCCGCGCTCCCGGCGTTTGCGGGCTTTGTCGGCCTGGGCTGGGAGCTCTCCGTGATGGCGGGACTTGCGGGACTCCTCGCGTGCATCATCCTCTGCGGTTCACCGATCCGGCCGCGCGACTCCGTACCCCCGACTCTCATGTCGCTGCGCATGCACTCGCTGGTCGGCTGGGCGGCGCTGATGGCGGTGGCCGCGCACATCGGGGGCCTCCTGCTCGCCGACGCCACGGTGATCGAATACCTGAAGCCCTCGGCGCCGCTCTACCAGCTCGCCGGGATCGGCGCAAGCGCCGTACTGTGCATCCTCGTCGTGAGCTCGATCGGGACAGTCCGCCGCCGATTCTGGTCCAGCCATCGAGACTTCCAGGCCACGCACGTGATCCTCGGTTGTCTGCTCGCCGTGTTATCCGCCGTGCACGTCCTGACGACGAACCGGTATGTCGGCGGGCGCGGACGCCGCGTCATATTCCTCGCCGCCACAGCGGCCGCGCTACTGACGCTGCTGCGATCCCGCCGGCCGAGCGGCGCGCCGGGCGCGCCGTCCCGCGCACGCCGGCAACTCGTGTTCGGGCGGCATTCGAGTTTGGTGCTCGCCGCCGTGGGGGCGGCCGCCTTGCTGATCCTGGGTCTCTCGTGGAGTCCCCCGGCCGCGGCGCTGCGCGAATCGCTGGTTCAGCGCGCGCATGGCATTGCGCTCGATTTCCCGCACGGCAAGCACACCGCGGTCAATTGCCTGCAATGCCACCACAATTACGCCGACGGACGCGGCTTCGACCGCTGCATTGGCTGTCATCAGAGCAGTCGCGCCGACCTCAAGGAAGGCGTCGAGGCGCGATTCCACGGCTTCTGCTTCGACTGTCACCGGCATCCGCCGGCGACCGCCAAACGCCATGGCCCGGTGTCGGGGTGCGTCGGGTGCCACCAGCCACCCGACACCAGGCCTCCGTGAAAAAAAAGACTATAAATAATTAACAAATACAATTATATACATAGTGTAATTAACGTACTTTATTGAGCTTCAGCGAGAAGCTCCGCCGGTGTGCATGACGGACAGACTGTTCGTGACGTCGTCGATCACCGCAAAATTGAAGTTGACGTGCTCGTCCAAGACGACGTCGATTCCGAAGGCGCCGCCTTGACTCGAGTCGACGTTGTACTCGTGCACGAAATTGCCCCCGGTCGTGAACTCGACGATTTCGCTCGGATGCAGCAGGCCGGCATTGACGGCATCCCCGTTGGCCGTCAGCAAGTCGCCATTGGGCGCGAAGCGCAGCGCGAGCGGCCCGCGCAGATGCGGGTCAGAGAATACCAGCGTCCCCTTCACGGCGGCGGTGGACCGGTTGTCTGCCGAATCAATGGCGTAGATCGCGTTGTCGGCCGTCGAGGCAACGTACAAGGTATCGGTGCCGGCATCGAACGCGAGTCCGGTCGGGCCCAGAATGAGCGCGGCCGCATTGGGAACGTGCTTGTAGCCGGTTGCGATCGTGGTTTTCTTCTCGATCGTCACGCCGCCGGAGTTCACGCTGAGATCGAGTCTCGAGACCGTGCCGTTCAATACGTTGGAGACGAACACATGAGCCACGGACTCGTGATCGTCTATGGCGAGATCCCACGGGCCATCGAGAAACACCGCATCGGTCCAGGTCTGAATCACGGCCCCGTGGCGATCGATGACCTGCAGCGCGCCGGGCCCGATCGTGGCGATGGTGCCGTCCGTGGTCGGTACGTTTCCCACCAGCACGAAGCCCGCCTTCAGAACCCCGAGCGCGGTGCTGAGGCCCCCGAGCGGGCTCACGAAAAACGCGACGGCGCTTCCCGGGGGAGCCAAGGAACCCTCCGGGCGCAGTTGCACGATCGTCGTCCCCGTGCCCTGGAGGTTGGCGCTATTGTTGAAATTACTGACCAGGACGTCGCCGGCGGCAATCGTGCCGCCGCCCGGAAAGCCGGCCGGAACGAAGGCCACGCCGTACGGGTTGACGTCGCCGTTTGCCGGAATCGTCGAGGAGTTGATCACCAACGGAAGAAACGGCTCATCGGCGGCGGCCGCGGGTCCGGGTGCCGCCGATAGCGCGGCGCAGGCCGCAAGGCCAAGCGTGCTGCATGAGAGTCTCGATGCGCGTAGCGTCTTCATGGGTACTCCTGTATTTGAATTGTTGCGGAACCGCGTCGCCAGTGACGCGTTTGCAGAGTAGGTAGCCGCAGGCGCGTCCCGGGTTCTCGGCGGCGCGAGAAAATCTTCCCGGCGTGCGCGGCATGCGGAACCCCTATACTGCGGCGGCAATGGACGGACCGAACTTCATCCTGCCTGGGTGGATCTAGCGTGACGGGGCGACTCGCAGTGCCCATCGGCCGCAGAGCCCCCCGGGCCGGCGCGATGGCGGCGTTGGTGTTGCTGCCGTGGATCGGCGCAGCGGACGAAAACTGGAGCGCGTCGGTGGGCGCCACGACCAACTATGTGTACCGCGGCATATCGCAAACCTACGGCGGCGGGGCGGTGCAGCTCGGCGCGAACTATCAAAATCCGCTCGGCTGGTTCGCTGGCGCATGGGGATCGAACGTTGACCCCTATCCCGGGGGCGCGCCGTCCAAGGAGCTGGATCTCTACGCCGGATTCAACCAGCCGCTCGGCGCCGATTTCCTGCTGCGGGGAATCTATACGCATTACGCGTACCTGCAGGATCCGCGCCCGGCGCGCTTTGACCACAATGAGGTTGCGGCCACGTTTACCTATTTGGACCTGATTGCAGCGACCGTATCGTATCAACCCGACGCCACCTCTTATTCCCAGCTCGGCTTTGCCCAGAAGCGGGCGACCGTCGCCTACGAACTCACCGGCCGTTGGCCGCTGCGTGCGGGATTCGCGCTGACGGCGGGCGGCGGCTACTACGACCTGCACGATTTATTCGGGGTGGGCTACTGGGCGGGGGATGTCGGGCTCGCATACAGCTATCGGCGCCTGTCGGTCGATCTCAGCCGTTTTTTCTGCGATTCGACCGTCGAGCGCCTGTACGAGGATGCCAGTGCGAATGGCATCTGGGTGGTTTCGGCCGTGATGCACTTCTGAACAGGGCGCGGAACGAGCGCCGGCGGCCGGCTGAACCTTGCGGCGCCGTCGGGGTACCTACTCTCTGCAGTGCAGTGTCGACTGCTGTCCGAACGGAGCAGGTCATTGGAAAATATGGAGTCGCCGGCCAATCAAAACGCCACGGTGCGCGCCGGAAACGAGCGCGAACGGGACTTGATCATCAGGATCAGCCGCGGGGATCGGGACGCATTCCGCGAACTCTATCTCCACTACCACCGGCGCCTTGCGCGATTCCTCACGCGCGTCACGCACCGGTATGAAGACGCCGAGGAAGTCATCAACGATACGCTGTGGATCGTCTGGCAGCGCGCGGGCGAGTTTCGCGGTGCCTCGCAGGTGTCGACGTGGATCATGGGCATCGCGTACCGGCGCGCGCTCAACCTGATCCGGCGTGCGGCCACGCACGAGCGTGTCATGGCGCTCGAGGCCATCGACGCGGAGGCATCCGTAAGCGACACGGGCCGCGCGCTCGAGGAGCGGCAATTGCTCGATTACGCGCTTGCGCAGTTGCCGCTCGAGCAACGGTTGGTGCTCGAATTCACCTACTACTTCGATCATTCGTGCGAGGAAGTGGCGGAGATCATGGAGTGTCCCGTCAACACCGTGAAAACACGCATGTTCAATGCGCGGCGTAAACTGCGGGCGATTCTCGAGGAAAATCCCGCCCACCGAGGAGTCAACTCGTGAGCATCGATTTGGACGGAGCTTGTTGCAATGAGGAAGCGGCGCGGCTGCTGCCTTGGTACGTCGCGGGACGACTCTCGGCCGCGGACGTCGAGCGCGTGTCGAATCACCTGCAATACTGCGCCATTTGCCGCAACGATGTGGAGCAGGAGAGCGCGGTTCGCGCGCTGCTCAAGGCCGACGCCCGGGTCGAGTACGCCCCGCAGGCCGGTCTTGCGAAGACCCTGTCGCGCATCGACGAACTCGGCCGCGATGCGCCCGCCGCGGCACCGACTCGAATGCCGGTCAATCCGGCACGGCGCCGAATGGGCGCGATGCGATGGCTGACCGCCGCGGTTCTCGTACAGGCGGTCGCACTCGCCTGGCTCGGCGGCTCGTTGCGCCACCCGGCGTCGCCGGGCGCAGCGGCGCCTCGATACGTGACTCTGTCGGCCGATCCGCAGTCCGCGGCAGGAGCGCACATCCGCGCGGTATTTGCGCCCTCGATGACCCTCGGCGATCTCAAGGCGTTGCTCGGCGCGAACCGATTGATGGTCATCAGCGGTCCGAGCGATGCGGGCGCCTATACCCTTGCATCGACCGATCCGCGCTCCACGGCCGCGCAACTGGGCACGGCGGTGCTGGGTTTGCGCGGCGACAGCCGCGTGCTGTTCGCGGAGCCCGCGGTCAACGACGCGGCACCCGCACAGTGAGAATCGCGGCGCTCGGCGCCATCGTCGCCATCGCCGCGCTGGCCGGCTGCTCCTCCGGGCGCGCACTGCTCGCGAGCGCGGAGCTGCCCGCCGCGGCGCGTGCGGCGCCGCAAAGCTACGTCGTCGTCACGGTCCGCAACCCCGTGAGCCTGCCGGTCACCCGCGCTGCATCCACCCCGAGAGGCTACGATGGGGTCGGCGTGTATTCGGCCGGCGCGGTTGCGCGCAACCGCAGCCGGGCACTCGCCGCCGATTACCATCTGCGGGAGGTGTCGAGCTGGCCGATTGCGCTGCTGGGGGTACATTGCCTCGTTTACGCGCTGCCCACCCAGGCGGATCCCGCCCTGCTGCTGTCGGTCATCGCACGCGACCCGCGGGTCGAGTCCGCGCAACCGCTGCTCACCTTCGGCACGGTGTCCAGCGGCTACAATGATCCCTACTCGACACTGCAGCGCAATGTCGAACAGATGTCGGTCGCCGAGGCGCAGGAATGGAGCCGCGGCGCGAGCGTGCGGGTTGCGGTCATCGACACCGGCGCCGCCGTCGATCACCCGGACCTGCCGGCGCGCATCTTGACCCGCAATTTTGTCGATAACGATGCGCGCTCATTTCTCGAGGACACGCATGGCACGGCCGTGGCCGGGGTGATCGCGGCCGTTCCGAATAATGGCGTCGGCATTGTCGGTATCGCTCCGGACGTGAAGTTATTGCTATTCAAGGCGTGCTGGCGCGTCGCGCTCACGGGGGCGAAGGCGGCATGCAATTCCTTTACGCTGGCGCAGGCGCTCTCGGCGGCGATCGAAGACCATGCCGACATCATCAATCTCAGCCTCGCCGGGCCGAGCGATCCGCTGCTCACGCGGCTGGTGGGCCGTGCCGTCGATGCCGGCATCATCGTGGTGGGCGCCGTGCCGGCGGATGGCCTGCGAAACTCGTTTCCAACGAATATCGGCGCGGTGATCGCGGTCGATTCGATCGAAAGCGGTCACGCCGACCCGCGCGTCCTGCGGGCGCCGGGCCGCGACGTGATCTCGCTTGCCCCGGACGGCCATTACGATTTTTATTCGGGAAGCTCTTTGGCGACCGCCGAGGTTTCCGGGCTGATCGCGCTGCTGCGCGCGCAACGCCCGCATCTGTCGGCACATGAGGCCGAAGCACTGTTGGCCGGCAGCGCGGGCGCGCCCGCGGGCGACTCCGCTGCGGCCGCGCCGAACGCCTGTGCTGCGCTCGCGACCATGCTCAATCGCCCTCGCTGCACCGACCACTGACCTTGCCCCCGGGGCGCGCGCATCTCGAGTGCGCAGAACCATTTCACCCTGTCTCGCTACCAACGTGGCCAAACCAATTTGTCACGTATGGAGAGCATCATGAGATTGCATCGCATTATCGCAGCAAGAGTGTCGGGTTCATTGGCGGTCGGCGCCGTATTCGCCGTGGCCGTGGTCGCGTGCGGCGGCGGCAGCGGCGGAGGCGGGGCGGGCAGCGGCAGCAGTGCAGGCAGTCCGATGGTCCAGCAAACCAGCGCGGATTTTGCGGATAAACCTCTCGTGGTGGATAAGGCGGAGGTGGTGGCCGTCGCCGCGACGGTCGACGCAAACCTGCAGAATCCCTGGGGTATCGCCGAGGCACCGGGGTTGCCGTTCTGGATTGCCGATAACAACAGCAATCTGACGACACTGTATAGCGGAACCGGCGACATCGAGACACAGGAAGTGACGGGATCGGCAAGCACCGGTGTGGCCATCCCGGCATCGGCGGCCGGGGTGCAGGCCAATCCCACGGGCCAGGTGTACAACGGGAACGGCGGGTTCATGATTGCCACCAGCAACGGTCCGGAGACCGCGTTGTTCATATTTGACGGCGAGGGCGGCACCCTGGCTGCGTGGGCCAAAGACAGCGGGCCGTCGGCGGTCACGGCCTACGACGACGGACTGCAGAACGGCACGGATCACGCGGTCTACAAGGGACTGGCGATGGGCAGCGTCGATGGCGCGCAATACCTCTACGCAACCGATCTGCACAACAACAAAGTCGACGTATTCGACACCAACTTTGCCAAGCCCGCCGCCATGCAGGGAAAATTCGTCGACCCTGGCTTACCGAGCGGATTTGTGCCCTTCGGTATCTCGGCGGTGAACGGCCAGTTGTACGTGACTTATACGATGCAGGATTCGGCGAAGCATGACGAGGTCACCGGCGCCGGCCTCGGCTATGTCGACATCTTCGATTTCAGCGGCAACTTGGTCAGCCGATTCGCATCGGCGGGATCGCTCAACGCCCCCTGGGGAATCGCCGTTGCACCCGCGGGATTCGCATCCCTGCAGGGCGACGTGCTGATCGGAAATTTTGGCGACGGCACGATTAACGTATTCATGCCGCATGAAGCGTCCCTGGCAACCTCCATCGGACCCCTGGTGGGCAGTAACGGCCAGCCGCTCGCCTTCGCGGGGTTGTGGTCCCTGGTGTTTGGAAACGGCGATTCGGACAAGCCTCTCACCACGCTGTTCTACACCGCGGGTTTCGCGAGCCAAACGGACGGCGTTTTCGGCACCATCACCGCGTCGAGCACCACCACGACGCAAACTCCCTACTGAATCCGTTGCGCTGTCGCCGGCCCCCGCGCGGGGCCGGTGCGCAGCGAGCCGGATTCCCGCTTGCGCTCGACAGGAGAATGCGGGAATATTCATGCATGGACGACGGCAACCCATGAGCGAATCCGATACGGTCGAGGTGCCCGCCGCGCTGTATGCGCAAGCGCGCCGCCGGCTGCTGGAGAACGAGCCGCTGCGCGATCAGGCTTACGGACGTTCGGTTACCTCGGCGCTGACTGCCGGCGAGGCCGCGGCGCTGCATGCCGTGGGAGTATCGACGGCGCCGTGGGCGGGCGAGGCCGCGCGCGACCCGTTGATGCACTCCATCACCGATTACATGGCATTGATTGAAACCAGCCTGACGACGGGCGTAGCGGCCGAGCTGTTGAAAGTCGACGTCAGCCGCATTCGCCAGCGACTTCGCGAACGCTCGCTGTATGGGATCGAGTACGACGGCGAGCGGCGGTTGCCGCTGTTTCAGTTCGAGCGCCAGCAGGTCCTGCCCGGCTTGCGTGAGGTGATCACCGCCTTGCCGGAGGCGCTGAATCCGCTGGATGTGGTGGAGTGGTTTCTGTCGCCGAATCCGGACCTGGAACTGGGCGCGGATTCCTCGCTGAGTCCGCGCAATTGGCTGTTGCGCGGGGAGCCGGTGGAGTGCGTAGTCGCGCTTGCGCGCGGCTTTGAGTAACGCAACCCGGCGTAGCGGCGCACTTGGCTAGATTCCCGAATTCCCCGGGCGCGGCGCTGCTTGCCGGCATCGAGCCCAGCTTGTGCACGGTGGCGGCGGGCACTGCGCTCGTGCGCGTGTACCGTACCTCGAGCGGCCGTTCGCTGTGGTGGAACGAGTTTTGCGGCTTCGGTCCTCTGAATTGCCGCTGGACGCATCACCTGCCGACGGCCGCGGGTGGGCCGGTTGAGCAGACGCGCGGCATTTACTACGCGGCCGCGGATGCGCAAACCTGTCTGGCCGAGGTGTTTCAAGCGACCCGGCGCATCGACCGGGTCTATCAGGCGCCGTGGCTGGTGGTGTTCAAGACGCTCGTACCGCTGGTGCTTTTGGATCTGACCGGCGACTTCGCCGCGCGTATGGGCGCGTCTATGGCCATTCATTCGGGCAGCCGTCAGCGGGCGCGCGGCTGGGCCCGGGATCTGTACGCGGCGTTCCCTCAGGCTCAGGGGATTGTCTATGCGTCGGTGGCGCACGGCGGCGCGCCGGCCCTCGCCTTGAACGAGCGGGCGCTGCGGGTTGCGTTGTTCCCGCCGCATCCGGAATTTCATCGGGCATTGGCCGACGATGTGCTGTTGGATCCGCTGAAGCATGCGGCGCAGGCGCTGGGTTACGCCTTACGGTAGGCTTGGGTGATGGCCATCTCCGCGAATTTTTGAGTTATGTGTTGGAGCTACTCGCCCCCTTGAGAGGCGTGACCTCGCGGCGAATGTTCGGCGGGGCCGGAGCCCGCGCCAAAGCAGGCTACAATCGCCGAATGATTCGGAGACTGGGCGTTTTCTGCGGATCGAGCATGGGGACCGATCGCACCTATCGGCGGGCGGCGGACGCGGTCGGCCGGCTGCTTGGCCGGCGAGGAATCGAACTCGTGTACGGCGGCGGTCATGTCGGACTTATGGGCGCCGTGGCGGACGCGTGCTTGAGCGAGGGAGGCCGTGTCATCGGGGTCATCCCCCAGGCGCTCGCGGACAAGGAAGTTGCGCATCGAGGGGTAAGCGACTTGCGTATCGTCGGCTCGATGCATGAACGCAAGGCGCTGATGTCGGAGCTCTCGGATGCCTTCATGGCGTTACCGGGCGGATACGGGACATGGGACGAGCTGTTCGAGGTCTCGACCTGGGCGCAATTGGGCATCCAGCGCAAGGCCTGCGGCGTGCTGAACGTGAGCGGGTATTACGATGCGCTGATCGCCATGGCCGATAAGGCCGTGGCCGAGGGATTTCTGCGCGCCATGCATCGGGATTTGCTGCTGTCGGATACGGACGCCGAGCGGCTGCTCGAGCGCTTGGGCGACGCAGCGGTTCCGGCGGTCGACCCGGGCAGCGGCACCCCGGCGAGATGAATTCGGCCGCGGGCCGTGGGCGACCGGAAATCAATTGGCCTTCAGATGCGCCACCGGGAAGTACAGTCCCAGGGATCGGCGGGTCCACCAGAGGCCCTTGGCCTTGTCGTCGCGGCTTGCGTAGGTGTACTCGTAGAACTGCGCGCGCACATACACCGGCGGTTTATCGGGAAAGGGATTTTTGTCGAGCAGCGCCGTTACCGCGGGTTCGTTCTCCAGCAGCGCCTGGAGGAAGCGCGCAAACCAGGTCAGGCGCCGCGGGTCGTCGAGCGCTGCGAACCACATCTGCCAGTCCAAGCGCGGCTGATGCGGGATGTTCCAGCGCGGACGGCGCATCACATCGCCGGGCTTGTATCGGAAGCCGTATTCGCGCCACTCGAGGCCGTCGTTCGAACCTTCGATGACGATTTCGTCACGCGTCGTGGTCATGACCGCGAACAAGCCGTAGCTGCCGACGATGTGCAGCGGCTCGATGAGGCGGTCGGCCGCCAACGCCGCCGCGGGCGGGCGGCCGCCAACGCGCACGTCCATTTCGACCAGGCTGCAGACCACGATGAGCAGCGCGAGCAGGCCGGCGATCACGGCAACCGCCCTCCGCCGCGCGGGCTGATCTGGGCGCGTGGGCGCCATGCCGGTCATGCGCTGCGGCAATATGCTCCGCAGAGCAGCGTCGTCGAACAGCGGCAGGCAGAGCAGCATGGTCTCAAGATTGAACCAGTTGTAATTGCCGGTGATCAAAATGCAGCTTTGCAGCAGCAGGATGCCGAAGGCGGCGGAAAAACGCAGTCGGCGCGGACAGAAGATCAAGAAGGGCAGGACCAGTTCGATGACAAACGTGCCGCCGGTGGCGAATTTGAGCACGGGCGGCGGCAACTGCGCCGCGTACCAGGCCAAGGGCGTGGGCAGCGGTTGCGTGAAGAAGTGATATGACAGCGCCGAGAGATTCCGCCAGTTCGGATCGCCGCTCAGCAGCTTGACCGCGCCCGACATGAACATGAAGCGAAACAGCAGCCAGCGCAGCAGCCAGATGCCAGGCGCCGTGGCGCAGCTCAACAGCAGCGCAAGAAACCCCGCCTCCAGCAGGAAGGTGTCCCACTGATAGGTCATGAATACCTGCCCGCCGTACAGGAGGGAGAGGTACAGCACGAAGAGCAAGGCGAGGCTCAGGCGTGGCAGCCGATTGACGATCAGCAGCAGCGACAAGCCCGCACCGCACCAGCACGCGGCCTGAATGGCGATATCGCTGGCATTGCACCAGAACACCATGGGCATTACATAGAAGCGTTCCGGCCCGACGCGGCTGCCGATGGCATCGACCAGTTCGGCCAACGGCAGAATGCCATGGCTGCCGATCAGCCCCTGCGCCTGAACGCCGAAGGAGATGAAGGCCGCAAGGTAGATCAGCCCGAACAGGCGCAGGAACAGGAATGACAGCAAATCGTGTCGCGGCGGGCAGTATTGCCCACCCCAGAGCAACAGGCAGAGGCGATACAGGCCCGAGCGATGGCGGGCGATGAAGGCATAAGCCAGTTCCGACAGCGCGGAGAACCCCGGCAGCCGTCTGTACAGGGCGAGCCATAGCCCGTGGCCACGCGCGTGGCTCAGGGTGAGGAAGCTCGCCTCGGCGGCGTCCGCACGGTGCCCGTCCGGAGTGAGGTATTGCACGGCCCGTTGAAAGTCGGCGATTGAGATCGCCGGATACTGCGCCGCCACTTCCTGATAGGGCCGGTATTCGACGCTGTCGCCCGTGAGTCCCTGCCAATAGCGCGCCCAATAGCCGCAGAACCCGCAATCGCCGTCGTAGACCAGCATCGGCCGGCTGCCCGCGGCGCCCGGACGATCGGCACCGGCCGGCTGAGTCACGGCGTGCCTTGCAGCGCTGGAATGTACTCGTGGCTCTCCGAAATGCTGTTGTGGTCCACGCGCGCGAGGATTCGCAGCGTGGCGAGCGAGGCTCGGAAGCGCCGGCGCAATGACTCAGTGCTTGCCCGCGGGATGACGTCGTCGTTTTCCGCCGCAATGAGCAGCGTGGGCGCGGTGACGCCGGCCGCGTAGCGCCAGGATTCGAACCTATCGATGAGCAACCACCGAACGGGGAAAAAGGGGAACTGGGCTGCGGCGATCTCCAACAAGCTGTCGTAGGGCGTGACCAGAACCAGGCGTTCGACGGGTCGCGCGCTCGCGACGTGAACGGCGACGCCGCTGCCCAGGCTACGGCCGATCATGACGATGTGCGGATGATCGGCGTGCACGCGGTCGAAGAGGGCGAGCGCGTCCGAAATCAGGGCGGCTTCCGAGGGCTTGCCGGTACTGCCGCCATACCCACGGTAGTTGAGCGCGTAGAGCGCGCGGCCGGGGAACGCCGCCTCGAGAGTCGGGAGACTGCGGCTGACGTCCTCCGCATTGCCGCCGAAGTAGATGACGGCATCCGGGCCGCTGTGGGGGCGTGTGTTGGCGAGCACCCGTGCGTGCTCGACGGTCAAGACCAGCGTGTCGGCGCCCTCGGCTGCAGAGCCTGCCTGAGGGAAATAGATCAGCGAGCGTTGATAGAGGAACAGCACGATGCACAGCCCGACATAGATGAATGCCGCGGTACCGGCGACGATCAGGATCGCGCGCGTCATCGCGTTGCCTGCCCGATGGGCGCCGGAGCTCGTCCGCAAGCCATCCCAGTCATTGGTCCTGCTACCAGGGCGCCGGCTTGTAGTCTTTCAGGAACTGGCCCCACACATGCGTACCCGTCAGCCGCCCGGCGAAGATCGGGTCGACGATGCGGGCGGCGCCATCGATGATGTCGAGAGGCGGCGAGAAGCCGAGACCGGCCTTGCGCGCCGCGTGGGCCGCGGGATCCTCGTCGGTCACCCAGCCGGTGTCGACGGCGTTCATGTGAATACCGTCCCTCACGAAGTCGGGCGCGCTGGTCCGCGTCATCATGTTGAGCGCCGCCTTCGCCATGTTGGTATGCGGGTGCTTGTCGGTCTTGGTGGCGCGATAGAACTGGCCCTCCATGGCGCTCACATTGACCACATGCTTATGGCGCCCGGGCGTCCGCAGCATGAGCGGCTTGAGGCGGGCGTTGAGAATGTAGGGTGCGATGGCGTTCACGAGCTGCACCTCGAGGAGCTCGGGCGTCTCGACCTCGTGCAGGCGCAGCCTCCAGCTGTTGACCGCGCGCAGATCGACCTGCTGCCGATCCTCATCGTAACGGTGGGCGGGGAACAACCGCTCGCCGCCGCGAAAATCCTCATCCAGATAGCGCTGTTGCGACAGTGCGGCGCTGTGCAGAAGTCCCTGCGCGTGCCACCCGTCCGCTGCCGCGATGATCGCGCCGACACCGGGCGGCGCCCGCGATCCGTCGATGAGCCCTCGCAACTCCTCGTGGCCGGCGAGCGGGCCCCTCCAGGCCTCGGGGAGGGCGGCGAGCGATAGGCCCTCCCTGGCCAGAAGATGCTGATAGAAACCCGCGGGCCGGCGCACCGTCTGGCACGCGTTATTGAGGATGTGGTCGAGCCGCGGCAGCCGCTCGGTGAGGAACCGGGTGAACAGCTCGACGCTCGGGGTATGGCGTAGATCGAGTCCATGGATTTGCAGACGAGCGCAAAAGCCGCGGTAATCGGGCTCCTCCGAATATCGCTCGGCGGCATCGACGGGAAATCGCGTGGTGACGATGACGTGCGCGCCGGCCCTCAAGAGTTTGAGGGAGGCCTGGAAGCCGATCTTGATGCGAGCACCGGTGACGAGCGCATAGTGGCCGCTGAGATCGGCCGTTTGCGCGCGCTTGGCATAATTGAAGTCGCCGCACGCGCCGCACAGAGAATCATAGTACCGGTGCGTCTTCGCAAACGGCTGCTTGCACACGTAGCAGTGGCGCTCCTCGCGCAGATCGGCCCGCTCGCCAAGATCGCCGGGCTTCGGCCGCTCGAGCCAGAGCGGCGCATATGTTGCAGAGCGGCGCTGGATGCGCAGTCCCGCCCCGTCGATGACCTTGCGGTCGTGTTCCTTCGCGGCCTCCCGTTTGGCGCGTCGAAAGGCCTTGGTCATCTTCCTCAAATCGTGCCCGTCCGGCTTTGCGACCAGGCCGGCCAACACCAGCAATTCACGGCGCTGGTCCTGCGTGAGGCGCGTCAGATGCGCGCGGTCCGCCTCGATGGCGCGCAGCACGCGCACGCATGCGTGCACATCCTCGTCGGAGAGTGCCGCATCGGCGGCTGGCTTGGCGTGGTCCATGCACATATTGTATGTCGCCGCAGCGACCATCGTCGCGATTCGTCGCGGCCGCTGTAGAGACCGGTCCGGCAAAAAAATGCGGCCCGAGCGTGCAACTTTCCCCGCCTCGCGGTGTTGTTATGGTCGAGGGACACGCAATAGCAGGACAACGAACATGGCCGCTCATTTTAGATATCCAAGTTTGCGCAGTTTGAACCGCAGCCCGATGCTCACGGCAATGCTGGTGTATTTGGTCGGCGCCGCCGTGGTTGCCTTTGCCGTATGGCGGGGGGGATCCCTCAGCCCGAATCCGCGCCGGTGCGGGGAGCCATATTTGGTGAAACAATATCTCGTGCAAAGCGCCGCGGACGCCGCCGATCGACCCGAGGCTCACGGCCCGCGGACCGGCGACCGGCCGGCGCAATCGGCGTTCAGCGTTTGACGTCTTTTCCCTGGGCGCCGGCGCTCTCTTCGTGCCGCCCCAGAACCGCGCCGGTCGGCACCCCGACAGGCAGGTGGATGGATACCGTCGCGCCGGCCCCGGCGTTATTCGTAATGACCAGCCTACCGCCGACCGCGCCCACCCGCTCCCGAACAGCGAGCAAGCCGAGCGAGCCCGGCTTGGCCAGGGCGGCGTGCTCGATCCCGATGCCGTCGTCGGTAATGTCGACCGTAACGTGGTGGGCGGCGGCACGCAGTTCGATGTCGACGCGCGAGGCGCGTGCGTGTCGAGCGACATTGGTGAGGGCTTCCTGGGCCGCCCGGAACAGGATCAGGCTGGTCGCCTCGTCGAGCGTACAGCCGGGCGGCTTCTCCACTATCCCGATGCGCAGCCCGGAGATCTCCCCGAAGTAGCGGCAGTGTTCCCGCAGGGCCGCGGCCAACGGCAGGTGGGCGAGCGCGCTTGGCTGAAGTTTATTGGCGACCTGCCGGGTGGCGCTCATGCATTTGTCGATCGCCATGACCAGCTCCTGACACGCCCGAGTGACGCCGGCTCGATCGGCCGCCCGAGTCTGCAGATTGGCCACCCCGAGCTTCATCACGAACAGATCCTGCGCGATGCCCTCATGCAATGCCTGAGCGACGGAGTGGCGTTCATCTTCGCGGACCGTTTCGAGGCGCTGGGCCAGCTCGCGGATGCGCTCGTAGGAGTTGCGCACGTCGGAGACGTCCGTCGCAAACACGTACAGGCCGACCACCGCGCCGTCCTGGCGCTTCGGAATGTAGTCGACGCGGCTGTACCGCTGCGATCCGTCGCGCTGAGGTTCGATTTGCTCGTGCGACACGGGCTCGCCGGCAAGTGCGGCCTCGACGAACGCTTTTGCCCCGCGATACAGCTGCGCGCCGATGATCTCTTGCATGGGGCGGCCGACGATCTCGCCGGCGGTCAGGCCATACTGCGCCTCAGCCGCCCGGTTCGCGAAGCAATTCTTGGAGGCGGCGTCCCAGAGCGTGATCCGCGCCGGCACATTGTCCAAGATGGCCTGCAGGTCCGCCCGAGCCAGATCCACTTCGGCGGTGAGCTCACGATGGCGCGCTTCGCTCGCACGCAGGCCATCCGCGTCGCGATGGCGTTGGATGACCATGGCGGCGAGGTGTCCCGTGATTCGAATCGAGTCCCGCTCCGCCGCTGTCGGGGCCCGGGGTTGCGCGTAGTACATCGCACAGGTGCCGAGCAATACCCCCCGGCTGTCCATCAGGGGCACGGACCAGCAGGCGCCCAACCCGTGCTCCCGGGCGAGTTTCGTGTAGTTGCACCACAGGGGCGACTGGGCGATGTCGCTGACGATCACGGTTTCGCGACGGGCGGCAGCCGTTCCGCAGGAGCCGACCCCATCGGCTATGGGCAGCCTGTCGATGGCGGCCGTGTACGCGGGCGGCAGGCTGGGGGCCGCGCCGCTGCGCAGAACCCCGGAGGACAGATCGGCAAGCAGGATGGAACAGCGCATATCGGGCGTCAGGCGCTCGGCGAATCGAAGCAATTCATCCAGCAGCGCGGTAAGCGGCTCGCGCGAGGCGGTCAGGGCGATCAGCCGCGCCAGCGCACTCAGCGTGTCTTCACCGGTCCATGGCATTTTGAGTATTCCGGCCATCTCTGCAGTCCTTTTGCGTTGGATGTCCCGTGCACCGGCAATCCCGGCGCCCGCACATCATACGCGCGGGCCGTGCGGGGCTTCCAAATTATTGAGGAACCCGGTCAAGTCGCACCGACGAGCGCTTGCGCCATCGCCGCGTCGAAGACCCGCGAATCGACCTTGAGATACGCGACCTCTTCTCCGGCGATCACCACGGCCTCGGCCACGCCCGGCACCCGGCGCAACCTCGCGGCGAGTTCTTCGGCGTCCACGGCGCGCCCGGTCCCGATCCGGATCAACCGCGTCGAGAGATAGCTGGGCTGCGCCATCGTCGCCGCGACCAGCAGCCATAGCAGCGCCACGCATGCCGACCAGCCGAAGACGCCGCCGCTGCCGGCGCTCTGCTGTACCCAGCCGCCCACGACGCCACCCGCGAAAATGCCGAAAAACTGCAAGCTCGAGTAGATTCCGGCGGCGGTCCCCTTGGCCGTGGGCGGCGCGGCCTTCGTCACCAGCGAGGGCAGGCTCGCCTCCATCGTATTGAAACCGGCGAAGAACAAAGTGATGGCCGCGAGCACGACGTAGCCGTGGTCCTGACCCGCCATGAGCATCAATTGGCTCAGCGCCAGCGCCGCAACGGCCGTCACGAACACGGCCTTCATGCGTCGATGCTTCTCGGCGACGATGATGGCCGGCACCATCACCACGACGGAGACCAGCAGCACCGGCAGATACACGATCCACTGACTGTGGCTGTTCACGTGCAAGCGCGCATGCAGCAGCGACGGCACCACGAGGAAGCTCGCCGTCAGCATGGCATGCAGCGCAAATATGCCGAAATTCAGCCGCAGCAGCTCGGTGTTCTTCAGGACCGAGCCCAGCATGGCCGGCAGCGTGTCGGTGTCGCGGTGCGGGCGCAGGTATCGCGGCCGGGGTACCACGAATTCGGTGATCGCGATGCCGAGAAGCGCCAGGCCCACCATGAGCCAGAAGATGCCCGAGACGCCGATCAGGCCGGCGAGGATCGGTCCCGCCACCAACGCCAGCATGAAGGACAGCCCGATGGTGATGCCCACCACGGCCATGGCCTTGGTGCGGTTCTCCTCGGCCGTGAGATCGGCAACCAGGGCGAGAATCACCGAGCCGACCGCGCCCGCGCCCTGCAGCACCCGGCCGGCAATGACACCGTCGATCGAAGTCGCTATGGCGGCCAGGGCGCTGCCGAGCCCGAACACGACCAGCCCCAGGACGATCATGGTTTTGCGCCCGATCCTGTCGGACAGCAGACCGAAAGGGATCTGCAGCAGGCCTTGGCTCAGGCCGTAGATGCCCAGGGCCAGGCCGATTTTCGATGGAGTTGCGCCCGAGAGGTGGCGGGCATAGTCCGCAAACACCGGGTAGATCATGAACAAGCCGAGAAGTCTCACCGAAAACACGGCGGCAAGAGACAGAGCGGCGCGCAATTCCTGTTTGTCCATATGATCCGTCGTGACCCGCTCAGTCCGGCTCGAAATTACAATCCTTCAGCGGGATGACCCGGGTGCGGTTCCAGTATTTGTGTCCCAGATAAAGACTGACGAAGACCGGAATCATCAGATAGCCGGCGATGAAGTCGAACCACGAGAACACCGGCGTCTGGAACACGCTCACGTTGGCGCCGAACAACACCAGGACGAACAGGACCACCGCAAGCCATGGGCCGTAGGGGTAGAGCTTGGACCTGAACTTCAGGTCCTGCAGCCGGCGGCCTTGGGCGACCCACGCCCGGCGGAAGCGCAGATGGCAGATCGCGATGCCCAACCAGATCAGGAAGCCGCTCAGGCCCGAGGCATTGTAGAACAGCTGGTAGATCTTCTGGTCGCCCACCAGGCTGGAGAAAAAGGCCAGTGCGCTGATGGCGCTGGTGGCGCATAGCGCCGCCACGGGCACGCCTCGTCGATTGAGTTTGCCGAACGGCTGCGGAGCCTTGCCGCTGTGGGCCATCGCGTACAGCATGCGCGAGGCCACATACATCGACGAATTGCCACACGACAGCACCGAGGACAGGATCACCGCATTCATGAGGTTTCCGGCGAAGTAGCCGAACCTCGGTAGCTGCTGGAACACCATGGTGAACGGCGAGAAGGCGATATGGCTCTCATCGCCATGCATCAGATTGGGGTCGGTGTAGCTGATCAAGGTTCCCACCACGAAAATCGAGCCGATGTAGAACAGCAAGATGCGCCAGAACACGGTTCGGATCGCCTTGGGAACGTTCTTGTTCGGGTCGGCGGTTTCCGCGGCGGCGAGGCCGACACCTTCCGTGCCTTGAAAAGAAAAACCGGCGACCAGGAAAACCGTCAGAACCGAGGTCAATCCTCCCACGAACGGAGCGTGCGTGCCGGCCGCGGGATCGGCGAGGGTCCAGTTCCGAAAGCCCACGTGGCCGCCTCCCAGCATCCCGGTGATCATCAGGGCTCCAACCGCCAAAAAAATGACCACGGTCACGACCTTGATGCCGGCGAACCAATATTCCGCCTCGGCGTAGGCCTTGACCGACATCAGGTTCAACGCCAGCAGCACCGAAAAAAATCCCATGGCCCAGAGCGTGGAATTCGAATGCGGGAACCAGAACTGCACGATGAGAGCGCCGGCCACCAATTCCGCCGCCAGAGTGATCGCCCAGCTGAACCAGTAGTTCCAGCCGACCGCGAACGCCAGCGACGGATCGATGAACCTTTCCGCGTACGCTTCGAACGAGCCGGGAATCGGCAATTGCGTCGCCATCTCGCCCAGCGACTGCATCATGCAGTAAACCGCGAAACCCATGATCGCGTATGCCAGCATCGCGCCGCCCGGACCGGCCTGGGCAATCGCGCCCCCGCTGGCAAAGAACAAACCCGTGCCGATCGCGCCGCCGATCGCGATCATGCTGAGTTGCCGGCTGCCGATCGCGCGCTTAAGTTCGCGCGGTTCACTTGAGGTCATACCGATGGGTCCTGATTGATGCGATCGGGTCTTGAAGCGAGCCGGATTGTATCCGAGGGCGTGGGTCAGTGCGCGGCGCCGGGGCGATCGACCGCGGGCGCATCCGGCACCCGGCAGAATAGCCACGTGCGCGTTCACTGGGTATGATCGACGGATGTCGTTGCGTCCTTTTCATATCGCCTTCCCGGTCGACGACCTGGAAGCGGCGCGCCACTTCTACGGCACCGTGCTCGGGTGTCCCGAGGGCCGCAGCGCAGACGCATGGATCGATTTCGACCTCTTCGGCCATCAGATCGTCGCGCATTACCAGCCCGCGGCGGCGCGCACGATGGCGGCGCCGGACACCAATTCCGTCGACGGTCACGACGTGCCGGTTCCGCACTTCGGTGTCGTGCTCACCCAGGAACAGTGGCGCGAACTCGCTCAACGCGTGCGGGCCGCCGGCATTGGATTCATCATCGAACCCCATACCCGCTTCGAAGGACAGGCGGGTGAGCAGTCCACGATGTTCTTCCTGGACCCGGCGGGCAATGCGCTCGAATTCAAAGCCTTCGCCGATCTCGGTCAGCTGTTCGCGCGTTGACCGGCCATGGACTGAACCACAGGTTATGCCCTCGGTTGCGCCCCGATGAACGGGCCTTTATGTGATGGCGGCACGGACTTGCGGCGCGACTTGCGCCACAGATCGTGGATCGCGAGCGCGGCGGCGAGAGTCGCGAGGGTCGCAAAATACGCCGATGGCCCGAACACCGCCATCAAACTGCCGGCAAGCGTCGGACCGATGGCGGCGGCAGCGCCGTTCAACAGCAGGAGCGTGCTGCTCGCGGCCACCATCTGCGCGGGCTCGAGTTTGTCGTTGACGTGCGAGACGGAGAGCGAGTAGAGCGTCAAGGCGAAGCCGCTGAACAGGGCCGCGAGGATGAGAAACACCGCGTGCGGCATGTTGCGGAAAGCGACGATGCCGCCGGCGGCCACGGCCGTGAGCGTACACACGCCGGCAATCACGGTACGCCGATCCATGCGATCCGACAGCCGGCCGACCGGATATTGCGTCACCACCGCCGCCAGGATGCTCACCGCCATGAACGTGGCAACTCTCGTGGTGTCCAATCCGCTGATGCGCGCGTACACGGGACCCATCGAGAAGATGATCGAGGAAATCAACCCCGACACGACGACTCCCACCACGCCAAGCGGCGAATCGCGATACAGCTCGAGTACGCGCACGTTGCGCGGCCCCGCGCGCTCCGGTAATTGCTGGGCGGAAACGACGATGGGAACCATCGCCAGGGAGATGAGCACGGACACCAGCATGAACGGCGTGGGTGTGCGCGGATCCGACAAGATCAGCAAAAACTGCGCCGCGCCGAGGCCGACATACAGCACGACCATGTACACCGCCAGCAAGCGGCCGCGGTTCGAACGGCTCGCGCGGTCGTTGAGCCAGCTTTCCGCGACCACATAAATGGCGGCAAACGACACTCCGGACACGAGACGCATCGCGCCCCACGTCACCGGATTGACGAACAAGCCCTGGATCAGAATCGCCACCGAGGCGACGGCCGCCAGAGCGGCAAATACGCGAATATGCCCGACCTGCCGCAGCAACGGCGGCGCAATCAGCGTGCCGGCGACGTACCCCACGTAGTAGCACGACATGATGACGCCGGTCATGGACGGCGGAAAGCCTTCGAGCGTGGCGCGCAGGCCGAGGAGGGTGCTCTGCAAACCGGCGCCCAGCATGAGCACGCCCATACCGAGAAACAACGGCCAGCTCTGTTTGACTACACTAAGCGGCACGGTGCCATCGTTTTTCGACCGCTACGGGCCGCGCTTATCGTCTCGACGCTCCGGCGCGGTTCTTGGCGGGTCTCTGCGTCGAGCGGCGCTCCAATTCAGAAGCATCCGCGGCCGGAATCGAGGACCGAAACCGGCTCATCGAGCGGGCGCGGGCCGCGCGGTCTTTGTAGCTTGCAAGCAAATTCGGGCTGGATGATTTGATGGCGTCGCGTAACGCACTCTCGCTCACGTCATGGGGGAGCCTCAGAAATCCGATCACGTTCAGGCGAAATCGCTTGAACGTCATCAGTTCATCGAACGATCCTCCAGCACGGCTTGGCACAAGACCTCTCGTGTTGATCGAGTTCCGGACCGCAGTAACTCGCGTCGCCCTGCCGCTTGCCTTGAGCGAATTCCAGCGGAAGAAGCAATCCGGCGTCGATATAGATAACATTGATTGCGCCGGCCGTCGACCTGGCGGGAGATTATGTCGCATCGGGATCCGGGTCAAGTGCGCGCGCACCCGGTGCCAGGCATCCGGCGGCGCGGGAACAGGCCGCCTGGTCAAAACTTGTTCAGGGGAATCTAAACCGCTGAAATGTAGTGATTTTCAAGTTGCAGGTCTCAGGTTATGCACAGGCTTATCCCCCGGGATTGGGGGCAGCGCGTGGGGCTATCCGGTTCACCAGGGAGCTTCTGCGCACCGCAGGCATCCACGCCGGATCCGTCATCGTCGTCACCAAGCCGTCGACGGAGCGCCGCGCGTATGCCACCTGCAGGAAAGTATGGCCGGATATGAACACGTGCGTTACCTCGCCGCGATTGGAGTTTCGCGTGGGCATTCACCCCGTGGATCCTGTAGGCGCCCGGGCGACATCCCTTGCCGGCGATGCGCGGATATCGTTCCTCGCGAGATGAGCGCAGGCTCATTGCCGCTCACCCAAACAGGAACAGCCCGATGAAAAACGATACGCAAATCCAGCACGACGTCCTCGCGGAGCTCGATCGTGCGCCGAACGCGATAACCAGTTCGGTAGGCGTTGAAGTGCATCACGGGGTGGTCAAACTCGCCGGCTGCGTCGGTGACGCAGCGACTCGCCGGGATTCGGAACTCGCCGCCCGGCGCGTCGACGGCGTGACCAGCGTGCTGATGGATGTCGATGTCGCCGACACGGCGCAAACGGCCGGCGAAATTACCCGCGCGCCGGCCGCCGTCTAGCCCAGAGCCGCGCGCCGCATCCGCCCGGGTGGGCCTGGGCCATCACTGATGATCGCGCGGTATCGCTTCGGTCCAGGTTTTGGATCGAATGACGGTCCCGTCGCGCGACAGCGTACGGGTGTACTTGTAGAAAAACGTATGCACGTCGCTCGAAAGATCGTGATGTCCGTGCCATGTCAATACGTGTCCAGCCACGGTCTGGTTGTACTGCGAATCCCCTTGCACTCGCGCCGCTTCGGGGTGCGCATCGTCGATGTCGTAGGTAACACGCTCGCTATGGTCAAACGGGCCCCACGGGAAGGACGTGGCGTTCTTGCCCTGCCATATGACCGTGCTGCGTTGATTGGCTTCGTCGCGCAACACGGTCCATTCGCCCGGCCACGCCGCGTGGCCTTCTTCGACCCCCGGTGCCTCATCCGTGGGCTCGGGGGAGGCGAGCGCGGGAGGCGCGGGGCCGTGAACCGGGACGCGCGGCAGCACGATCCGGGATGCCTCGTTCCCGCCCAATTCGAGCGATGTGGTCATCGGGTACGGAGTGGGCCACATCATCGGCCATAGAGCATTCGACACGGCGACGCGTATCCGGTGGCCCTTCGGAAACATCCACGAGGCCAGGTGCAGCTCGACGGATATCGAATAGACCTTGCCCGGCGTCAGATCGGCGGGCTGTGCGATCGAGTTGCGCTGAGCCCCGTTGATACCGGCTCCCGTAATGAGCGTGACGCGTCCATCCGGGGACACATCGGACAGCCGCGCGAACCAATCGGCCAACGGCGCATCCGCCGAGACTTGCAGTGTCACGCGTGGACGTCCAAGCAGCGCAAGTTCGTCTTCCAGGATGTCCGAGTCGTAGACCAGGCTGAAGGCATCGACGGGGCGCTGGTCGGTCAATAATTCTCCCCACCAGAAGCCCGCCTCAACACCTGCCGAAGGAACGTACCGAAGCTGGTCTCGCCCGGCCTGCCGAGGATCGGCGGCCAGCCGATGGTCGGGCTGCAGATACAGAGTGGTCGGCAACAGTCCCGCGGGCGGCCATTGCTCGGCACGCCACTCGCCGGGTATATCTTGGGACTTGGCCTCCGGCGCGTGCCAGTGCTGCATGTAGACGACCAAGCGCGGATCCCCGAGTACGCCGGTATCGCGTCCCTTGAGCCAGAAGTCGAACCAGCGAACCGCCTGATCGCGCCATTCAAACAGGGGTCCATAATCGCTGCCATTCGGGAAATTATGATTCCACGGACCGATCCACGCCTTGATCGGAGCTTTCACTCTCTCGAGCATCCGCGGGATGCTGTCGCGATAACCGTCCTGGAAGCCGCCAATGAGGAAGGCGGGAATCCGCAGCTGCTCGATCGGATGAAGCGGCGCGCGCCAGAAGCCGTCATCGTGCTGATGCCGCAGGTAATTGAGCGACCATGGCGCAGAATTCATGCGCGGCCCGATCACCGCCTCATCCAGGCTGAAATCAGGCGCGCCGCTGCGGCCCTGATCCAGATCCATGGTGAGTTCGAACTCATCGAAGTGGAATACGCCGTCAATGTCGTGCACGTCCTCCATGAACAGCTCTTCGGTCGCTTCCACGGCCAGAATCGCCTTCAGCGCGGGCGGTTTTCTCAGGGCCATTTGGATGGAGTTGAAGCCGCCCCACGAGATTCCAAGCATGCCGACCTTGCCGTTTGACCAGGGCTGCCGGGCCAGCCAGGCGATGATCTCATCGCAATCCTGCTGCTCCTGTTGCGAATATTCCCGATCCGGCGGCACCCCTTCGCTCGCCCCGAATCCGCGAATGTCGACGCGCACACTGACGAAGCCGCGTTTCGCGAAGTAACTGTGGTTACCATAGTCGCCCGACAGCGTGTCGTCATCCTTGCGGTAGGGCAGGTATTCGAGCAGCGCCGGGAACCGATTGCCAATTGCCGCACCCTGCGGCATGTAGAGCGTCGCGGCGAGTTTCACACCGTCCTTCATGGGAATGCGGGTCCTTACGATGTGCGCGCCGTAGCTGGGCGGGGAAGGCGGCAACGGGCTGCCGGCGCCGGCCGGCGCGCATGCGAGGGCAAGAACAGCAACAAATATGCCCGCGCAACGGCTCTGCATCGTGGAACCCCGAAGCCTCAAGGATGCGCGACAGTATCGCCGGCCCGCGCGGGGCGCAAGCGCACGCCGCCGCCGCCGCCCGAGTACTAATGCGGTACGGCTGCCGGGGACAAGGAGCCTAGGCGCTCACGGAGCAATTGCGCTGCGAGGCCGCGATCCTCAGAGCCTGTCTGAAACCATAGGCGTACGCGGCGCGCAGGATCAGCGCGGTCGACGCGGCCGCCAGAACCACTCCGTGACCGTATACTATGACCGCGCCCCGCTCGAGACCTTCCGGCAATTGGGCCGCCGCGACCACCAGAAGAAAGGGCGCGACGATGACCGCGGCGACGAGCGCGCGGTAGAAGAAGTCGCTGTGGTTTTCCGTGAACGCAGTCATGTCAATCTCTCCGGTGGCTATCGGTAAGACACCCGAGAAGGCCGATTGATTCTCGATGGAGGCCGAATTTGAGTCATTGTCCAGCCTTGCATCCACGCCGGCGCCGTGCATGGCGTTGAGCGCCACCGTGTATGGTCTCGAGGTGCGGCTGGCGGACGCCGACCGGGGCGTCTATGAAACGCTCATCCTGCGCGTGGCGCGCCACCCCTCGGAGAGTGCCGAGTACCTCATCACGCGTGTGCTGGCTTATTGTCTCGAGTATACGCAGGGCATCGCCTTCTCCAAGGGCCTGTCGGACCCGGACGAGCCGGCCATTGCCGTGCGCGATTTAACCGGGATGCTGCTGACATGGATCGACATCGGCGCACCCGAGGCCGGCCGTTTGCACAAGGCAAGCAAGGCGGCGCGCCGTGTGGCCGTGTACGCACACCGCGACGCCGAATCCTGGCTGGCGCGCCTGCAGGGGCAGCGCATTCACCGTGCCGAGTCGGTGCAGATCAACGTCGTCGATCGAGAGCTGGTGGCCGCATTGGCGGCCCGCCTGCAGCGGCGCATGGACTTCGACCTGTCGGTGTCGGAGCGCCATCTTTACCTGTCCCTTGGCGCCGAGACGCTCTCGGGCAGCGTCGAGGCGCGGCAGCTTGCGCCCTGAGCCGGGCGGGACCAACCGACGGCCAGGCCGCGTTCGCGCCTCAGGCGAGCCTCGGCCGCAGGCTGCGGACATCGCGTGACGATACGGCGCCGAGCAGCCGATCGTTCTCGTCCGTGATCGGCAGCGCGCGGAAGCTGTAGCGCTCGAAGAGCATCGCCGCCTCGCGCAGCGTCGCGTCCTTGGGGAGCGCGATTACGTGCTCCGTCATGATATCTCCGAGGGTCTGCCCGGGTTCCGCCGCGGCGATGCCGCGTATGTCCACGACACCCTTCAGGATTCCCGCCTCGTCTACGACGTAGACATACATCACCACATCCTTGCCCGTCGCAAGTTCACGGTAGCGGTCGAGCACCTCCGCGGCCGGGGTTGCCGCCGCCAGTTTGATGAGCTCAGGCGACCCGTACAGCAGAATTTGTTCGTCATGCTTGCCGATGATGTGTTCGACTTTGGTGGACTTCTCGTGATCGAGAAGCTTCAGAATCGCGCTGGCCTGGTCGCGCGGCAGGATGGCGAGGATGTCGGCGGCCTGCGCCGGGCTCATCTCGTTGATGAGCAATGCGGCGCGCTCCTTTTCGATGGCGCGGATCAACTCCCGTTGCACCCGCGGCTCTACTTCCTCGAGGGTATCGGATGCCTGTTCGGCATCCAGCGAGTTGAACAATGCGACGCGCTGGCCGCCCTCGAGTTCCTCGAGGATGTCGGCAAGATCCACCGGATGTATTTCGCTGAGGCCCGCTTTGGGGACCTTGAGCTTGATGTTTCCGGCGAAACTGCCCAACTGCTGCGGGAGCGGCTGCACATAAAGCCAGGACACGCGGTCCTCCTTGTTGCGGTTCGTGAGAAGTTTGGCGAGCCTTCGAAGACCCAGACGGCGCAGCGCCCGATAGTGGCTGAAGTCGACTTCGGCCGCGTACAGTTTACCGCCCTGAAAAGCGAGTTTGACATCGTAGACGATCTCGACTTCATGGTCGTCCATGTCGAGGATTTTCTTGTCGAGTATGTGGTCGTGAAGCAGAATCAAATTCTCGTGCGGGGCGCGTTCGAACGGAGCCGTAGCCTTTTCATCTATGTCGAGCACCACCTCGTTGTTCGATATGAGCCGCACCTTCTCCCAGGGAACCGTCAATGGCGGATAGCCGAACCGCCGCGACACGATCACGTGCGTGACTTCGGGAAGTTTGCCGGTTTCGACGATCGCCAGATCGCTGAGGCGGCCGATCTGGTGCTTCCTCACGAAGACCCGCCGGTCGAGGATTTCGCTCAGGTAAAACTCGTGTTCGAGTACGGTAACCACTGCCTTATCCCTGCCGCACGATCAGCACGAACTTATAGACCATCAACACCACCAGAGCGAGCAGGTAAACCCGAAGCACCATAAGCGAGAGTCGCACGCCGCCGGACATCTCGATGCGCGGCTCGCGATAGCGGGTGTTGATCGCGGTGATCTTGCCGAAGAGGTTGCGGAATGCGCTCATGTCGCCGTACTCATCTATTGGAACAGATTGGGAAACAACACGGAGACGCCGTACAGCGTCGACAGGACGATGATC
>JBEKYO010000041.1:0-30995 GCA_049510875.1 Steroidobacteraceae bacterium
GCTCCGCGTAGCGCGGTTCCTTCATGGGATCGTATTCGACGCCGTCGACGGCGCCGCGTTTTTTGTAGCTCATGGTTCCACCGTTGGGGTTGGCTTTTCCGCAAGTGTCGTCGCCGGGTCCAAGGGACGCGATAACAGGCTCACGAGGACGAAGATGACGAGGCTCAGGCCGAGACCGGCGTAGATCGGCGCGTCGGAATCGATTCCCTGCGTGACGAGCAGCACGACGACGGCGATGCCGCTGACTGCGATGGACGCGAGTGCGCCGGTGCCGGTTCCGCGCCGCCACAGCATGGCGCCGATCACTGGCACCAGGAGCGCACCGACGAGCAGGTCGTACGCGACGGTGATGGCGGCGATCACATCGTTGGTGCGACAGGCGACCACCGTCATGAGCACACCGAAGATGAAGGTCACCGTGCGGCTCTGGGCGACTGATCCCACCGAACCGACTGAACCGACCGAACCGACTGAACCCACCGAACCGACTGAACCCACCGAACCGCCGGAGGCGGGGCCTTTGAGGCGCAGATAAACGTCTTCGAGCAGCACGGTCGAGGAGGCGAGAAGACAGGCGCTGGCGGTGGACATCATCGCGGCGAGGGACGCCGCGAGCACGAGTCCGCGCAGGCCGGCCGGCAGTACGGCATTGACGATGTTCGCGAAGGCTGAATCCGGATCGGCAAGCTGCGGCAAAAATGCGTGCCCGGCCGTGCCGATCAGCGCGCCGGCCATCGCATACACGAGACAGTACACGCCGACGGCGATGCCGCCGTTGCGCGCGACCTTGATGCTGCGTGCCGTGAATACCCGTTGCCAGACATCCTGGCCGAGAACGATGCCGAAGAAGTACAGCAGGAAGAACGAAAATATCTTCGCGCCGCCGATGTGCGTCAGTGAGAAGTACCCCGCGGGCAGGCGCTGCTGCATCGCTGCCAGGCCGCCCGCATGGTAGATGGCCGCGGGCAGCAGTATGAACAGAATTCCGACGGTCTTGATCACGAACTGCACGATGTCGGTCACGGTCAATGACCACATCCCGCCGAACACCGAATAGGCCACCATGACGGCGCTGCTCACCAGGATGGCTTGCGTGCGCGGAATGCCCACGATCACCTCCATGACGGCGCCGACCGCGATGGTCGCGGTGACGGCGACCATGAAATCATACGCGACCATGACCACGCCGCCGGCGACGCGGGCGGATGCGCTGTAGCGGCGCTCGAGGAGCTCCGGCACAGTGTAGAGGTTCAGATCGAGAATCCGCGGCACCAGCACCGTGCTCAGCAGCAGAATTCCGACGCCGAACATGAACACAAACCACATGCCGGAAATACCGTACAGGTACCCGAGCTTCACCCCTCCCACGGTCGACGCGCCACCCAACACGATCGCGGCCAGCGTTCCCGCGTACAGCCACGGCCCCACGGAGCGTCCCGCCACCAGAAACTCGTCCTGATTCGTGACCTTGCGCTTCGCCCAAACACCCAAGCCCAGGATGCCCACCATGTAGGCGATCAGCACGAGCAGATCCAGCGTCACCACGACCGAGCCCTCTTGCGGCGAGCTCTCGACTGTTCAATCCACGCGACCCGGAGCCCAGGCGACCGACTATACCGGACGCCTCCGGCCCGCACCTAGGGGTTGCGATAGCCCGCGCCGACCTTTACCTTACAAACGCCTATGATCTGCAGTCGCTGGGGCCGGACTACCAGCACCGCGGGCTGCCGCGGGAGTTCGGCATGACCGGGTTTTCACTTCATATTGGGTGGAGGTGACGGTGGGGAGCGCTGGCGACAGCATGCGATCGGCGGGAGCGCCGGCAACGAGCTTCGTGTCGGGCACCAGCGACCGCCCGCTCGTGTATCGCAGCGTCGACGGAGTGCTCAAGGCCGCCGCGGCCGAGGGTCCCGAGCGGCTCGCGCTTGCGGCTCCGCGGCAGTCGCTGCGCTTCACGTTCGCCGAACTCGACGCAGCGGTGGACGAGATCGCGCGCGGCCTGATCGCGTGCGGTCTCGAGCCCGGCGAGCGCATCGGCATCTGGGCGCCGAACTGCGCCGAGTGGGTGCTCACGCTATTCGCCGCGGCACGCGCGGGCCTGACGCTCGTCAATCTCAACCCCGCCTACCGCGCCCTGGAAATGGATTTTGCGCTCAAGCTGGTGGGCTGCCGGGCGTTGGTGTTTGCGCCGCGCTTCAAGACCAGCGATTACGCGGGCATGCTGGCCGCGCTGATTCCGGAACTCGCCGGCGCCGCTCCCGGGCGGCTGCTGTGCGCCGCCTATCCGGAGCTTAGGCTGCTGGTGCAGCTCGGCGAGATCCCGCTGGCCGGCACGCTCGCGTTCGACGACCTCGCCGCCGCGGGCCGCGATCCGGACGCGCCGGCGCCGGCATCGGTCAATACTCGCGCCGATCCCGACGACGTCTTCAACATCCAGTTCACGAGCGGCACCACCGGCACGCCGAAGGGCGCGATGCTCACGCATTTCAATCTCGTCAACAACGGGTTCTTCGTCGGCGAAGGCATGCGCTTGACGCCGCGCGACCGGGTGTGCATTCCCGTGCCGCTGTACCATTGCTTCGGCATGGTCTTGGGCGTGCTCGCCGCGATGACGCACGGTGCCGCGAGCATCCTGCCGGGCGAGGGCTTCGATCCGCTCGCCGTGCTCGAGACGGTTGCGAACGAAGGCTGCACGGCGCTGCATGGCGTCCCCACCATGTTCATCGCGCTGCTCGAGCACGCCCGGTTCCGCGAATTCGATCTCTCCTCGCTGCGCACGGGCATCATGGCCGGATCGCCCTGCCCGACCGCGGTGATGCGCCGGGTCGTGGCCGAGATGCACATGCCCGAGGTGACCATCTGTTACGGCATGACGGAGACCAGCCCGGTGAGCTTTCAAAGCCAGCCCGACGATACGCTCGAGCGCCGGGTCGGCACCGTGGGGCGCGTGCACCCGCACGTCTCGGTGAAGATCATCGACCCGCAGGGGCGCGTCACGCCGCGAGGCGTCGCCGGCGAGCTGCTCACGCGCGGCTACAGCGTGATGCGCGGCTATTGGAACGACCCGCTGCGTACCCGGGAGGCGATCGACGCCGGCGGCTGGATGCACACCGGCGACTTGGGCGTCATCGACGAGCAGGGCTACTGCAACATCGTCGGCCGCGTGAAGGACATGATCATCCGCGGCGGCGAGAACGTCTCGCCCCGGGAAATCGAGGAGTTCCTCTACCGCCATCCGGCGGTGCTCGACGTCGCCGTGGTCGGCGTTCCGGACGCCAAGTACGGCGAGGAGGTGTGCGCATGCATCCAATTGCGGGCGGGCGCGAGCGCGAGCGAGGAGGAGATCCGCGAGTTTTGTCGCAGCCAGATTGCGCACTACAAGGTGCCGCGCTACGTGCGCTTCGTGGACAGCTTTCCGCTCACCATCAGCGGCAAGGTGCAGAAATATCTGATCCGTGAGCACATGCGCGCGGAACTGAATTTGTCCGAGGAGCCGCACGCGTGATGTTCGGAGGGAGTTCCATGGGCCGAAATCAATGCCTGGTTCAGATCCGCCTGCTGATGGTCGCTGCGGTCACTTTTCTGACAATGGCGAACACCGCGGCTGCCATCGCGAAACCAAACAGCAAGGTTCTAGCCGCCGCCAAGGCTTGTGAGCCCTCGGCGCGATCACTATTGCAACAACTTGTGCAAATCGACTCTGGAACGGGTGATGTTGCCGGGCTGGCGGCGATGGGTGGGATCCTTAAGACTGAACTTGAGGGGCTTGGAGCAGGTGTGGAGATCGTACATGCGGTCGCACCCGCGGTCGGTGACAACCTGGTTGCCACGTTGACCGGAACCGGTCGTGGCCGCATCCTGCTCATTGCCCACATGGACACGGTGTTTGCGCACGGCACGGTGATGCAACGGCCATATGCCGTCGTGGGCGACCACGGCATTGGTCCGGGAGCCGGCGACGATAAGGGCGGAGACGTCACCGCGATATGTGCCCTGCGCATCCTGCAGCAGCTCAATTACCGCGACTACGGCCGAATCACGCTGCTGCTCAACTCGAATGAAGAGACCGGGTCGTTGGGCACACGCGATCTCATTCGGACGAAGGCGAAGGAGAACGATGTGGCGATCAATCTCGAGCGCGGCGTGCCGCCCGATGGCGTGTTAGTGGCCCGCAAGGGGTCGGCAATCATTACAGTCGAAATTACCGGTCGCGCGGCGCATTCGGGTCTTGAGCCCGAGAAGGGTCGCAACGCGGCACTTGAAGCGTCGCATCAAGCCTTGCAGCTCGGTACTTTGTCCGATCCGCTGAAGGAGACCACCGTCAACGTCACTATGCTCGAGGGCGGAAAGACCATCAACGTCATTCCCGATCACGCGGCAATCAAGGCGGATGTCCGTGCGTTTACTTCCGATGAGTTCGATCGCGTCGAAAGAGATCTCCAGCGGCTGGCGGCCAGCACGATTATCCCGGACGTGCAGGTCAGGGCCTCGATGACGCGAAACTTTCCGCCTTGGCCCCGCGTCGCCACAACCGACGCCCTGTTTGCCCGCGCGCAAAAACTCTACGCCGAATTGGGAGGCACCTTGTCCCCCATTGCGGTCGGATCGTCGGCGGACATCGCCTTCGCTGCGGAAACAGGCACGCCGTCGATAGATGGCTTTGGCATTCGGGGTGGCGGAGCTCACAGCGTTGACGATTACGCCGATCTCTCCAGCATTGTGCCGCGCGTCTACCTGCTAACCCGGATGCTGATGGATCTAGGGCACAATCCAGCGGTAACACCGATGGGTCGGTAGTTTGCCGATCTACGCGTCGGGACTGCCGCCAAGCAGTGCTCGCGTTCGCTCGCAGACAACTGGTCTATACTCCGCAAATGTGGGACCGCAAAGGATAACGGCCAGTGATTACCTTGTTCCATCGACCCAAGACGCGCTCGACCCGCTTCATATTCTTGCTGGAAGAGCTCGATGCGCCTTACGAGCTCCGACGGGTGACCACGCGAACCCGCGAGGGCGGTGCCATCGACCCGGCCAACCCGCATCCGCACGGCAAGGTGCCCGCGATTTCAGACGACGGCACAGTCGTGTTTGAGTCGCCCGCTATCGCATTGTACCTAACGGACAAGTTTCCAAAAAATCACTTGGGTCCGCAGGTGGGCGAACCGGGACGGGGCGCCTATCTTTCGTGGCTCTGCTATTACACCGGAGTGTTGGAGCCCGCGTTCATGTCAAAATTCATGAATACCGAGGTGCCGCGCGGAACGGCGGGCTGGGTACCAGTCGAAGAAGCCCTGCCCGTGCTCATCAAGGTCCTCTCTGCAGGCCCTTACATGCTGGGGGATCACTTCAGTGCCGCGGACGTCCTATACGGCACGACTTTCGCCATGTTCGCGCAGAGTCCGATGATGCCGAAATCCGCGGCCATCGAGGATTACGTGAAGCGCATTGTCGCGCGGCCGGGATTCTTAAAGGCGCAAGCGCTGGACGCCGCCAGCTGATCCGCCATAGTATCGGTCAAACAGGAGGTGTCGCTCGCGGTGAGCGGCGCGCTTCCGACGGTGGGATACGCCGTGAGCCGGGAAATTCTGCTGGAGAGTACATCCTGACTGGATCCGAAATCGCAGCGGCGCACGGCGGCGTCGCCATTCGGCGGCTGATGGGCGTTACCGAGCCGCAGCTGCGCGGACTTGCCGACGTGTTGATCGACTGCGTCGACGGCGGGGCGTCGGTGAGCTTCATGCATCCGTTGCCGCCGGCCAAAGCGCTGGAGTTCTGGCGCACGGTGGCCGACGGGGTGGGTCGGGGCGAACGCGCGCTGCTCGTGGCCGAGGACGGCGGCGGCATCATCGGGACCGTGCAGTTGATTCTCGGCCAGCCGGAGAACCAGCCGCATCGCGCCGATCTGTCGAAAATGCTCGTGCACCGCCGCGCGCGGCGCCGGGGCGTGGGGGAAGCGCTGCTCAAGACCGCGGAGAGCGTCGCGCGGGAGTGCGGCAAGTCGCTGTTGGTGCTCGATACGGCGAGCGGGGATGCCGAACGGCTGTACGTCAGGCTGGGCTGGCAGCGCTGCGGGGTGGTACCCGGCTACGCGTTGTGGCCGCGCGGCGGCCTATGCGACACGACCTTTTATTACCGGACGCTGCCGACGTAGCGCGCATGCGCGACGGGCAGCCGGCTCAAATCGGCTCGCAGGTGGGCGCGTAGGGGGATGACCCGCTGCAACGCGCCGTCATCGCGTCCAGCAGCTCGGCGGCCGGCATGGGCCGGGCGAACAAGTAGCCCTGGCCGCAGCGGCAGCCCATGCTCTGCAGCATGGCGAGCACCGACGGCTCTTCGATGCCCTCGGCGACGCTGTTCATGCCGAGACTCTCGATCACGGTAATGGTGGCGTGCGCCACGGCCAGCACATGCGGATCGCGGCCGATGTCGGTGAGGAAGGTCTTGTCGATCTTGATGCTGTGAAACGGGTAGTCGCGCAGGCACGATAGCGAAGACGTCCCGGTGCCGAAGTCATCCATGGCCAGCCGCACCCCCATGTCGCGCAGGCTCAGGATGAGTTCGCGCGCGCCTGCGGGGTCCTTCATGACTTCGCGCTCCGTGATCTCGAGCTGCAGTGCCTCGGCGGGCATGCGCGCGGCGGCCAGCGCCGAGCGCACCGTGTGCAGCAGGTCGGCGCCCAAGGCGATCTGCACGCGCGACAGGTTCACGCTCACCGTGGCCGGTGCGCCGCCGGGGCTCTTGCGCTGCCAGCGCGCCCATTGCAGGCATGACTCGCGCAGCACCCATTCACCGATCGGTACGATCAGTTCCGTCTCTTCGGCGATGGGGATGAATTCATTGGGGGAGACGGCGCCCAGCTCCGGATGGTTCCACCTCAGCAAGGCTTCCACCGAGGTCATGCGGCCGCTGCTGAGGTCGACGATGGGTTGGTAGAGCAGCGCGAGCTCACGGCGCTCGAGCGCCATTCGCAGGGCGACTTCGATGCGCAAGCGCCGCGACAGCCGGTCGTGCATGGTCTGATCGAAGATCACCGTCGACCCGACGCCCGAGCGCTTGGCTTCGTCCAGCGCAATGTTGGCGTTGCGCATCAGGTCCTGCGGGTCCTGGGACGCGTGCTCGTACATCGCGATGCCAATGCTGACGCTCGACTGCAGCTCCTCGCCCTTGATGGGATAGGGCGCCGCGAGCGTCGCGCGCAACCGCTCGGCGATGTCGGCCGCCTCGGCGACGCCCTCGATGCCGCAGGCCACGTAGACGAATTGATCGCCGTTGACGCGCGCGACCAGGGAGCCTGCGGCGCGCTTCCTTTTGGCGGAATTCGGCAGCGCTTTGCGCAGCCGCCGGCTCAATCCGATCAGCAGGTCATCGCCCGCGGCATGGCCGAGCGTGTCATTCACCAGCTTGAACCGATCCAAGTGCAGAAACAGCAGCGCAAAGCGGAAGTCGAGTGTCGCGCGGGCGCGTTCGACCAAGACCTGCAGGCGCTGCATCAGCACCGTGCGGTTGGGAAGTCCGGTGAGCTCATCGACTTCCGCCGCCTTGCGCAACAGCGCATGGGCGAGATTGGCTGCGATCTCCGCCCGCTTGCAGTCCGTGATGTTGATGTGCCTGACCAGCACTTGCCGCACGCTGCCGCGCAGCGGCGTGACCGTCATGCGGTACCAGCGCAGCTCGCTCGGGGAGTGGCTGGGGTACTCGATCTGAAACTCCGGCTTGGTACCGTCGATGACGGCACGAATACCCTCGGCGGCGAGCGGTCCTTCCGGGCCGTCGGGGCTGCCGGCTGCCCGGGCGCAGATGCTGACATAATTCAGGCCGATGGGGGATGGCGCGGTCTGCATGCGGTCGGCGGGCAAGACAAAGGCCCGCCACGCTTCGTTCACGTTGCGGATAACTCCCTGTTGATCGAGCACCGCGATGGGGTCCGACAGGGAATCGAACACCGACAGACCGATTGATTCGCTCACGCGATAGGTATCGGCTTGCCGGGCCCTTGCTTTACCTGAAACGGCACACGGGATTTACCTACCGGCGGCAAACCGTCGCGGGGGCGCCCGGGTGGAGGGCGCCGCCGGCGCGCGCCTCCCGCACGGGCCGCATCAACGGGGGTGGCGAATCATGCCGTTCGGAGCGATGGTATCGCCCGGCTTGACCCCGGCGGGGCATTTGCCGAGGTAGCGTTGATCTTCGGTCAGGGTTTCCTCGGATGTGCCGTTGAACGCCGGGGTATACGTGGCGTGAGTTTCGGAGTGCGTCGAGGTATCGCTCTGGTACGCCGTCAGGCCGTTCGAGACGATGGTCATGGCGTCGACCGTGCAGGTGGAGGCGGAGGAAAATGTGCCGCTGTCGACTTTCTTGACGACCGTGGTGCAACCCGTCACGTTCGCGAGCTGCGCATCAACAGCCTTATCGAAGGCATGATCGCGGCACAGCCTGTACGCGAACACGGTGCGCTTCGCGCCGGAATTTTCGATGCGCTCCCCGTGAACATCCCAGAGGCCTTCCTTCAGCTTGGGCGGATCAGCGGCGTAGGAAGCGGCGGGCAGCACCGCGGTGATGGTGATCACCGCGAGAGCTGCCCGCCTGATTGGCATCAATAGCCTACGGAGGTGACGATCCACACGGGCTCGACGCCGGACGCCACCGTCGGCGCACTTACCAACGGCGCGAGCGCGCCACCGGCACCGATGGAGAACTGCGACAGCGTGCTGCCCCACGGGGACGCCGCGCCGCGATCCGCCACGTAGGCATACTTCCCGCTCGCGTCGATGGCGATGTAATTCGGGGCGGTCCCCGCTCCCACGCTGACGGGCGTGCCGACCGCCGAGATGACGCCGCCGGCGCCGATGAGGAACTGCGCCACTTCGTTCGCGGCCGAATACGGGACATAGAGATAGTTGCCCCCGCTGGTGGCATCGACGGTCATCTCTCGCGGATTGCCGCCCGTGGCCGTGGATGCGCCGCTGAAGGCGGTCAGCGCGCCGGTGGTCGGGTCAATCGTGAACGACTGAATGGTGTCGAGGTACAGGTTCGACACGTAGGCATAGGTGCCGGTGGGGTCGATGGCGAGGTAGTCGGCATTGCTGCCCGACGCGAGCGTCGCAGTGCTCGTCAGGGTGAGTCCACCACCGCCGCCGATGCTGAATACGGACACCGTGGAGGCGGTGAGATTCGGCACGTAGGCAAAAGTGCCCGCCGCATTGACGGCCACCATCGCGGCGCCGCCGCCGGCGGTGACGGTCGCCGGAGTCATGGCCGACAGCGTGCCGTCCGGGTTCACGGTGTACTGCGAGACGGTGCCGTCGGAGAGATTCGCCACGTAGGCATACGCACCATTCGGCGAGAGGGTGATTCCGTTGGGGCTGTTGCCGGTGGCGATGATGCTGTTCTGCGTGAGCGCGCCATTCGCGGCAACGGTGAATTGCGTCACCGACCCCGGCGAGGTGTAATTCACCACGTACACGTTGTGATGCGTGGGATCGACCGTGATCGCAAATGTGTTGGCGCCTCCGGTTGCGACCGCGGCGGGAGCCATCGGCACGAGTGCGCCGCCCGCCCCGACGGTGTACTGCGACACGGTGGCGTCGCTGAAGTTCGAGGCGTACACGTATTCAGACGGCGTGACGGTCAACGTGACCGCGGGCGATACGATGGTTCCCACGGCCGCGGTGACTGAGGAGGTGCCGACCGTCACCCCGGTTGCCAGTCCTTCGGTGCCCGCCGCATTGCTGATGGTCGCGACGCTCGTCGTCGCCGACACCCAGGTCGCGGTGGCGGTGATATTCTGAGTCGTGCTGTCGGTATACGTGCCGGTTGCCGTCAGCTGCACAGTAAAGAGATCGATGACGCTTGGGGTGGCCGGCGTAATGGCGATGGACACCAAGGTCGCGGGGTTCACGGTCAGCGTGGTGGTGCCGGACACGGCGCCCAACGTGGCCTTGATCGTGGTCGAGCCCTGCGTGAGCGCCGAGGCCAGGCCCTCGAGACCCGCGGCGTTGCTGATGGTCGCCACCGCGGGCGCGCTGGAACTCCAGGACACCGAATCGGTGAGGGTCTGCATCGAGCCGTCGCTGTATGTGCCGGTGGCGGCAAATTGCTGTGTGGTGCCCTTGGCGATGCCCGGCGCCGCCGGCGTCACCGCGATGGACGACAGCGTCGCCGCGGTGATCGTCAATGGGGTCGTACCGGAGATGCCGCTCATGGTTGCCGTGATCGTCACGGGTCCGCCGACTGCGACACCCTTGGCAGAACCGGTCGCGCTGACTGTGGCGATGCTGGTGTTCGAGGAACTCCAAGTCACCGTGGACGTGATGTTCTGGGTGAGGTGATTGGAATAGGTGCCGGTGGCCGTGAGCTGTTCAGTCGCATCGATGCCGATGCTGGAATTCGCCGGCGTCACGGCAATGGAGACGAGCGTCGCGGCGCTGACCGTCAGCGTGGTCGAGCCCGACACGCCGCTCAGGGTGGCGCTGATGGTGCTGGTACCCGCGGCCACCGCGGTGGCCAATCCCGCGGTGCTCACGGTGGCGACGGTGGTCTTGCTGGAAGCCCACGTCACCTTCGAGGTCAGCACCTGCTTCGAGTTATCCGAGTAGACGCCGGTGGCGACGAATTGCTCGGTGGTGCCCTGCACGATGGTGGGCAGCGCCGGCGTCACACCGATCGATACCAGCGTTGCCGCGCTCACGGTGAACGTGGCGGTGCCCGATACGCCGCCCGACGTGGCGGTGATGGTGGTCGAGCCGGCGGCGACTCCGGTCGCGAGCCCGCCGGAGCTGATGGTTGCCACGGTCTGCGACGAGGAGGACCAGGTCGCCGAGGTCAGTGTTTGTTTCGAGCCATCGCTGTATACGCCGGTGGCGGTGAACTGCGCGGTCGAGCCCACGGACACGGTGGCGGTGGTCGAGGAGAGCGAGATCGACGAGAGCGTCGGTGCGGGTGGCGGAGGGCTGCCTCCGCCGCCGCCTCCGCCGCCGCATCCCGCAATGAATGCGGTGATGCCGAGCAGCAGCACTGCCGTCATCGATTTGAAACCCAGCGATGGCTTGCGCGAGGAGCGAACGGCGAAGTTGGAAATCATGCGGCACATCCCGGGCGATGAGTGTTGGTGGGCAAAGTCAATGGTCAATTCTCACCGTCCATGTGTGGGGCTGCAAGCGTTTGCAGCGCCCATGAGTGCAAACTGCGCAAGCATTCTCGAGAGCGGACGAGATATGTTCACGACGTCAGTCAGTCATGAAATAGGCGAGCGAATCGAGCGTGTAGTGCAATCCCCTACAGGCTACACGATGGACGGCAGGGCAATTCGTGACGCGCGTCGCAGATCTTTGGCGGTTCAAGTTCCGACACGCGATGGTCTCATTGCGCGCGCTGAAACGGTGCAGCGCAACCGGTACCGCGGTGCTGGAGTGCACCGCGGTACCGGTTGATCGAATTGCCGCAATCAATAGGCGAGCGACGTGACGATGGACGTCGGATTCGTTCCGGCGGGCACGGTCGCAATGCTCTGCGCCGCCAACGCCCCCGTCCCATCGATGGTGAATTGCGCAACCATGCTTGCGCCGCGATCCGCCACATAGGCGTAGTCGCCGGTCTGATCAACCGCCAGGGCGTAGGGAGTGACCATCGTCGTCGTATTCTGCACGGAGCTGGTCAGGCTGAGCGGGCCGCCCGCCCCGATGGTGAACTGCACGACGGTGCTGGTCGCGGGATTCGTGGCATAGACGTATGCACCCCCGTGGCTCAAGGTGAGGGAGCTGGCGTTCTGCGTCACGTTCGCGGGAGTCATCGGGGTGAGCGCGCCGGCCCCCCCGATGGTGTACTGCGAAATCGTGGCATTGCCCAGATTCGCGACATAGAGATATGAGCCTGTCGGGTCGATGACCATGGAGTTGGGTTGGGCTCCCGCTGCCCCTACCAACGTGACGCTGCTCGTCGGCGTCGTGCTGAGCGACCCCGCGGTGATGCTGAACACATCAATCACGCCAGTCGAGTAATTCGCCACATAGGCGAAAGTCCCGGCCGGGTTGACGGCAACTACGTCGACACCGGCGGCCAGCGTGATGGTTGGGGTGGCCTGGGGCGCCAGGGCGCCCGCCGTTGCCGTGTATTGCGACACGGTACCGTCCGTGATATTCGCGACGTAGACATAGCTGCCATTGATGGCGATGCCGTTCGGGCCATTTCCGGTCGCCACGGTGGGCGTGCCCATGGGGCTCAACGCGCCGTTCGCGCCGATGGTGTATTGCGACAGGTTGGCCGAACCGTAATTGATCACGTAGGCATAGTGACCCGTCGCATCGACCACGATGGCGTACGGCGAGGTGCCGGCGGTCACGGTGGGCGTGTCCATGGGATTGATCGCGCCATCGGCACCGATGCCGAACTGCGATACCGTGCCGGCGCCGAAATTGGTGGCGTAGGCATATTGCGTGGCCGTGCTCACCGTCAAGGTGATCGCCGGGGACTCGATAGTGCTCACGGGGTCAGTGGCCGTGATCGACGTCGTGCCGACCGCCAGCGCGGTTGCCAGGCCATTCGAGCCGGGGGCGTTGCTGATGGTGGCCGTCGCCGTGGTCACGGAGTTCCACGTCACGGTCATCGTGAGCACTTGTGTCGACGCGTCGGTGTAGGTCCCAGTGGCGACGAACTGCTGCGTGGTGCCCTTCGCAACGCTGGGCGTCGACGGGGTGACGGCGATGGACACCAGCGTCGCCGCCGTCACGGTCAGGGTGACTGCCGGGGATGCGATCTGGGTCGTGGGATCGGTGGCCGTGATGGCCGTCGTCCCGATCGCCAGCGCGGTTGCCAGGCCATTCGAGCCGGCGGCGTTGCTGATCGTCGCGGTCGCCGTAGTCACGGAGTTCCACGTCACGGCAGTCGTGATGACTTGCGTCGACGTGTCGGAATAGGTCCCGGTGGCGACGAACTGCTGCGTGGTGCCTTTCGCGATGCTGGGCGTCGGCGGCGTGACGGCGATGGACAGCAGCACAGCGGGCGTCACGGTCAGGGTGATCGACGGGGAGGTGATGCCGCCGAACGCCGCGGTAATGACCGTCGTCCCGACCGCCACCGAGGTCACGAGTCCCTGAGTGGGCGATGCGTTGCTGATGGTGGCCGTCGCCGTGGTGGCGGAGTTCCATGTCACGGCGGTGGTGAGAACCTGGGTCGAATGGTCGCTGTAGGTGCCGGTGGCCACCAATTGCTGCGAGGTGCCTTTCGCGATCGAGGGCGCCGCCGGCGTGACGGCGATGGATACCAGAACTGCGGGCGTGACGGTCAAGGTGACCGCGGGGGAGGTGATGCCGCCCACTGCCGCGGTAACGGCCGTGGTCCCGGCCGCCACCGAAGTCGCCAGACCTTTCGTCGGCGCCGTGTTGCTGATCGTGGCCGTCGCCGTGGTGGCGGAATTCCATGTCACCGTGGTCGTGAGAACCTGGGTCGAATGGTCGCTATAGGTGCCCATCGCGACGAATTGCTGCGTGGTGCCCTTCGCGATCGAGGGAATCGCCGGCGTGACGGCGATGGATACCAGCGTCGCGGGCGTCACGGTGAATGTGACCGCCGGCGAGGTGATGCCTCCCAGGGCCGCGGTGATGGACGTGGTCCCAACCGCGACTGCGGACGCAAGACCGTTCGTGCCGGCCGTGTTGCTGATCGTGGCCGTCGCCGTGGCGGAGGAGGCCCATGTCACGGCGGTCGTGAGCACGTGCGTCGAACTGTCGGTGTAGGTCCCCATCGCGACGAACTGTTGCGTGCTGCCCTTGGCGATCGTGGGCTTCGCCGGCGTCACGCCGATGGACACCAGCGTTGCGGCGGTCACCGTGAGGGTCATGGTACCGGACACGCCGCCCGAGGTTGCGGTAATGGTCGTGGAACCGGCGCTGAGCGCGGTCGCAAGCCCGATGGTGCTCCCCGTGGTGCTGATCGAAGCCACCGCGGCACTCGACGAACTCCAGGTTGCCGTCGCTGTGAGATTCTGTTTCGAGCCGTCGCTGTACATGCCGGTCGCCGTAAACTGAGTGGTCAACCCCGCCGCAAGGCTTGATTCCACGGCAGTGAGCGAAATGGATGTGAGTGTCGGCGTAGGCGCAGGCGCCGAAGAGCCGCCCCCGCCGCATCCCGCGATCAACGCGGTGAGACCCAGCAATAGCGTCGCCGCCATCGATGTGAATCCCAGCCGTGATTTAAGTGTGGAGCGAGCAGCGAATGAATGATTCATGAGGGACATCCAAAGTTGTTTATTGATGGTCGACGTCATCATCCGATGTGCAACGTCCGTGTGGATCGGCCGCGGGGCTCCGGGACCGACGCCTAGTCAACTCAATACCGCACTCGGACAGTGATCGACGCGAATGCGTCGGGTCATTGCCAGCCAGCCTGCCGAGTCGGTGTCGTTTCGCGAGAGAGATATAGCGAGAAACTCTTACCGCCAACTTAGTGTGGCGGAGAATACCCTACAATAATGGTGGTGATTGTGAAGTTCTTCTCACAAATGAGCATACGTGCGTACGTGTATACGTGCGCCGAGACTCATTCACCTGCGCCGCGACGCACTCACCGGCGCCGCGACGCGCTCAGCGGTGCGTCACCAGACGCCCTGCTTCTGTCCGAACCACCAAACGGCTCCGACGCCCACGGTGGGTTGCGCGGTCTGCAGGTCGCCGAGCGAGTGACCGAGAAAGTAGGGCTGGTTCGACTGGTCGCGGCGCAGTTCGCCTCGCAACAAAAAACCTTCAGCGGGACGGTAATCGAGCGTCAGCGTTCCTTCCTTGAGGTACTGAGTTGCGCCGCTGTAGAGGCCGCCGATGTCGGCAAGGTATTCGGCGCGGGCAGCGAACGCCATGGTGGTCGAGATCTGGTAGCCCAGGTAGAGGGCGCCACCGTCGACGCGTTGCGGCGTCGAGTTTGCGTAGAGGCGCTCCTGTACGTAGTCCGCCTCGGCCGCCAGCGTGAGCGCGTGCGTCGGCTGCCACGATGCATAGGTGTCGAGAATCTCGAGGTGCCCGGTCGGCGGATTCGCGATGGGCAGGATATATGTGCCTTGCTGATTCGGCAGGGTCAGTTGGGCGGGCGTCGGGTTCTGCACGTAGATGACGTCGGGATGCTCTTGGCCGTTGTAGAAGTTCACCGTCCAGCTGATCGACGCCGTGGGCGTCACCACGATTCCCAGCAGCTGGTCCTTGTAATTGTTGAACGCTTCGGTTTGATTCGTGCCGTTGGTGATCCAGAGATTGACCGAGACTTGGTCGTCGATCGCCAGTTTCGAGCGGATGCCCATGTGATAGAAGGGCAGATAGTCGAACCAGAAGGAGCGCGAGTAGTTCAGCTGATCCTTGGTGTAGTTGCCCTCGATGCCGATGGAGCTTGCCCATTTGCCGAAGTCGACGGTGAGGCCGTCGGCGACGGGAAACACGTAGGTGCCGTAGGCCTGAAAGATATCGCGGTAGACGTCCGGCCGCAGTTCGTTGGCAGGATTTCCCTGCAGCGTCGAGGTGGCCTGACCGTACTGGAGGTCCAGTCGCATCCCGAAGCGCCGGTCCGCGGTGATGTCGGGCGCGCGCTCCAGGATGAGATCCGCCTGATTCAAACTGAAGCTGTTGCTGCTCACGTCGTAGGCGCGCAAGTAGTTCACGCGGCCGATCGGCGCGTTCAAGTTGTATTCGTAATAGCCGTCGAGCATCGCGTTGATCGTGACGCCGTGCAAAGGATCCACTTGGGCCGGAGCACCAGCGGCAGGGGCGCCCGCGGCCGGGGCACCCGTGGCGGGAGCGCCCGCGACCGGTGCGCCCGAGGCCGGCACACCCGTGGTGGGAGCGCCCACGGGTGGCGCAGTCGGGACCGTGGCGAGCGGCGGCGCCGAGGTCACCTTCGAGAGCTGGTTCTGCAGTTGATGCACCAGCGCCTTGAGGTCTTCCACCTCGCGCGACAATTCCGTGATGCGTTCATCGGTGGTTTTCGCACCGGCGGGATCGGCTGGCGGCGTCGTGGCGGGCTGCGCCAGCGCTGAACTCGCGATCAGTGCGGCGGCCGCCACTGCGGCCCTCGCTCGTCGGAAGACCTGACATCCCATACCTTGTCCCCGCTATGTGTTAGGACCGTGCGCGGTAGCGCGCGCGGGTTCAATAAAGTTGCTGCGGCGCTCTGGCGTGCGCGCTTATGATGGGCGAGCCCTGGCTGTCAAGCATAGCTCGTATGGGCGCGGAATGAGGCCGCGGAATACGGCATTGAAATAAGGCAGTGGAATTAGGCAGTGGAATAAGGCAGCGGAATAAGGCGGCGGAAAAAGCCCGCGGAATAGGCTTCGGAATACAGTCGCGGAATAAGCAGCGCAATAAGCAGGGGAACAAGCAGGGGAATAGGGCAGCGGAATAAGGTCGTTCGAGGGGGAGCTATGGCCAATGAATTTCGAGCCTCGCGGGACGTCATCATTCGCACTACGAACTTCAGCGCGGCGACGCGCTTTTACGAGAGCGTGCTTGGTTTAAAGATTGCGAGCAGCAGCGGGTCGCTGGTGGGTTTCGAGGCGGGGGCGTTTCGCTTGTATGTCGAGGAGGGTCCCGCGCACGGGCCGGTATTCGATTTTCTCGTGCCGGACCTGAACGCGGCGAAGTCCGCGCTGTTGGCGGCGGGCTGCACCGTACTGGAAGAGGATCCGGCGGTGCCGCGTTGCTACATCCGCGACCCCTATGGTCTGGTGTTCAACATCGAACAGCGCGCGCCGACGCTGGCTTAGCGCCGGGGCACCGCTCAAGGATCGCTAAAGGATCGCCAAGGGATCGCAGAGGATCGCAACAGGATCGCGCGAGAGGATCGCGCGAGAGGATCGCGCGAGAGGATCGCGCCAGAGGATCGCGCGAGAGGATCGCGCCAGAGGATCGCTAGAAGAGCTCCGCGGCGCCCCCGTCGCCCGCCTTGGCGGTGAGTTCGCCGGCCAGGACCAATTCGTCGAAGTGGCAAACCAGGTTGCGTCCATGATGTTTGGCATAGTAAAGCGCGGCGTCCGCGCGTTCGATACACGTGGTGGGGCCGTCGTCCGGGCGGATCTGCGTATAACCCAGACTGACGGTCACCCGCCCGACCTGCGGGAAACGGAAGCATTCCACGGCTTCGCGCAAACGCTCGAACGCAATCCGCGCGCCGTCCGGGGTGGCGCGATCGAGGACAATCACGAATTCCTCGCCGCCGAAGCGAAACAGCTGATCCGCGCCGCGGAAGCATTGCTGCATGATCTGAGAGAGCAGCAGCAGCACTTCGTCGCCGAACAGATGGCCGTGGCTGTCGTTGATGGATTTGAATTTGTCGATGTCGACCAGGCCCAGCCAGCAGAATTCCGTCGCGTTCGAGCCCGCCACGGGGCGCTGAAGTTTCGCAAATCGTGCCGGAAACGTTTTGCGGTTCAGCATGTGGGTGAGCGTGTCGCGTTCCCCGTAGTCGAGCAGCTCCATGTGGTTTTTCAGAATTCGCAAGATCGCGCCAACCAGATGGACGTCGCGCTGCGCCAGCGCGTTGACGCATTGGAGTACCAACAGGCCGATCACCTCGCGCGCCGATTCGATGGGAAAGATCGCGAACTCAGCGCCGGGCGCGTCCTGGTACTGCACCACCTGGCGCTGCCGCACGCAGTCCTTCCATGACGGCACATCGTCCAGGGTCGGGAGGGTCGAGAGATCATCGGGGTGGCTCGACGAGACCTCCGGGGTCCCGCGTGCCGCGGCGACCAGCGGCATCAAGCGTGTCACCGGCTGATCGTCGATGAATCGGTAGAGCGTCACGGACTCGGCATCGAGAAACTCGAGAATCAGCCGCGCGACGGCGCCATTGAGCGAGTCTCGGTCGCGGTGCGAGGTGGTGTCGGCCACCGATTCCATCAGGGAGTTTGCCGCGGGGGACCCCAGCATACTGTCGCTCGCCGTTGGTGGCGTCATCAGGATCGCCGCATTGTGGTTCTTCCCCCAGGCCCAAACGCCCACGGGAAGGTTATCCCTGAATGGATAGCCCGGGAGCGATCTCCCTATCATAGACGTTGCGGCGGCCGAATATCAGCTCGGATCCTTCCCGCGCGGGGCAGGGGGGCGGCGCCGTTAGGGGAATGCCCTACACGACGGCACGGGAACGGCTCGCGCCGTCGTTGCGGCAAGTACCCGGTGCCGGCTGACAATCCGCTTGCCCCGGCACGGCGGAACCTATCATTTATGTGAAACACACCCCGCCCTTCGCGGCCCACAATCAGCACCATGGGCGCAAGACGGTCCCGCAGTGCAAAAGCGGATTTTGTCGGGACGGTCGGGCCGACATTGGCATCGCTACCGCCGGGCCGACAATTGGCATCTCTGGAGAATGGAAGATAATGGCAAGAATGATACTCACCGTCGACGACTCGCCATCGATGCGCATGGTGATGCAGTTGACGCTCGCCGGTGAGGGCTACAAGGTATTCCAAGCGACCGACGGGATCGAAGCATTGGAGTATGCGCGCGAGAACGTCGCGGATCTCGTCTTGACGGACATCAACATGCCGCGCATGGACGGTATCACCCTGACGCGAGAGCTGCGCAGGCTGCCCGCGTACAAAGGCACTCCGATTCTGATACTCACCACGGAGTCGGGGCAGGACAAGAAATTGCTCGGTAAGGAAGCCGGCGCCACGGGCTGGCTCGTAAAGCCATTCAATTCCGAACAATTGCTGGCGACGATCGCCCGGGTACTGTGACTCAAGGAGAACGTGGTCCCGCGCCGCGTTGAGCTGCAATCATCATGGACAAAACACCAACCCAACCGAAGACCCCGCAGCGCCAGCAAGCAGAGCAATTGATTTCCATGCTCGCCGTGATTGTGGCGCAAATCCAGTCCGCCCTGCTCGAGACGAATGGGCCTGCCGCAACGCTGGTGGAGTCGGCCTACATGATGGGCAGCGCCGCGCAAACCGTGGCGCGTTGCCTGTTCGACTTCTCGGGTTCTCCGGCTCGCGTATTTCAGGATCTGATGCTATTGCACGATGAGCTTCAGGCGAAGGGATCGAAGAGCGTCACGGCCGTGCAGTTTCACGACCGTCTGGTGCAATGCCTGACGCATGTTTGCGCGAGCCTTGCGTGTCTGACGGAATTCCTGTCGACCGGCGCCGATTCCAAGTCGCCGGCCGAGTGGAGTGAGCTGCATGAACGCGTCCGCGGCATTCTCAGGATGGGGCGCGCACCCTCGGACAGCTCTGGCGCGTCCGGGGACTCGAAGGAATCGGCGGCGGCGAACCGCGGGGCCAACGTCGAACTCTTTTAGCGCCCGCCGCATCGCGGCGGGTCATGGAAACTGCGATTCGGACTCGCCGGTCACCGCGACAAAGCTCGCGATGCCGTCGCGAACCACGCGGACGAGCACCGGTTTCTCGGGAGTGGGTTTCGCGAGCTGCGCGATGTCGCTCACGTCGCTCACCGGCTTGACGCCGGCATGAGTGATGAGATCGCCCACCTTGAGTCCCGCCAACGATCCCGGCCCGGCGGGACGAAGCTGAGTGACGATGACGCCGTTGGGTTCGTCGGGCGCCTTGATGGCCTGGCGGATCGCCGCGGTGGTGTTGGCCACGCCGAGGTGCAGCGCCGGTATCCACGTATCCTGGTCGCCCGTCAGCGCCGGGTCGGCGGGCGGCTCGGGGAGCCGGCCGACCGTGAGCGCAACGGTCTGTTCCGTGCCCGAGCGAAACACGGTCGCCACGACCAGATCTTTCGGCTTCAATCGCGCCATCACCTTGCTCAAATCCTTGAACGTCACTTTGCGGGGGCCGATCTTGAGCAGGACATCGCCCACCACCAGCGCACCCTCCGATGGTCCGGGCGCATCCACACCGGTCACCAAGGCGCCGGTCGCTGTTTTCATGCCGAGGGCCTTGGCCAGCAGCGGCGTGGGTGCTTGAGCCGAGATGCCCAGGTAGCCGCGCTCCACGTGGCCGTGCGCTTCCAACTGGCCGATGACGGAGGTCACCGTCTCGGCCGGAATTGCAAAGCCCAATCCCACCGAGCCGCCGCTCGGCGAAAAAATGGCCGAGGTCACGCCGACGACGGTGCCGTCGAGAGCGAGTAGCGGGCCGCCGGAGTTGCCACGGTTGATCGCGGCGTCGGTCTGCAGGAAATCGATGTAGGGGTCGTCCTCGAGGATACGCGCCCGCGCCGACACGATGCCGGCACTCACGGATTGCCCCAAGCCAAAGGGATTGCCGATCGCGATGACCGCGTCGCCCACGGCGACGGCATCCGAGGATCCGAGCCGCAGCCCCGGAAGATGGCCGGCATCCACTTTCAGCAAGGCGATATCGGTGACGGCGTCGGCGCCCAGGATCTTGGCCGGAAACTCGCGCCCGTCGGCCAGCCGTACGCGCACCACCCGGGCGCCGAGGACAACGTGGCGGTTGGTGACGATGAGGCCGTCGGCGCGGATCACGAAGCCGGAGCCGAGCGCGGAGGATGCGCGCTCGTCGGCGCTCGGGTTGCCGGCCGCGCCGGAGAGCAGGCGTCGAATGAGTTGGCCCACCGCGTCATAGTCACTGTCGGGACTCGCTCGCTCGGCGGCGCGTTGCCCGGCGCTGACGCCTTGTTCTTCGACCATGACGGTGACCACGCTGGGCGCGACCCGGCGCACCAGCGCGGCGTAACCGGCGGGCGCGGCATCGGCCGCCCTGCCGGCGATCGGCGTCAATGTTGCCGCCAGCATCGCGATGAGCGCCAACGCCAGCGCGGACGCCGCGCGCGGACCCCGCACGATTCCGCCGCGCACGGGCGGTGAGCGCTTCATATCCGTTCCTTGATTTGGCCGAAAAAAGCGGAGCCCCGAAGTATGCGGCGGCGCGGGCCGGTGCTCATGGGGCGAACGACCCGAAAGAATGTAGGACTAGCGCGTGATGGAGCGCGCCGTCATTGGCCCTTCATTGGTCTACCGGCATGGCCGCCTTGGCGACCGGCGCACCCGGCTTGTCGACTGGCGCAACCGCGTTGACGGCGGGCGCACCCGGCTTGTCGACCGGTGCAACCGCGTTGACGGCGGGCGCACCCGGCTTGTCGACCGGCGCAACCGCGTTGATGGCGGGCGCATCGGGTTTGACGACGGGCGCACCCGGCCTGTCGACCGGCGACTGGGCTTGGGCAGACGACGGTGCGTCGGGAAGATCGGCCTCGAGGCCCACGGTGGCGATCACGCCGTCGGCCTTCTGCAGCACTTCGCGCGCGTAATCCCAGTGGATGGCGACGGTCTTGTCGCCCACCGCTTTTTGCAGCAGCTCGGAGAATTGGTCGAGGTTGGGTTCGAAGCTCTGGCCTTCGGCGTCCACCGGCGGGTGCGCTTCGAGCAGCAGTTCGCCATCGACCCAGGCCACCTTCAGCGGCTCGTTGATGAGGCGTACCGGCGTGCCCACGGGGATCAGCGGAAACAGCGCCTGCACGTCGTCGGGATACATGCGGATGCAGCCGTGAGTGACGGCGAGGCCCACGGCGATGGGATTGTTCGTTCCGTGAATCAAATAACTGCCGTTGCCGGCCGCCAGGCGCATGGCGAAGTTGCCCAGCGGATTGTCCGGGCCTGGCGGGACCTGGGCCGGCAGCGGATCGCCGGCGGCAGCGTGTTCCTCACGCACCGACTTCGGCGGATACCACACGGGATCCTTGATCTTCTGAATCACGTGGGTGAGTCCCAGCGGCGTGCGCCAGTCCATTTTCCCGATGCTCACGGGGTAGGTGATGACTTCGCGTGAGCCGTCGCGCTTGGGCTTGGGAAAGTAATAGAGCCGGTGCTCGGGGAGGTTCACGACGATGCCTTCGCGCGGGCCGGGCGGGAGAATGTGACGGCCCGGAATGACGATTGTCTTGCCCGCGCCCGGAATCCAGGGATCGACCCCGGGGTTGACGCGAATCAGTTCTTCAGAGCCCAAGCTGTACTTGCGGGCGAGATCGTACAGCGTGTCCTCGTACACGGTGGTGACGGTCTGATCCTCGCCGAACACCGGGTCATCCGTGCTCGGCAGCGGAAAGACAGTGGCGTGCGCGAGACCGGCCGTGCTCAGCGCCAGCACCAGCGCCGGCAGCAGCGAGACGAGCACGGCCGCTGCCCGGCGCCGCTCCGTCCTGGGGCGATCACTTCGGGTCAAATTCTCGGCCAAATTCACGGTACGGGGGCTGACTTTCATGGGCTTAAGGGTAGCACGGGCCCGGCGGATCCTCGATGGCGGTGGGGTTGCTGCGCCGACCTGCGCGCATGAGGCGTTCTCGAGCCATGCATGACAAGACAGCGCGCAGCGGAGGAGGTTCACCCGGCGCAGGCTTATGCCACGCCACCGAGCATGACCTTGATCCCGGAGCGCAGGAGATTCACCCGCACGCTTACGCTACGCGAGGGATCATGACTATGATCCCGGAGCCGGCCATGTTAGGAATGGGGCATCCCAGGCAAGTCGAGAGGAGCCATTCCGCCATGAGCGCAGCAACCGACGAGATCGCCGGCGTCAAGTCCGCACCACAATTGCGCAGCGGCGCACTGGGATTGGTCGAAGTCGTCGGTCAATCGCTCGCCGCCATCGCCCCGACGCTAACGCCGGCGCTGAATATTTCCGTGGTCGCGGGCCTTGCCGGGATCGGCTGCTGGATGGCGTATTTCATCGGTACCCTGGGCGTCGTCATCGTCGCGGCGAGCGTGGGCGTTCTGGCGGCGCGGCATCCGGAAGCGGGGGCGTACTTCGTCTACATCGGCCGCACCTTCGGGCCGTTCGCGGGCGCCATGGCGGGATGGGCCATGGTGAGCGCGTACCTGTTCACCGCGGTTGCGGTCACCCTGTCGTTCGTGATCTTCCTCGGAAATTTTCTCGCTGTGCTGGGCGTGCGGCTGAACCTCGCGGCCAATTCCGCCCTCATGCTGATGTTCATCGCAGCGGTCATCTACGCGGCTTACCGGGACATCAAATTGTCGTCCCGCACCGGATTGGTGCTCGAAGTCATATCGATCGGGATCATCCTCGGCATCACCGCGCTGATCGTGCGTCTGCAGGGAACCGTGATCGACCCCGCGCAGCTCAACATCTCCTCCTTCAAGTACGGCGCGGTGTTCTCGGCGCTGCCCTTCGTCATTTTCAGCTTCGTGGGATTCGAGAGCTCGGCGACGCTGGCGAAGGAGTCGGCCAATCCGCGCAGGAACATTCCGCTCGCGGTGATCGGGTGCGGCGCCTTCGCGGGAATCTTCTTCACGCTGATCGCGTATTTCATGGTGTTCGGCATGCGGGACGATACCGCGGCGCTGGGCGCGAGCTCGGCGCCGTTCGGTGACGTGGCGGCCAAGGCCGGATTGGGCTGGGGCTCGATGATCGTGTATTTCGCCGCGATGATCAGCGTGTTCGCATGCAGTCTTGCCAGCGTCAATGCGGCCGCACGGCTGCTGTACTCCATGGGCAAGTATCGGTTCTTGCATCGCTCGATGGGCCTGGTGCACGACACGCATAGAACGCCGCACCGCGCCGTACTGTGCTGCGGCGGACTGCTCGCGATTATCTGTGTCGGATTGCTGCCGGCCGGACTGTTGAATGCATTCGGATGGTCCGGTACGTTCGCGAGCTTCGGATTCGTCGTGGTGTATTTGATGTTGTGCGTGGTGGCGCCGATGGATTTGCGCAAGAGCGGCGAGATGAAGCCGCGCCATGTGCTGATCGGCGCGTCCGGGTCGGCGCTGATGTCGTTCGTCATCGTCGGCAGCGTGTATCCGGCTCCGGAGTATCCCTACAACATCCTGCCCTACATTTTCTTCGCCTACCTGGCGGTCGGCGCCGCCTGGTTCGCGGCGCTCAAGGCCACGTCGCCGCAGATCCTCGCCTCCATTCAGCACGACATGGAGGGGTGAGGCGCTCGCTCGCGGTGCGACGCAGTCGCTTGACTGTCGCGGCATGATGTTGCAGCTTAACCGGCGTCAATCGTAGAGCTCGTCGGTGGCCGGCAACCACACTGCAGACAGCGTGCCGACGTAGCGTTCGAGGCCGGCTGGGCGCATCATTGCGCCCCTCCACGGGATATCAGCAGCGCGGCGGCGGATCAGTCGTCAGAGAGTTTTCATGCACGAGTGTCGAACGACAGCAGACATCGGATCCTTTCAGTGTCTTTGATAAAGCGCTTTCGCGGTCATTTTTCCAATGATCTGTCGATCGATCTGGGCACCGCCAACACATTGATCTACGTCAAGTCGAAGGGCATCGTGCTGAACGAGCCCTCGGTGGTGTCCGTGCAAGATGACCCGCGGCACGGCGGCAAAGTAGTGGTGGCGGTGGGCGCCGACGCGAAGAAGATGCTGGGCCGAACCCCCGGCCATCTCACGGCGGTGCGGCCGATGAAGGACGGCGTCATCGCCGATTTCACCTACACGGAAAAGATGCTTCAGTACTTCATCAACAAGGTGCACGGCGATCGCTTCTTTCGTCCGAGTCCCCGGGTCCTGGTGTGCGTGCCCTTCGGCTCGACCCAGGTCGAGCGCCGGGCGATCAAGGAATCCGCCGAGGGTGCGGGCGCGCGCAGTGTCGACATCGTGCCCGAGCCGATGGCAGCCGCGGTGGGCGCGGGGCTGCCGGTGCATGAGGCGCGCGGCTCGATGGTGCTCGACATCGGCGGCGGCACCTCGGAGGTGGCGGTGGTGTCGCTGAACGGCATCGTCTACGCGGCGAGCGTGCGCATGGGCGGGGACAAGTTCGACGAGGCCATCGTGCAATACGTGCGGCGCAACTACGGCATATTGATCGGCGAAACCACGGCGGAACGCATCAAGATCGAAATCGGTTCGGCCTATCCGGGCGACCAGGTGCGCGAAATTTCGGTGCGGGGACGCAATCTGTCGGAAGGCGTCCCGCGTGGGTTTACATTGAACTCGAACGAGATCTTGCAGGCGCTCGAGGAGCCTCTGCAGGGTATCGTCAGCGCGGTGCGGCAGGCGCTCGAACAGACCCCGCCGGATCTCGGCGGCGACGTCGCCGAGCGCGGCATCGTCATCACCGGCGGCGGCGCGCTGCTGCGCGACATCGATAAATTGATCATGAAGGAAACGGGTCTGCCCGTGGTCATCGCGGACGACCCGCTCACCTGCGTGGCCCGCGGCGGCGGCCGCATTCTGGAACTCACCGATGAGGCCGGACGCGGAGCGTTCGGGCTGCAATAGCCGTAACGCGAATGGCGATAGCGGCCTTGATTGTTCGGCGGGTGCATTCAGCGACCGACTCCACGAGCTACGTTTACAGTATGAGCGTTTAAGACTACGGCACGACCCGCACGAGGTTCGCGCGCGACACCCAACCCGTCTTGCCCGCCGCGGTGCGCACGAGTACGAAGTCTTCGTGCTCGGCGGCAATGGTCACGGTGGCCGCCTCGGGCAAGGAGAACAGCGGATCGCCCATGGGAACGGGCGACACGCGCACGGGCGCGGTGCTCGCGACCACCACCGCGGCGTGCAGCGCCGGCCAAAGTGTCACGCCGTTGCCGATGGTGACCCCGAGCAGCAGAACGCCCATGGCCATGACGGCGCGGTGCAGCCATCGGCGCCGCGCGGCAACACACCCTAAGATGAGGCCAGCCCCGAGCGCGACAACGCCGGCGACGCCGAGCCACGCCGCGACGGTTGGCGTCGCCATGGTGAGCGCGCGGTCGAACCTTCCGGGTGGGTCGGTCGGCAGGTGGGACGCCGCGCGCACGAAGCGAAGATTGGCCTCGATGTCGGGATCGCCCGGCGCGAGCAAGCGCGCGCGCTCGTAGTTGAGCACGGCCAGGCCCGGCTTTCCGGCGCGTGCGTAGGCATTGCCTTGGTTGTACAGAGTGGCCGCGGAGTAGCCCGCGTCGTCCGCGCGGGCCTCGCGGCCAAGGCCCGCCGCGAGAGCAAGGGCGATGCCCAGCACGATCCAGCGACGCGGCATGATCCAGCGACGCGGCATGGTGCGCTGACGCGGCATGATCCACTGACGGAGCGCGATCCCGCGTTGCGGCTTGATCCACTGACGCGGCACGATCCAGCGACGTGGTATGCCGATCATGATGGGTCCTCTTTCGACAGCCGCGCGTGCACGATCTCGATCCAGCGCGCGAATTCGGGCGTGGAGGGTTGATCGCCGGAGTAATTCGCTTCGTCGGCGAGCGCGAACAATTGGCGGATCGCATCGCTCTCGGCCTCGAGGCCTGCGCCCACCGTTGCCAGCAGCGCGGCGCGCGCGGTGTTGAAGAACTGCGCGGCGTTGCCGGTGCGCGCGGCGGACTGCAAGGCGAGGACGGTGCGCTGGGTGCGCTTGGCGGCGGCGCGGCCGCGGCCATGGCGCGCGCCGGTTGAATCGGAGGCGCGGCGGCGCAGCGCGAGCCAGCCGCCCGCGAAGGCGAGCGACAGCAGGGAGGGCAGCGCGAGGAATCGTGGCTGCAGGTACAGCGGGATCAGCGAATCGCCGCCGGCGCGGGCGGCGGCGTGATCGGGGCGCAGGCCGGCGCCCGAGAGCGGGCCTTGCGCGCCGGCTGTGTTGCCCGCGGCTGCGGCGGCGGATGCAGCGGCGGATGCAGCGGCGGATGCGGCAGGGGTGCTCGCTGTGTCCGCCAACGATGGGGCAATCGTCACGGTGAGCGGTGCGCTCTGCGCCGTTTCGTAGCGGCGGGTGTTGGGGTCGAAGTAGCTGAACGCCACGCCGGGGAGCGTTTGCAGGCCGGGCTTGGAGGCGATCAGCGGTTGCTCGAAGGTCTTCTCGCCCTTGTAGCCCACGGGATCGCTGGGCTTGAACGAGGATTTGGGCGGATAGGTCTTCCAGGCGTCGAGGTGCTCCAGCATGGCGCTGTCGACGCGGTCGAAATTACCCGCGCCGGTCACGTGCAGGCGCAGCGTGAGGGGATCCCCCGCGGCAGCGGTGGCCGAGGACAGATCGCCGGCGATCTTGAACGACCCGACGGCGCCGCTGAAGTGCGGCGGCCGGTCCTCCGACGGCAACGGTGACACCGTCAACTCCGCCGGCGGACTTGCAACGGTGATGTCCTTGGGAACGGTGGCGCCGAAAAAATTCTGCAAGAACGGGTCTCCCAGCGCGTCTTCGAGCAGGGATTCGCGTGGCGGGCGCGTGCGGATGCGCACCGTGAGCGGGGATTCCACCGACAGCGAGAATTTTCCTGGCTTCACCGCCGCGAGCAGGCTGTGCCAGGTCAACAGCGTGTATTCCTTGCCATCGATGAGCTTCGGAACGCGCTCGGGCTGGCGCGAGAGATTGTTGAGCGTGAAATCCGCTCCGGTGAGCGTGGGCAGGCCGTTGAGCGAAGTGACGAAGCCGTTGCGCATGCCTACTTCGATGTCCACCGGAATGCTCTCGCCGACGTAGACTTCCCGTTTGGGCAGCACCATCCGCACGAAAGCGGCGCCGTCCGCGGTCATGCGAATGCCGTCGGCGCGCGCGGCGCCGGACGACCCGGGGCCATTGGGGTTGCCCAGCGCAGGGGAGCTCGGGGTCCCGGCGGGGTTCACGCGCAGGATCAACGGTTCGGAGTTGGAGGCGAACCCGGGAATCGTGTATACGCCGACCGCCGTGGGCGTGACGCGCACCATGAGGGCGGTGGTGACGAGCGTCGCGCCGTTGACGATCTCGACGCGGTGCGACTGGCCGATGATGCGGAATTCCAGGCCGGTAACTTCCGGCATCTTGACCGAGTCCATGCTGCTGCCCGAACTCGTGATGGTAAGGTCCGCCGAGTCGCCCAGCGAGACTTGCGAGGGCTGGAGGGTCGCGTTGACGAGCGGCGCGCTGCCGAGGGGGGCGCTGCCGAGGGCGGGACTGGCGGCGAACAGCCAGATCGCGAGCGCGAGCCAGCCGCCGCGGCGCAGGCCCTGCGGCCGCGCGTCACCAGTTCTTGACGGGCTGTTGCGGTTCGTCATAGGAGTCGCGGCGCGCGAGCGGCGTCAACGGTGCGCGACGTTCGTCGTCCTTCACCGAGTCGAGCAGCTCGCGCGCTTCCTCACGATTCATCTGTCCGGGAGGTGGCTGGTCGTCCGCGGCACTGGCATCATCGCCGGCTGATTTGTCCGGGTCGGCGCCGGCCTGATCTTGGCGCGGGGGCTGGCCGTTTCCGGCGGGCGGCTGCGGGCCGGGATTTTGCGGCGGGGGCTGGCCCTGCGGTCCACCAGGATTTTGCGGCGGCGGCTGACTTTGCTGCTGACCGTTGTTGTTCGCGTTTTGTGGCGAACCTTGCGGCTGACTCGGCGGTTGACTCTGGGGTTGGTTCGGCGGTTGATTCGGCGATTGATTGGGTGGCTGATTCGGCGGTTGACCCTGGGGTTGGTTCGGCGGCTGGCCCGAGCCTTTATCCGGTGGGTTCTGACTTTGATTCGGCTGCGGGTTTTGATTCGGGTTCTGACCCTGATTCTTGTTCTGGTTCTTGTTTTGGTTCTGATTTTGGTTTTGCTTGAGCGCGTCGATCTTGCGCTTGACCAAATCGCGATTGTACTTGCTGTCCGCGTCATTGGCGCGCAACTGCAGCGCCGTCTCGTAGGCTTTGACGGCGTCGTTCCATTTTTGCAGGGTTTCCTGCGGCGAGGCTTGTTCGGTTTTCTGTCCGGCGCGAAACAGGGCATTGCCCAAGTTGTAGTAGGCGTCTTCCTGGTCGGCCAGGCGCTTCGGATCGCTCGACGGCGCCTTGGTGATCGATTGTTGAAATGCCTGCGCGGCTTGCGGGAATTGGCCGGCGCGGTACGCGGCGGTGCCTAAATTGTATTCCAGCAGGGGCTTGGCGGGGTCGCGCTGCGCGGCCGCCGCATAGGCACGCTCGGCGGCGCCGAAGTCGCCTTTCGCGTACGCATCCTCGGGGTTCGGCGCCGCGGCGCGCGTGGGCTGCGGGGCGGCGCCGATGAGCGCCATCAGGACGGCCAGCGCGGCGACCCGGACCCGCGCGGCGCTTGCGGGGACGGCGCTGCGGGCGGGGGCGCGGCGGCGCGTGCCTACGCCCAAGCTCAGCAGCAGGGAGCCCAAGGAGACGGCCAGCGGCCACTGATAGCGTTCCGTGTACACCCTCTGTTGCCGCGAGGCGAGATCGTGTTTTGCCAGGGGGCCGAGCGCGGTCTTGTAGATGGATTCCAAGCCCTCGCCCTGTGTTCCCAAGGGTGCATAGAATCCGCCCGTGGCTTGGGCGATGGCCTTGAGCGCGGGCTCATCGAGGCGCGACTTGACGAATTGGCCGGTCTCGTCCTTCACGAAGCCGCCGCCTTGTTCCGCGGGAATCGGTATGAGATCGCCGCCCGCGGTGCCGACGCCCACCGTAAAAATGGTGAGCCCATCCTGCTGCTTCGCGCTGCGCGCCGCCGCCAACGCGCTGCCTTCGAGGTCCTCGCCATCGGTGACCAGGATCAGAATTCGATCGCTGCCGGGCCGCCGGCGCAGCGCCGCCTGTGCCTCGCGAATGGCGCTCGCGATGTTGGTGCCGCCGCGCGGGATGGTGTTGGTGTCGACGGCGCTCAAGGATTCGTGAAAGGCGCCGTAGTCGAGGGTGAGGGGGCAGACCAGGAAGGCGCTGCCGGCGAAGGCCACGATGCCGACCGCGTCGCCGTCCAATTGATTCGCGAAATCGTCGATCGCGAGCTTCGCGCGCGCCAGCCGGTTGGGTTTGATGTCGGGGGTCAACATGCTGCGCGACGTATCGATCGCGAACACAATTTCATTGCCGCGCCGGCTGATCTGTTCCCAGCGGTAGCCCAGTTGGGGGCCGGCCAGCGCGGCACACAGCAGCACCGCCGCGGCGAGGAACAGGCCGCGCTGCACGCGGCGCTTCGCCGTCGATATGGACTGGGTCAGCTCGCTGCGCAGATGCGCCGCCACGAACCGGGCGAGCGCGGCGCGCTGGCGCGCATCGTGGCGGCGCCACATGCCTACGCACAGCGCGCAGGCGAGCAACGCCACCGCCAGCCACCAGGGGTGAGAGAATCTCACGGCAGCCTCCGATAACGGGTTTGCTGCAACAGAAATCCCACTCCCAGCAAGGCCAGCGAGGGCATCAATGCCCACGGGTACAATTCATCGTAGTGCTCGAACTTCTGCACCGTCTGCGCGGTTTTCTCCAGACCGTTGATCTGCTCGTAGATCTTTTGCAGGGAATCGGTGTCGGTGGCGCGGTAGAACTTGCCGCCGGTCAGGTCGGCGATGGTTTGCAGGGTTTTTTCATCGACATCGACCTTCGCCATGATGATGCGCATGTTGCCGGCTTCGTCCCTGACCGGAATCGGGGCCTTGCCGCGCACGCCCACGCCGATGGTGTAGATTCTGACGCCCAGTGCCTTGGCGGCTTCGGCCGCGGCCAGCGGGGAGATCTTGCCGGTGTTGTTCACGCCATCCGTGAGCAGGACGACGACCTTCGACTTCGCGGGCGTGGTGCGCAGGCGATTGACGCTGGCGGCGATGGCCGACCCGATGGCGGTGCCATCGTCGGTGCCGCCGATGTTGACCCGCTCGAGATTCTGCTGCAGCCAATCGTGATCGAGAGTGATCGGGCTCACGAGGTAGGGAAGGCCCGCAAAGGCAATCAAGCCGATGCGATCGTTGGGGCGTTCGTCGATGAAGCGCGAGACCACGGATTTGACCACCTCGATGCGATTGACGCGCTGGTTGTCGATGAGGAAATCCAGCGCCTGCATCGAGCCGGAGACGTCGAGGCCGAGCACGATATCGATTCCGTTCGCGGTCACTTCGGTGCGGCTGTGACCCCGTTGCGGGCGCGCGAGGCCTACGATCATGAGCGCCGCGGCGAGCAGCGGCAGCAGCCATACCCAGCGTCCGATGCGGCTGCGGCTGCTGCGGGCGACGTCCCGGGCGAGGCCGATGTCGGAATACTGGACGGCGGCGATGGGGCCGCTGCGCCCGCGCCAGAGCATCACGATGGGCAGCAGCGTCAGTGCCCACAACCACTCGGGTTGAAGGAAGCGAGTCATGCGCCGCCGCCGGAGCGCGAGGCCGCCGGAGCCGGCGCCAGGGACTTGGCGGATTTGGAAGGCTGCGG
>JBEKYO010000042.1:0-29693 GCA_049510875.1 Steroidobacteraceae bacterium
CTCGTCGATTTCCTCGAGCGCTGCGCCGTCACGATCGACGATACGCACGTGGATCTGGCCGCGCACCAGACCTGGGGCCTGACCAGGGGCGGCGCGCGGGTTGCCGTCGAGATTGCGGTCAGCAAGGCGAGCCTCGACCGGCGCGACGGCTACATTCTTTGCATACGAGACACCACCGAGAGGCACCAGGCCGAGCATTCGATGCGCGAGAGCGAGGCCCGGTATCGAACGCTGGTGGAGCATGCACCGGAGGTCATCGTCGTGTTCGACGTCGACCGCGGCAAATTCGTGGACGTCAACGATAATGCCTGCCGCTTCTTCAAGATGGAGCGCGACGCTCTCCTGGCCTGCGGACCGGACAGAATCACGCCGTCGCAGCAACTCGACGGCAGTCCCTCGTTCGGAGTGGCACGCGGATACATCGACGGCGCGTTGGCCGGCGCGGCGCCGGTATTCGAATGGGTGCATTGCGACTCGGCCGGCCAGCATTTTCCCTGCGAGGTGCGCTTCGTGCGCTTGCCGAGCTCCGATCGGCGTCTGATTCGCGCCAGCATCACCGACATCACCGAGCGCAAGCGTGCCGACGCGATCGCCAGCGGCGAGCGGCGCGTATTCGAGAAGATCGCGGCCAATGCGCCGCTGCCGTCGGTGCTCGAGGCAATCTCGGAGGTCATCGAGCGGGTGATGGCGGGCAGCTTCTGCGCGATCAACCTGCTCGACGTCGAAGCTCAGGTCCTGCGCTACGGCGCGGCGCCCAGCCTGCCGCGCGAGTTCGTGGCCGCCATGGACCATGCGCCCGTCGGCAATCGCTACGGGTCATGCGCGGCGGCAATCTCGCTCGCCCGTCAGGTAACCGTGCCCGACATCGAGCTCGATGGATTCTGGGCGTGTCGCCGCGAGGCCGCGCGGCACGCCGGCCTGCGCGCTGCGTGGTCCGCGCCCATCGTCGCGTCGGACGGCGCCCTGGTCGGCACATTTTCCGTGTTCCAACGCCAACCGGGCGTGCCGTCGGCCCGGGATCACGAGTTGATGTCGCGCATGGCGCAGATCGCCGGCATCGCGATCGAGCGGCGCTGCGCGGAGGATGCTCTGCGCGACAGCGAGTCGAAGTTCCGCGGGCTGTTCGAACGCGTCATGGAAGGGGTGTACCGGACGACGCGCGGCGGCCGCTTCCTGGTGGTGAATCCCGCGTTCGTCCAGATGCTGGGCTACGCGTCGGCCGAAGAAATCTATCAGGTCCCGGCCGGCTCGCTATATTGGTACCCGAACGATCGGGACAGTTTCGTGCGCCGCATGGAGAGCGAGGGGGAAATCCGCAACGTCGAATACGTCATGCGGCGCAAGGACGGTACGATGTTGGTGATCGTCGACAACGCCCGCGTGGTGCGCGACAAACAAGGGCGCATCAGCGGATTCGAAGGCACGATTGCCGACGTTACCGAGCGCAGGAAGGCGGAAACCGCCCTGTTCCAGGCCAAGGAGCGCGCCCAGGTCACGCTTCAGTCGATCGGCGACGCCGTCATCACCACCGATTCCGAAGGGCGCATCGACTACATGAATCCGATCGCCGAGAGCTTGACCGGGTGGGAGAGCCGCGAAGCGCAGGCGCAGCTCATCGGCGATGTCTTGATCCTGGTTGACGAGATCACGCGCGCACCGAGCGAGAGCCCCGTCGTGCGCTGCCTGCGGGAGGGCCGGGCGCTCGGACTCGCCGAACACACCGTGCTGGTGAACCGCCGCGGGCAGGAGATTGCAATCCAGGACTCGGCCGCGCCCATTCGCGACCGCGCGGGAAACCTCATCGGCGCCGTGATGGTGTTCCACGACGTCAGCAAGGAACGGCGCCTGCACCGTGCGCTGCACTACCAGGCGAGCCATGATGCGCTCACCGGCCTCATCAATCGGCGCGAATTCGAAAATCGTCTTACGGCGGCGGTCGACAGCGTGCGCGAGAACGCCGGCTGCCGGTACGCCTTGCTGTACCTCGATCTGGATCAATTCAAATTGGTCAACGATACCTGCGGGCATCCGGCGGGCGATCAACTGCTGAAGCAGGTCACCGGCGTGCTGCAATCGAGGGTGCGCGGCGGCGACACCCTGGCGCGCCTGGGGGGCGACGAATTCGGCATCCTGTTGCAGAGCTGCACGCTCGATCAGGCGCTGCGCACGGCGGAAGCGCTGCGGCAAGCCATCCGCGATTATCGATTCGTCTGGCAGGACGGCGTATTGGCCGTCGGCGTCAGCATTGGGATCGTGGAGATCACCAGCGACACCCCCACTTTGGCCAATGTGATGAGCGCGGCCGACGTGGCCTGCTACGCCGCGAAGGATCAGGGCCGCAACCGCGTGCAGTTGTACAAACCGGACAACGTGCCCGAACGGCACCGCGAAATGCATTGGGTATCCAAACTAACGCGCGCCTGCGACGACAGCCGTTTCGAGCTCTGTTATCAGCCGATCGTGCCGATCGGCGCCAATCGCTGCGATCGCGAGCATTTCGAACTGATGCTGCGGCTGCGCGACGAGTCCGGTTCCATGATTTCGCCCGCCGAGTTCATACCGGCCGCGGAGCGCTACGACGTGATGCCGTCGATCGACCGCTGGGTCGTGCGGCGGGCACTGGATCAACTGGTGCATCGCGGCGGCAGCGGCATCAAGCCCTATACGATCGCCGTCAATCTATCGGGGACCTCGCTCAACGATGAGCGCTTTTTGGAGTTTCTGATTGCGGAGCTCGGTCCGCGCGAGCTCAGCGCCGGCGCGGTGTGCTTCGAGATCACGGAAACCGCCGCCATCGCGAATCTCGGCAACGTGGTCTATTTCATGCGCGAGCTCAAAAACCGCGGCTGCCTGTTCGCGCTCGACGATTTCGGCAGTGGGCTCTCGTCGTTCACGTACTTGAAGACATTGCCGGTCGACTATCTAAAGATAGACGGCCAATTCATCGAGAACGTCACGCGAGATCCGGTCGACCGGAGCATGGTCGAGGCGATCAGCCAGGTCGGCAGGGCCATGGGCATTCACACCATCGCCGAACGCGTCGAATCCATCGACGTCATGCAGGAACTCGGACGACTTGGGATCGGATTCGCCCAGGGATTCCACATCGCCGCGCCGCGGCCTACGAGCGAGTTCCCGTACCTGAGACATTGACTCCAGGCGGGCAGATTCCAGGCCGGCGGATTCTAGGCCGGCAGCAGAGTGTTCTCGAGCGGGAATTGCGCGGTAATGCTGGTGCCCCCCGACTCGAGGTGGCTGGAGCGGAACTCCCCGCCAAGCGATGCCACCCGCTGCTCGATGGCCGCGAGGTAATGAACGTCGGTTCCGGCGGCTGCCTCATCCGGCGCGGATGCGGCCGCGCATCGAACCGCGATCTCGAGGGTTTTTTGATTGATGGTCACGCTGAATTCCGCGCACGCGGTCGGCTTGCGGGCCACGATCACGGCGAGCGCCTCTTGCACGATGCGGAATAGCGCGATGGGGATGTTGGGCAGAAAGCGCCGCTCGTCATCCGGTACTCGGATGATGCAGGTCAGGCCGGCGCGGGTGCAGGCCGACTGAACGTGCCACCTCAGCGCCGCAAAGAGACCGACATTGTCGAGCAGCGTGGGGCGCAGGTCCTCGATCAATTTGCGCTTCAAATCGATGGCGGTTGCGAGAGTTTGCCGTGCGCGAATCAATTTCTGCCGCAGCTCCGCCGGAGGAGCCGTCAGATGCTGCTCCGCCCAGGCCAGATCCATCACGGCGCCGACCAATAATCCGCCCAGTTCGTCGTGCAGTTCACGCGCGAGCAACGCCTTTTGGTGCTCCATGACGCTTTGGATATGCGCGATCAGTCCGGAGACCTCCGGCTCGTGAACATCCGCCACCTCAAACGAAGCGTCGGCGGTCACGGCTCGTCCCCCGATATCGATGGATTCTGCAAGTTTCCCACTCAACCGGCTCTCCAGGATCGGCCATCGGGGGCTCGACACGCTAGATTAAGCGCTTGCGCGGCGTTGACAAGGCCCGGCCGACTATGGGCAGCGTAAGATTCGGCTGATAAGGATTCGATGGCAGAGCCAACCGATCGACGAATGGGGATAATTACCGACTGCCGGAGGAGGGCGCAGACGGGCGAGCCCGGGCGCGCGCATTGGCCCGGAGCGGTGCGCCTGGCGGCGTTGGCGCTGGCCTTGTTGTCCGCGTGGGCGGTGGTTCATGCGCAAACCGGCCCGCAGCCGACCGGCGACGGGCCGCCGCAGGCCGGCGCCGCGGTCTACCTCGCGCGCCGCGGCTGGCACGTCGACGTCGGATTCGCCGTCGCGAGCCTCACGGCGCCGCTCGATGCCGTCGCCAGGGAATTTCCCGGCGCGCGCTACCTGTTCTTCGGCTTCGGCGATCGACGGTACCTGATGGCGAAGCATCGCAATATGCCGGCGCTGCTGGCTGCGCTATGGCCCGGGAAGGGGCTGATACTGGCAACCGCGCTCGGCGCGACCCCCGCCGACGCGTTCGGTGCGGCGCAGGTCATTGAAATCAGAATCTCCCCCGCGCAGTTGCTGGCGGCCCAGGACTTCATCTGGCGGTCGCTGGGAGACCGGGACCTCCCGTCCACCGATGCGCTTCCGGTGGCCGCGCCCGGCCCTTACGAGGGAAGCCTTTATCTCAGTGCACGTCCCGGTTATTCGGCGTTCCACACGTGCAATACCTGGGCGGCCGAGGCGCTCGGGAGAGCGGGTCTGCCGGTGCACAGCGCCGGCGTGCTGTTCGCAGGACAGCTGTGGAGGCAGGCAAGAAAGGCGGCCGCCGAGAAGTCCCAGCCGCCGCGCGCCCCGCGCTAGCAGGCCGTTGCCAACGCGGCTCACACAGATCGCTCGGACAGGCTCCTGCCGGCAGGGCGGTTGCGTATCGGGCTCCTACCGGCAGGGCGGTTGCGTATCGGGCTCCTACCGGCAGGGCGGTTGCGTGCCGTCCTGGCAGATCACTGTAGTTCCGGAGTGTTGAGGCACGACCACCGTCGTGTTCTTTTCCGGCGCCGGAGGGCTGCTGCTGCTGATGCAGGCCGCGAGCAGGGCCGCGGCCAAGGCCATACTGACTACCATTTTCATCGTGAACTCCTGCTCGCCGCACCGGCCGGCGGCCGTTTCATCGACGTGGGCCGAGTGTGCAGTGGGTTGCCGGCCGGCGGCCAGGGGTCGATGCCCCGAGTTGACGTCCGGGTGCATCCTACGAGGAGCGCCGCCGCCCGGGCTAGAAACCCAGCGTCAACTGCGCCGCCGCCGCCGGCGGCCGGAACAATTCCGTGTTGAGGCCGGCCAGCCGGTCCGAGTCGGTGAACCCTAGTCTCCGCGCCGCGAGATCGAATCGCGAACGCAACAGCTCGGCGTAAGGACCGGTGCCGCGCATGCGCACGCCGAACTCGGAATCGTAGTCCTTGCCGCCGTGGGCCTGATTCATGAGCGACATCACGTGCGAGGCCCGGTCGGGGTAATGCGCGCTCAGCCATTCGCGAAACAGCGTCTTCACTTCGTGCGGCAGGCGCAGCAGGACGTAGCCCGCGCTCGATGCGCCCGCGCTGCGCGCCGCTCCAAGGATGTCCTCCAATTCGTGATCCGTGATGGCGGGAATCACCGGCGCCACCATCACGCCCACCGGGACCCCCGCTTGCGCCAATTGCCCGATGACCCGCAATCGTGCTTGGGGCGAGGCCGCGCGCGGCTCCATGGTGCGCTTGATGTCGGCGGACAGCGACGTGATGCTCAGCATGACGGAGACCAGGCGGTCTTGCGCGAGGTCCGCGAGCAGATCGATGTCTCGAACGATCAACGCGCTCTTCGTGAGGATGGATACGGGATGGCGGCAGCGCGCGAGCACGGCGAGTATGCCGCGGGTGACGCCGAGACGCCTTTCGAGCGGCTGGTACCCGTCGGTGTTGATGCCAAGGGCGATGGGCTTGCACACGTATCGGGGCCGCGAGAGTTCGGCCTCCAGGAGGTGCACCGCGTCGGCTTTGTAGAAGAGTTTCGTCTCGAAATCCAAACCGGGTGACAGTCCGAGATAGGCATGACTCGGGCGCGCAAAACAATAAACGCATGCGTGGCTGCATCCGCGATAAGGGTTGATGGACCTGTCGAATCCCACGTCAGGCGAGCTGTTCGTGGCGATGATGCTGCGCGCATGGTCGGGCAGTACGGTTTCCCCGAGACTGTCCTCGATCTCATCCTGATACCACCCATCGTCCGTCCGTTCGAGCGCGAGGGCGTCGAATCTTCCGGCCGGATTGGACAACGCGCCCCGACCCTTGAACGATTGATGACCGAGGAATCTGCGCGCCATGGGGAAACTCTACGCGGTGCGGCCACGCTCGTAAATCCAGTGTTCGAGCGGCCGCACTACTGTATGGGCACGGCACGTGCTGTAGGACACTGCTTGCACCGGGATGCGCGAAGAGCCGATGCCTGAACCGATCGCCGTGAAATATCGTTCGCGGCCGAGCCGTTACGAATGCAAGGAGCGAGCATGAAGCTACTGACCGGTTTGTTTGTCACCGCGTGCCTGATGTGCGGCTGCGTGGCCGGAAGCACCGTACCGCATGAAGACAGCCCGGCCGCCGCGCAGCGCGACGCGGGTCCCGTACTGTGCCGCGACGGTACCACCCCGCCCTGCAACGACCGCGACTGACGGCCACCGCTAAAGACGAACAGCGCCACCCATACCCGGCCACGCTGCGGAGTGCGGGGGCGGCGACCGGCAACGGGAGGCAATGTGCGGGTGACTAAAGTCACTTCCAAGCGCGGGCCCGCTGGTCGCATGATTGCATCCGGATGGATCTTCGAAACTCCGGAGGAGTATCCCGTGACACCCGCCGAGCCGGTCAATTCTGCGGCGATCCGCATCGTCATCGCCGAGGATCAGGCGCTGGTGCGCCGGGGAGCCGCGATGCTGCTGTCCATGGAACCCGACATGGAGGTGGTGGGCGAGGCCCGCAACGGCGTGGAGGCGATTGAGCTCGCGCGCACGCTGCGGCCGGACGTCATTTTGATGGATTTGCACATGCCTCTCAAAGGAGGGGTTGCCGCCACCCGCGAGATCACGCGAGATCTTCCGACCTGCCAAGTTCTGGTGCTGACCACCCTCAACGACGACGAAACGGTGTTCGAAGCGGTGCGCGCAGGCGCGCACGCCTATCTGCTGAAGGACGCGGAAGAAAATGAACTGCTCGAAACCATCCGCGCCTTGCGCCGCGGCGAATCCCGGCTGACGCCGCAGATCGCGCGAAAGGTCATGGATCAATTCCGGCGGCTGGCATCGTCCGCGCAATCCGAACCACGCCAGGGCGCTGCGCCTGCCGCACCGCCCGACGCGGGGTCGCCGGCGCAACGCGGCGCCCCGGCCACCGAACGATTGAGCGAGAAGGAGGAAAGGATTCTGGAGCTCATCTGCGAGGGCATGATGAACCGCCAGATTGGCAGCGCCCTGTTCCTGGCCGAAGGCACGGTCAAGAACTACGTCAGCCGCATCATGGAGAAGCTGCATGCGAACACGAGGACCGAGCTTGCCGTATTGTCGAGAAAGCAATCGCGTGCGCCATGAGGTGACTTTGGTCATGTCCGGCGGTGACTTTCGGCTCCTGACGCCGCACGTCGGCTCGTCTAGATTGGCGGCATTGCCGTAGGGGCCCGGGTATGTCCGTCGTCGAAGCAGCGTTGAAGCGGCCTTATACGATCGTCGCTCTGCTGATTCTCATCACATTGATGGGAATCGGCGCCGCGCTGCGCATGCCCATCGACATCTTTCCGGAAATCGACATTCCCGTGGTGGCCGTGGTGTGGACGTACAACGGCATGAGCGCCGACGACATTCAAAATCGAATCCTGACGTTGCACGAGCGGCAGCTTGCCTCCCTGGTGGACGACATTTCGCGCATCGAGGCCATCAGCTACCAGGGCGTCGGAGTGGAGAAGATCTATCTCCACGAGGGCGCGGACGTGACGCGCGCCGTCTCGCAGCTCGCGAGCAGCGCGTTGGTGGTGCTCAAATACATGCCCCCGAACATCACTCCGCCCTTGGTGTTGCGCTATGGGGCGACGGACGTGCCGATCATACAGCTCAGCTTGTCGAGCAAAGCGCTGGCCGATACCAAGCTCAACGATTTGGGCCAGAACATCATCCGGCCCGCGCTCGCGGTCGTGCACGGGGCCGAGGTTCCGTACCCCTATGGTGGCAAGCCGCGCGTCATCATGGCCGACCTCGATCCGAATGCCTTGCAGGCGCGGGGCTTGTCGCCCAGCGACGTGAGCCTGGCCCTGCAGCATCAGAACGTCATCCTGCCGGCCGGGGACGTCAAGATCGGCGACAAGGATTACATCCTGAGCATGAACAACTCGCCGGATGTCATAGACGCCATCAACGCATTCCCGATCAAATCAGTGGACGGGCGCACGGTGTTCATGCGGGACGTCGCGCATGTTCACGACGGCTTCCAGGTGCAGACGAATTCGGTGTCGGTCAACGGCACTCCGGGTGCGCTGATGGTGATTCGCAAGACTGGCGGCGTATCGACTCTCGCGGTGATCGACGGCGTGCGCGCGGCGCTGATCGACATCGAAAAAGTGCTGCCCAAAGGGGTGACGGTCAAGGCGCTGTTCGATCAGTCCATATTCGTCAAGGCGGCGCTGAACAGCGTGCTGCTGAGCGCGTGCATGGCGGCGGCCCTCACGGCGCTGGTCATCATGCTGTTCCTGGGAAACGTGCGCTTGTCGCTGATCATCCTTGCGGCGATTCCGTTGTCGATCGTCACCGCGGTGCTGTTCATCAAGCTCGTCGGCCAGACGCTGAACACGATGACCCTGGGCGGCTTCGCCCTGGCGATCGGAATTCTGGTCGACAACGGGACGGTGGTCATCGAAAACATCGAGCGCCACGTGGCGATGGACGAACCGCTCCATGAGGCGATCGTGAGCGGCGCCAGCGAAGTGGCGGTCCCCACCTTCCTCTCCACCCTGTGCATTTGCATCGTGTTTGTTCCCGTGTTCCTGCTCCAAGGCACCGCAAAATACCTGTTCTCGCCGCTGTCGCTGTCCGTCATCGGAGCCCTGATCGCGAGTCTGGCGCTATCGTTCACGATGGTGCCGGTACTGTTCAATCAGCTGATGCGAAAATCGGTTCACGACTTCAATACGGAGCCGAAACACAGGCCCGTGGGCGAGCACCGGCGCTCGAGCAATCCATTCGTGCGGTTTCAGGCCGGTTTCGAACGGCAGTTCGAGTCGCTCCGGGAGGGCTACCGCAACACGTTGTCCTGGACGCTGTCGCAACCGGCGCTGACGGTAAGCGCCTTCGTCGTGCTCATGGCCGTGTCTTCCTTGCTGTTTCCGTTGTTGGGCCGGGATTTCTTTCCGCAGGTGGACGCGGGACAGATGCGCCTGCACGTGCGCGCACCGGCCGGCACCCGAATCGAGAAAACGCAGGAATATTTCGCCGCGGTGGAGGCGCAAATCCGGCAGGTGGTGGGCAACGACCAGATCGACGTGATGCTCGACAACATCGGGCTGCCGTACAGCGGAATCAACATCGCATTGAGCGATTCTGCCACCGTCGGCCCGATGGACGGGGAGATACTGGTCGCACTGACCAAGAAACATGCGCCCACCGCACAGCTGATCGCGACCCTGCGCCGTACGCTGCCCGCGCGATTCGCCGAATTGGAGTTCTTCTTCCAACCCGCCGATATCGTCGATCAGGTCCTCAACTTCGGCCAACCGGCCCCTATAGACGTCAGGATTTCCGGACCGGACCAGTCGGCGGCGTTTGCGCTGGCATCGGAGATCGCGCATGCGATGACGCGCGTGCCCGGCGTGGTCGACTCGCATGTCTTCCAGGTGCCGAATGCTCCGGCGCTGACCGTGGAGTTGGACCGGGCGTTGGCCACCGAGGAGGGGGTGACGCAAGAGCAAGCCGCCGACAACGTGCTGGTGGCCACCAACTCGAGCGCGCAAACCGCTCCGAATTTCTGGGTGGATCCGCGCAACAGCGTGAGCTATCCCCTGGTGGTGCAGGTCCCGACTTATACGTTCGCTTCGTCGCAGGATCTGCAGACCATGCCGGTGACCTCGGGCGCCGGAGCGGGCCAAAATCAATTGCTGATGAACCTCGCATCGTTCGGGCGCGAAGCGGTCCCGATGGTGGCCTCGCAGCTGAACATACGGCCGGTGTTCGACGTGCATGCAGATGTGCAGGGCCGCGATTTGAATTCCGCGGCGCGGGACATCGACGCGGTCCTCGCCCAGCACCGGCCGGATGCATCCAAGGCCATGTCGGTCACCTTGAGCGGGCAGGTGGACACGATGCGCGAGAGCTATGCGGGGCTGTTCACCGGCATCGCCCTGGCCATCGTTCTCGTGTACCTATTCCTCGTGATGAATTTTCAAAGCTGGATCGATCCGATCATCGTGCTGATGGCGGTGCCGTTCGCCTTGGGCGGCGTGCTGTGGATGCTGTTCCTTTCGCAAACCCCGATGAGCGTGCCGGCGCTGATGGGGACGCTGATGTGCATCGGGTTGACGACCGCGAACAGCATTTTGGTGGTCAGTTTCGCCAACCAGCGCATGGAGGCCGGCGATGATCCGCTGCGCGCCGCGGCCACCGCCGGCTACACCCGATTGCGGCCGGTGTTGATGACCGCCAGCGCTATGATCCTGGGCATGGTGCCGATGGCGCTGGGAATCGGAGAGGGCGGTGAACAGAATGCCCCGTTGGGACGGGCGGTGATCGGCGGCTTGCTGTTCGCGACCTTCGCCACACTCATTTTCGTGCCAACCATGTATCGATTGCTGCGCCGCCGACCCGAGCCGGCAGCCAATCCAGCGCCCCGGAGAGCCAATGTCCCCGCATGACAACGAGCACCTCGTGCCGCCGCCGGCTCCTGCGCAGAACCCGCGGCAGGCCGAACTTCCCGACGACACGTCCCGGATGGAACCGATGGCGGTCTCGACCGAGTTCGACGCGGGCACCGGCCGCCGCGTGAAAACCGCCGCCGTCATCGCCGCCGGCCTGCTCGTTCTCGGTTTCATCGCCGTGGTCATCGTCCACTATGTCGACGCACTGGCCGTGTCGAAGGCCGGAGAAACCGCCTACCTTACGCCGCCTCCGGTGGACGTGGTGGTCGCACGGCCGGCCGCCGTGGGCCAGGATCTCGTGCTGCCGGGACAGACGGCGGCCTGGTTCGAGACCACGATCTATGCCAGAGTCAATGGATACGTCGCGAAGTGGCTGGTGGACATCGGCGATCACGTCACCAGGGGACAGGTGCTCGCCACCATCGAGACGCCCGAACTCGACGCAGAGTTGGCCGCGGCCAAAGCCCAATTGAAGGCCTCGCTGGCCCAGGTCGACGCGCGCGAAGCGGAAGCCGAGTTCAGCAAGACCACCAATGAACGATGGCGCGATTCGCCCAAAGGCGTCGTCTCCGAGCAGGAGCGCGAGTCGAAGAAGGCCGATTATCAAAGCGCGCAGGCGCGCCTGTACGCGGCCCGGGCCCAGGTCGCGCTCGATAAGTCGCGCGTCGACCAATACAGCGCGTTGGCCGAGTTCAAACAGGTCACCGCGCCCTTTGACGGGACCATTACCGAGCGCAAGATCGATGTGGGCAATCTGGTCACCGCCGGCAGCTCATCCACCACGACCCCCCTATACAAGATGAGCCAGACGGACCCGCTGCGCATCTTCGTGGATGTCCCGCAAAGCGCCTCGGGTGAGTTGATGAATCCGGGCGTACCCGCGCAGATACGCGCGGCGGGCGCGGTGGGCGACGTCTTCTCCGGAAAAATCGCGCGAACGGCGCAGTCCATCAACGCGCAGGCCCGCACCATGCGGGTGGAAGTCGATATGCCGAACGGCGACCATCGATTGGTGCCCGGCATGTACGTCAATGTGGCATTCAGGCTGCAGCCGCGCGGGTTGGTGGAAGTGCCGGCCGCGGCGCTGATATTTCGCGCAACCGGCACGCAGGTGGCGCGGGTGGACGCGAACAGCAAAATAGTATTCTCCGACGTGGTGATCGCCCGCGACAACGGCAGCCTCGTCGAACTGGCATCGGGGGTCAAAGCCGGTGACCGCCTGGTCTTGAACATCGGCAGTCAAATAGGCTCCGGCCAGGCGGTGTCGGCTGACGACACGGGCGGGCCGGCCCCGGGCGGTGCGGGCGCCGCCGGAAGCCTTGCGGCAAAGCGCTGACGGTGCCGTCCATGAGGGCCGCGAAATCGCTGTGGGTTGCGCTGGCGGTCGCTTCGGCCGGCTGTGCGGTGGGGCCCAATTACCGGGCGCCAACGCCCGATGAACCGCCGCACTTCGCGGCAACCGATCCGGGGCACGCCACGGCGTCCGCCGGGCCGGCGGCAGCGGTGGATCTCGCGCAGTGGTGGAAATCGCTCAACGACCAGGAACTCAATGCGCTCGTCGAGAGAGCCGTCAAATCCAACCTCGACTTGGCGGTTGCGTTGACCCGGCTGCAACAGGCTCGCACCTATGAAAGTGTGGTGCTGGGGCACGCCTTGCCCGAGGTTGACGCCAGCGCCGCCGCTGGACGCGGCACCGGGACCGACCTCACCAAGGGGCGCGCGGACCAGGCGCTCAGATCGGCCGATACCGGCGCCGGGCTGCGGCAAATCAACGCGATTGGGGGATTCGACGCAGTCTGGGAATTGGATATCTTCGGGAAATTCCGCCGGGAGATCGAGGCGGCTCGATATGACCGGGAGGCCGCCGCTGCCGCGCGCAGCGCTGTTCTCACATCGGTGGTTGCCGATGTGGTACGCGCCTATGTGGATCTACGCGGGTTTCAGACCCAAGTCGGGATCCTGCGCAAGGCGAGCGACGTCCTGCGGGAATCGCTGCGCATCGTGACCATTCGATATCAGCGCGGTATTACCAATGAGCTGGATGTCGCGCTTGCGACCCGCGAACTCGACACGTTTCAGGCGCAAATCATGCCTTTGGAATCCCAGGTGAGCGCGGCGCAGTACGCGCTGGCGGTTCTAGTGGGGGAGTACCCTGAGAACATGGTCCACGAGCTGTCGAGACCCGATTTGATCCCCTCCATGCCGGGCGCCGCGGCACCCGGCGTGCCGTTGGATTTGCTGAAACGCCGACCGGATGTTCAACAAGCGGAACGCAATCTCGCGGCGGCGACAGCGCGCATCGGCGTCGCCACCGCCGACTTGTTTCCCCAGGTCACTCTCGTCGGTTCGATCGGTGAGCAAGCCCAGGGGTGGGGCACGACTCCGAATGTGAACAAGCACATCTGGTCGTTCGGCCCGGGCGCGATCTGGCCGCTGCTGGACTTTGGCTCGCTCGACGCGCTGGTGGACATCGCCCAACTGGAGGCTCATGCGGATCTGGTGACCTATCGCAGAACGATTCTGGGCGCCGTGCAGGAAGTGGATACCGCGCTGGATGCCTATACGGCTCAACAGGATCGCTTGAAGAACTTGGGCGACGCCATGATCGCCGGCCAGCGCGCCGTGGACTTGTCGACCGAGCGGTACAATCGGGGCTTGACGGATTACCTTAACGTGGTTGACGCCGAGCGGCAATTTTATGATTTGCAGGAGCAATACGCGGCGGCCCAAGTCTCCCAGGCCGAGCAGTTCGTGCAGCTCTACAAGAGCCTCGGTGGCGGCTGGCAGAATTATCAGACATTGCCGGCGATCCGTCGGCCGCAACCGGCTATCATTGCGGCATTTCGCCGCGTATTGAGCAGCCCGGGACCGTGATATTCGATGACTAAGACCGCCTCTTCCGTTGCCCGCACGCGCGCGGTGGCCGCCGACCCGAGTGCGTTGACCTTGGGTTGGCTGCTCGACGAGATGGTCCGGGGGGACCTCATTTCAGCGGCGATGGTTCGGCAGGTCGCCCTGCCGCCAAAGAAGAAAGACGGAGCGGACCAGCATCCGTTGGTGGTGGCCGCAGCCCAAGATTGGCCGGATCGACGGGTCGAGGGACGCAAGCTCTCGCTGGAAGTCCTGACCCAATGGCTGGCGCAGCGGGCGCGACTGCCGTACATGCGGATTGACCCGTTGAAACTGGAAGTGGCCACGATGACGGAGGTCGTGCCCTACGCGTACGCGTCGCGTAGCGGCATCCTGCCGATCAAGAGCGGTGCGGCGGGAATCGTGTTTGCCGTCAAGGATCCGTTCGCCCTGGAGTGGATGCGCGATTTGGAGCCGGTGCTCAAGGTGCCGCTCAAGCGGGTTTGCGCCAATCCATTGGACATCGACCGGTATCTGGTGGAGTTCTACGCAATCGCGCGTTCGGTCAAGATCACCGGTCAGGAGCGTTCACGACTGGCGCCCACCGAACTCAGGAACCTCGAACAGCTCACCGAGCTCAGCCGCGCGGGCAAGCTCTCCGCCGAGGACCAGCACGTGGTGGCCATCGTCGATTGGCTGCTGCAATACGCATTCGACTCGCGCGCCAGCGACATTCATCTCGAGCCGCGCCGCGACACGGGCAACGTGCGCTTCCGGATCGACGGAATTCTGCACGACGTCTATCAATTGCCCGCGCCGGTGATGCCGGCGGTGACCAGCCGCGTGAAGATCCTGGGCCGGCTGGACGTGGCGGAGCGGCGGCGCCCGCAGGACGGCAGGATTCGCACGCGCTCGCCCGACGGCAAGGAAATCGAATTGCGCGTCTCGGCCCTGCCCACGGCCTTCGGCGAAAAGCTGGTCCTGCGCATCTTCAATCCCGACGTGCTGGTGCACGATTTCAATCGCCTGGGTTTCACGGCCTCGGAAGCCGCGATATGGCGCCGGATGATCGGTCAGCCGCACGGCATCGTGCTGGTAACGGGCCCGACGGGATCGGGAAAGACCACGACCCTATACGCCTCGCTCAAGGAACTGGCCACCGCGGAAGTCAACGTGTGCACCATCGAGGACCCGATCGAGATGATCGACGGCAGTTTCAACCAGATGCAGGTGCAGGCGAACATCGATCTGCACTTCGCCGACGGGGTGCGCGCGCTGCTGCGTCAGGATCCGGATATCATCATGATCGGTGAAATCCGCGACCGCGAGACCGCGGATGTGGCGGTTCAGGCGGCTCTGACCGGCCATCTGGTGCTCTCCACGCTGCACACCAACGATTCCCCCTCCGCGCTCACCCGGCTGCTGGAATTGGGCGTGCCCGCCTATCTCATCCGGGCGACGCTGATCGGCGTGCTCGCGCAGCGCCTGGTGCGCACGCTGTGCCCCGACTGCAAGGCAGCGGTGGGGATGACCCGCGACTACTGGAGCCAGCTGGGCGTCGGCGACGCAGTGGCGATGCCGGCCTCGGTATACAAAGCGGTCGGCTGCCTGGAATGCCGCCAGACGGGGTACTTGGGCCGAAGCGGGGCCTATGAACTCATGCTTCTCAATGCGTCCATGCAATCGGCGGTCGCGGAGAACCCCGACATCCAGGTCCTGCGCCAACTGGCGCTGCAAGGCGGGATGCGCCCGTTACGGCACGCCGCTGCGGAAAAAATCGCCGCCGGACTCACCACCGTCGACGAGGTGCTCGCGCTCACGCCCGATCCACGGGAGCGCTGACGCCAGGTGAGCGAGGCGGCGGCTGGGGGCCATCAAAACTTGTAGCGGACGCCGATCGTGGGGTCGATGTTGGTGGTGTAGAAATTATAGCCGCTGGCCACGCCGTTGTGCACGCCGCTGTACATGGCGCCGAGGTATGCGTCGAAGTGCCGGTTGAAGTAGTAGTCGGCGTCGAAGGAGAAGGCCTCGGTGTTGCCGCTGCACGCGCTGTATTCGGACGTCGCGCAACCCGCTTCCTTGCCGGTTCCGTACGCGTTCTGACGCGAGGTGTAATAGGCCACGGTCAAGTCGAGATTGGGCATGACGCTGTAGCGGACGCCGACCCAATACAGCTCCAGGGTCTTGGCAACATCGTAGGCGGTGTCGCTGACGAACGCCAGATTGTAGCCACCGATGTCGGTGAAGCCGGCGGCGAGCGGCGTATTGGGATTGTCGAACCTGATGTGCTCATAGCCGGCGAAGAATTTCAGCGCCGCGATTTTATACAGTGCCATGAGGGCATATGCCGTATTGTCCGAGACGGTCGCCGACAGCGAATTCGTGACCGAATACCCCAGCTTGGGCAGGTCAAGCACCTGCGCTGCGCTCAAGGAGGACGCCACGACGGCATCGTTGATCTTCGAATAATAGGCATCGACCGAGGCGCCCGCGTACTCGGCCCCGACATTTGCCTGGAAGGCCGTGTTGGCGCCGCCCGTGGACTGGTTGAACTTGTAGATGGCGCCGAGGTGCACCAAGTCGTTGAAGGTGCCGGAGTACTTCAACACCGAATCGAGCCGCTTATCCTCGGAGCTGCCGCCCCCGGAATACGTTCCCGATGCGCCGAGCAAGCCGAACGCCGTGGCGTCATAGTTGGGGTCGTACTTGATGGTGCCTTCCGACAGCAGCGTCAACTGACGCCCGAAGGTGATGGTACCGTACAGGTGAGAGCTAACGCCCACATAGGCGGTCTGGAAGGCCTGACCCGCCGAGCTGCCATCCTGATTGGTGGTCGAGGTGGCCGTGGTCCGGCCATTGTTCACGGCCAGCGATTTCAGCGAATCGGCAATTTGGCCGGATTGGGGATTGAAAAAGGTCTCGATTTGGAACACAGCCGACCAATCGCCGGACACGGGCTCAATGCCCTGCAGGCCCACTCGCGACTGGCCCATGTTGCTGGGCGTGAGCCCGAACACCGACTGACGGCTGTTCTTCTGCACGATGTCGCCGCTGGCGGCCGGCCGGTAGTCGCTGAACGGCGCACCGTGCGTCTCGTCCTGAAGGCCGATGTCGACGACGCCGTACAGCGTGATGCCGTGCCAGGTCAGGGCGTCGTCGCCCATGGGGCCGGGCCCGGTTTTTTGTTGTGCAAGCGCGGGAACCGAGGCGCTCAAGGCGCCCAACAAGACCAGTCCGCAGTACCCGAGCCCTGAGCCGGCAAACCGGCGCGTCGGACGGAATCCATTGGTGTTATTCATCGTTGCCCCTCTTCCCTTTAGGATATGCGTAATCATTAAAACCTAGTAAATCAGTCGGGATTGTATGATTTAAGGGCGGCCTGTCAAGCCTTGGGGCGACATAAGGCGCCGCCAGGGCTTGCTGCACCGCGCGCCGGGTCTGCCGGGAGGCACCGGGCCGCGCGAGAAGTCGCGCGGGAGCGAACCATGTTCCGCTATGATACCGCCCGGTTGAGTGACACCGAATGCAACTAGATCAGCAGAAAAAGCCGGGAAATACGCGGGGGCCGCTCCAAGCCATTGATCGCCGGATATGCGTCGCGCCGATGATGGATTGGACCGACCGTCATTGCCGGTACCTGCACCGCCTGTTCGCCCCGCACGCGCTGCTGTATACGGAGATGATCGTTGCGGCGGCGGTGGTACGCGGCAATGCGGATCGATTGCTCGAGCACGACCCGGCGGAAGATCCGGTGGCCTTGCAGCTGGGTGGCTGCGACCCTGTGGAACTCGCGCGAGCCGCACGGATCGGCGCCGCAGCGGGCTACGCCGAGATCAATCTCAACGTCGGCTGTCCGAGCGATCGGGTGCAGAGCGGAGCCTTTGGCGCTTGCCTCATGCGGCGGCCCGCGCTGGTCGCCGACTGCGTGTCGCGCATGCGCGATGCCGTGCGCGTGCCGGTGACGGTCAAATGCCGCATCGGGATCGACGAGCGCGACGACTACGGATTCCTGTCCGAATTTGCCGATGCGGTCACCGGCGCGGGCGCGGACGCGCTGATCGTGCACGCGCGCATCGCCATCCTGGGCGGGCTTTCTCCCAAGGAGAACCGCGAGATTCCGCCGCTGAAATACGGGCACGTGCACTGCCTTAAGCGCGAGCACCCGGCACTGCCCATCGTCATCAACGGCGGTTTTGACGATTTGGCGTCCGTTCGAGCGCAACTGGAACGCGGCCTCGACGGCGTGATGTTGGGCCGCGCGGCCTACCATCGGCCGGCGTTGCTGGCGGAAATCGAACGCGCGGTGGTGAATTGCGCCTGGCGCATTCCACTGCCTGGGGAGATCATCGAGCAGATGGTGGGCTACGCCCAGCGGCAGGCGGCCCGCGGCTTGCGGCTGCATTCGGTGACCCGGCACATGCACGGTCTGATGGCCGGCCGCGAGGGGGCTCGCGCATGGCGGCGGTTCCTGTCCGAGATTGCAGGGCGGCCCGATGCGGCGCCGGAAACCCTGTTTTCAGCCCATTCCCTCCTCGATTCCGGCTTGGCGGCTTAAACGTCCCAAGCGTCGGGTGCCAGGTTAAGTATAATTTGGCGTCTGTATGGGAAAAGAAATCGAAGTAGCCATCGTATTTGCCGACGTGGTCGGCAGTACCAAGCTGTACGAGCAGCTCGGGGATCTGCGCGCGCGCGACATGGTGGGCATCTGTATCGACGTGATGCGTGCTGCCACGGACCAGAATCATGGGACGGTCATAAAGACCATGGGCGACGAGATCATGGCGACCTTTCCGACGGCCGATGATGCGTTGAATGCGGCCGCGCAGATGCAGAAACACATCGTCACGCATCCCGCGTTGAAGGTGGACGAGCAAACGGTCGCCATACGGATCGGCTGCAATTTCGGCCCCGTGGTGCTCGAGAACCGCGACATATTCGGCTCCGCCGTACACACCGCGAACCGCATGACGAGCCAGGCGAAAGCGGGCCAGATCATCACGACCGCGACCATGGTGGAGCGGCTCTCGAGCGAGTGGCGCGCGTCGGTGCGTCAAATCGACATCGCCACGCTCAAGGGACGCAGCAGCGAGGTTGCCCTTTTCGAGGTGCTTTGGCAGACCGAGGACATCACCAGCATGGTGCCGGCCATCGCCATCACGTCGCGCGAGCGGCCGAAGGGGCTGCGCCTGCGGCTGCGGTATCAAGGCCAGGAAGTCGTCGTGGAAGACGGCCGGGCCAGCATTACCATGGGGCGGGCCGAAGAGAACGACCTGGTGATCAAGGGGAATCTGATTTCGCGATTGCACGCCCGCGTGGAGGTCAATCGCAACAAATTCATGCTGGTCGATCAAAGTACCAACGGCACGTTCGTCATCGGGAAGGACGGCGAAGAGGCGTTCGTGCGCCGCGACTCCATGCAGATTCGCGGCGAGGGCTTGATCGGGCTCGGCAAGGCGCCGGACAGCAACTCCTCGCAGGTGATTCGGTACGCCTGCGAGGAGTAGGCGCCGAGCAGTCAGCCGTCGGGCGCGACGCGCTGCAGCGCGTTGCCGAGTTCCATGTGGAATTCCAACGGCACGCGGTCTCCGAACTCGCTGAAATAAGCGGCGAGTCCCTCGAATTCCGCCCGCCATAGTGCGGGGTCGACGGCGAGCAGCTCATCGAGCGCGCCGGGGGCGATTTCAAGCCCCTGGGTATCCAAATCCTCGGCGTGCGGCAGGTGCCCGATGGCCGTCTCTCGGGCTCTGGCGGCGCCGGTGCAGCGGTCGATGATCCAGCGCAGGACGCGCAGATTGTCGCCGAAGCCGGGCCACAGGAACTTCCCCGCGCTGTTCTGGCGGAACCAATTGACGTGAAAGATCGCCGGCGGCGATTTCAACGTCGCGCCGACGTCGATCCAGTGCGCCCAATAATCGGCGAAGTTGTAGCCGGCGAACGGCTTCATGGCCATGGGATCACGGCGCAACACGCCCACCGCGCCGGTAATCGCGGCGGTGGTTTCCGAGGCCACACCGGCGCCCACCAGAACGCCGTGCAGCCAACCGCGCGCTTGATAGACCAGCGGCGCGAGCGTCGGGCGGCGGCCGCCGAACACGATGGCGGATATGGGCACGCCACCCGGCGCGTCGGCCAGCTTCGAGTAGCTGGGATTCTGTTTGGCGGCCACCGTAAAGCGGGAATTCGGCTGGGCCGCCGGCCCGTTCGCCGGATCATAGGGCCGTCCCTGCCAGTCGGTCGCCGGTTTGCCCTCCGAGAGACCTTCCCACCAAGGTTCATTGTCCGCGGTCAGCGCGACATTGGTGAAAATCGTATCCTTGCGGATGGTTTCATACGCATTGCGATTGGTGTTGCGGTTGGTCCCCGGCACGACGCCGAAGTAGCCGGACTCGGGATTGATGGCGTAGAGCCGGCCATCCTTGCCCGGATGCAGCCACGCAATGTCGTCGCCCAGGGTCCAAACCTTCCAGCCCTTGTAGCACTCCGGCGGAATCAGCATTGCGAGGTTGGTCTTGCCGCAGGCGGAAGGAAACGCGCACGCCAGGTAATGAACTTCGCCGCGTGGATTCTCGATGCCCACGATCAGCATGTGCTCGGCGAGCCAACCTTCGGTGCGCGCCTGCCAACTTGCGATGCGCAGCGCGTGACACTTCTTTCCCAGCAGGGCGTTGCCGCCGTAACCCGAGCCGAAACTCTTGATGGCGAGTTCCTGCGGAAAGTGCATGATGAAGCGCCGCTCGGGATCGAGGTCGCCGGTCGAATGCAAGCCCTTCACGAAAGTGCCGTCGCGCGTGATGCGCTCGAGCGCGGCGTGGCCCATGCGGGTCATCAGCTTCATGTTGAGCACCACATAGGCGCTGTCGGTGATTTCCACGCCGCAGCGGGAGAACGGTGAATCGATCGGCCCCATGCAATACGGCACGACATACAGCGTGCGGCCTTGCATGCAGCCGGCGAACAGCGCATCCATTTTTTGATGCGCCTGTCGCGGGGCCATCCAGTGATTGTTCGGACCCGCATCCTCCCGGTTCTCGGTGCATACGAAGGTGAGATGTTCGACGCGCGCCACATCCGCGGGATCGGAGCGATGCAGATAACAGCCCGGAAAGCTGCCGGGATTCAAGGGCAGCAGTTCCTTCCTCGCCACCAATTCCCGTTGCAGGACCTGAAATTCCGACTCGCTGCCGTCGCACCAGTAAATGCGTTCCGGCTTGGTCAACTGCGCCACGCTGTCGACCCAGTTCGCTACATCATGATTCATGGAGGCCAGAGACGCGACGTGCTGTGGTGCGGTAGCCATGTGAGTCCCCGAGAGAACGGTCTAAGTAGCCGAGAATGACAGATGCGGAAGCCCCCGCCAACTTCTAAGGTGCGCTGAGAATGGCCTGGCAGCGCGGGTCCGCAGCATGGATCAGTCATCGCAGAGATGTAACTTACACATCATTGATTAGCATCATATAAAATTGCCATTACTTATGTTCGGATGGTCATAATGCGGACTGCTTGCCTGGCGCTGTCTGCCGTGTGCGCCGCAACCGCGGCGAGTGGTCAAGCCACCTTGAACGGGTTGGTGGTCAAAGCGGTTGCCGAGGTTGAAATCAGAGCGGTGCGCGACGGTATCGAATCCGTCAGGCTGGCGCCGGCGGATCGCCTCGTACCGGGCGACGAGGTGATCTATACGCTGGAGATTCGAAATCCCAACGCGGCCGCCGTGCACGCACCCACTGTCACCGAACCGATTCCCGCGCACATGGCGTATGTTGGCGGATCCGCCACGGGTCCCGGCGCCGACGTGAGTTATTCGGTCGACGGCGGACAGACCTTCGACCGTCCGGAGAAGCTCCGGACCGCGGATCTCGAGGGACAACTGCACGAGGCAAATCCTCAGGATTACACGCATATACGATGGAAGTTAAAAAACACGCTAAAGTCAAATTCCGTCGCGTTCGCACGATTTCGCGCAGTTGTGAAATAGCCGGGCGCGAAACGTCGTAGGCTAGGCGCATCGATACCGACTATAAAGATGTTTTTGGCGCCGCGGGTCCGCTCGCGCGTGCGCTTCCCGGGTATGCGTACCGACCCGAGCAGGCCGCCATGGCCGCCGCGGTGGGCCGCGCCTTGAGCCACGCCGAGCCGTTGATCGTCGAGGCCGGCACCGGCACCGGCAAGACCTTCGCCTACCTCGTGCCGGCGCTGCTGTCGGGTCGCAGTGTGATCATTTCGACCGGCACGCGCACGCTGCAAGATCAGCTGTTCCGCCGCGACGTTCCGCTGCTGGCTCAAGCGCTGGGCATGCCGGTGACGGTGGCGCTGCTCAAGGGGCGCGGCAATTATTTGTGTCGACATCGCCTGGAACTGACCCTGCAGCAGCCCTCGTTGCTGGGCGACTCGCACGGCGTGCGGGGCGGCACGCAGTTGCTCGCACGCGTATCGCGCTGGGCGGCGACCACCCGCAGCGGCGATCTGGCCGAACTGACCGACCTGCCGGAACAGTCCTCCGTGTGGCCGCTCGTTACCTCGACTCGCGAGAACTGCCTCGGACAGGACTGCCCGCAGTTCGCCCGCTGCCACGTGGTCGAGGCCCGCCGCACCGCTCAGGCCGCGGAAATCGTCGTCGTGAACCACCATTTGCTGCTGGCAGATCTCGCACTCAAGGATGAGGGGTTCGGGGATCTGTTGCCGGGCGCCGAGGCGGTCATCCTGGACGAAGCCCATCAGATTCCGGATATCGCGGCGCAGTTTTTCGGCCAGAGCTGGTCCGTCAGGCAGGCGCAGATCCTGCTGCGCGATGTGGCCGCCGAATTGAGCGCGGCGGCGGTTCGAGATACGCGGATCACCGGCGAACTGGCGATCGTCGAGGCCCGTCTCGACGATTTGCGCGGCAGCGTGCCGGGGGGCGCCGGTCGGTACGAGTGGGCGAGCCTGCCCGAATCGTTTTTGGACGTACTGCCGGAGCTCGAGACCGCGCTCGGCGACCTCGCCAAGGAACTCGAGCGGGTGGACGCCGGTGCCGGCATCGCCAACTGCGCGCGCAGGGCGCAGGCCTTGGCCGCCTCCCTGGGAACGTTGGTCGGCGTGCCGGAGGACTCAGGGCTGCGCTGGGCGGAAGCGGCCGCGAGCGGCCTGTCGCTACAGTTCACGCCCTTCGAAATCGCCGATCGGCTGCGCGGCTACGTCGAAGCGCGCCCCTGCGCGTGGGTGTTCACGTCGGCGACCCTGGCCATCGGCGAGGACTTCTCGCATTTCGCGACCCGCATCGGTCTGCCGCAGGCGCGCACGGTGCGTATCGACAGTCCCTTCGATTACCGCGACCAGGCGCGCATCTATCTGCCGCGCAACATGCCGGAGCCGCAGCATCCCGACTTTGCGGTCAAATTCATCGCGGCGTGTGCGCCACTGCTCGAGGCGAGCGGCGGGCGCGCATTCCTGCTCTATACCAGCTATCGGGGCTTGGCCGAGGGCGTCGCGGCGCTCAGGGCGCGTTTTCCGGAGCCGCCGTTTCCCGTGCTCGTGCAGGGTCAGGCGCCGCGCGAAGCTCTGCTCAACCGGTTCCGCGGGCTGGGTAACGCCGTGCTGCTCGCCACCGGCAGTTTTTGGGAAGGCGTCGACGTGAAGGGCGAGGCGCTGTCGATCGTGGCCATCGACAAACTGCCCTTTGCCGCCCCCGACGATCCCCTGCTCAAGGCGCGCCTCGAGGGCATTCGCCGCCGCGGCGGCAATCCGTTTTTCGAGTATCAGCTGCCCCAGGCGGTATTGTCATTGAAGCAGGGCGTGGGCCGATTGATTCGCGACTTCGAGGATTTCGGAGTGATCGTGCTCGGCGATCCGCGTCTGAAGACAAAGAGTTACGGCAAGGTGTTCCTGGAGGCGTTGCCGCCGAGTCCCGTCATCACTGACGCCGCGGCGGCGGCGCAATTCCTCGCCGAACGGCTGGCAGGGGCGCGGCCCGCTCAGACAGGCTCGTAGCATGCGCGTGCTGGCGCTCGATACGACGACCGAAGCTTGCTCCGCGGCGGTGCTGACGGACACGGGACTGTCCGGGATGCTCGAAGAAGTCGGGCGCGGCCACGCGGAGCGGATTCTCGGGATGGTCGAGGCGGTGCTGCGGGAGGCGGGGTTGGTGCTGGGGATGCTCGATGGCATCGCCGCGAGCGTCGGGCCGGGGGCGTTCACGGGAGTGCGCATCAGCGTTTCCGCGGCGCAGGGCCTGGCTTTCGGGGCGCACTTGCCGGTGGTCGCGGTAACCACGCTGGAGGCGCTCGCCATGCAGGCGATTCGCGGGGGCGCGCATCAGGCGATGGCCTGTCTCGACGCCCGCATGGGCGAGATCTACTGGGGTTGCTTCCGGGCGGACGCCGAGCGCGGCCTGGTCGCCTGCGGTGCGCCTGCCGTGGGAGCGGCCGCGCAGGTCGCCGTTCCGTTCCCGGGACCCTTCCATGGGATTGGCCGCGGCTTCGCCGCCTACCCCGTGCTCGAGGCGCTCCCCGGGGTCATCGTAGCGCCCGGCGCACGCACCGCCTTGCCCGATGCCCGGGATATGGCACGGTTGGGCGCCATCAGACTCGCTGCAGGCGAAGGACGAGACCCGGCCGACCTCATGCCCCTGTACCTGCGCGACAAGGTTGCTCTTACCGAGGCCGAACGGAGCGTGGCGCAGCAGGCACGGCAGTGACCGGGCGAATCTGCCCCAGTCATGGAACTGTCACACTGCAACGCTGTAATGGTGCGCTTTGAAAATCAAGGGACTAGCAGGTATGACAGCAAAACGCATCCTCATCGTGGAAGACGAAAAGAGCATTCGTGACATGGTTGCGTTTGGGTTGCGGCGTGCGGGCTACGAGGTGCGCGAGGCGGAGGACTGCCGTGAAGCGCGCGCGCGCATCGTCGATGTCCGGCCGGATCTGATGCTCGTCGATTGGATGCTCCCGGACATGAGCGGCTTGGAGCTGACGCGGTCGCTGAAGCGCGCCAAGGACACCGAAGAGATTCCGGTGATCATATTGACTGCACGCGCCGAAGAGCAGGACAAGGTGGGCGGTCTGGAAGGCGGAGCGGACGACTACATCACCAAGCCATTTTCGCCGCGCGAACTGCTCGCGCGCATCCAAGCGGTGCTGCGCCGAGCGGCGCCCGCCGGCGCCGCGGACACCGTGGAAGTGGAGGGGCTCAAGCTCGATGATTCCAGCCACCGCGTCAGCGCGGGCGAGCGCGAGATTCCCTTGGGACCCACCGAGTACCGGCTGCTGCATTTCTTCATGACCCACCCGGAGCGCGTCTTCACGCGCGGCCAGTTGCTCGACCGGGTCTGGGGCGGTAATACTTACGTCGAAGAGCGCACCGTGGACGTGCACATTCGGCGCTTGCGCAAGGCGCTCGAGCCTTTTGTGCTGGAGCGGTTGGTGCAGACCGTGCGCGGCTCCGGTTACCGATTCTCCGCTCGGGATACCTAGCGGGATACCTAGGAGAAGATAGCTTCCTCATGGCATCGATGTGGACCTTCGCGCTCGCGCGGCTCGCGGGCATCTTGCTGGCGGGCCTGATCCTAGGGCTCTTGATCGGACCGATTTGGCTATGGCTGTTGTGCGCCGCGTGCCTGTATTTGGGCTGGCAGCTGCTCAATTTGCACCGGCTGGACCGGTGGCTGCGCCTGCGCTCGCAGATCGATCCACCCAATCTCGGCGGGATCTGGGGCGACATCATCGGCCAGGTCGTGCGCCTGCACCGCCGCAAGCAATTCCACAAGCAGCGGCTCGTACAACTCTACCGCGAGCTGCGGCGCTCGACGGCGGCGCTGCCGGACGGCGTCATCATTTTGAGCACCCAGAACGACATCGTATGGTTCAATCGCCAGGCGGCGCGGCTGCTCGGCCTCAAGCGCCCGATCGACGTCGGGCTGCGGGTCGATAATCTGATCCGCTCCCCGGAATTCGTGCACTACCTCCATGGCGATGACTTTGCGACGCCATTGGTCATCCGGCCGCCGGTGCAGGCCGAATCGTATCTATCGCTGCAACTCGTACCCTACGGTGTCGGGCAATCCTTGCTGTTGGTGCGCGATGTCACCCGGCAAATGCGCCTGGAGGCCACCCGCAAGGATTTCGTGGCGAATGCCTCGCATGAGTTGCGCACGCCATTGACGGTGATTTCCGGATACTTGGACACGCTCGCGGACGATCCATCCATCGACCAGGCATGGGCCGGCCCGATCCGGGACATGCGTGCTCAGGCGCAGCGCATGAATGCCATAATCGCGGATTTGCTGGAGCTGTCGCGACTCGAGTCCACGGACGGCGAAGCGCCGCGCGACCCCGTCGATGTTCCGCACATGCTCGAGCGGCTGCTGCGCGATGCCCTCGCGGCCGGGGACCGCCAGCGTCAGGTATCGTTGGAGCTCGAGTCGGCCGACGGTCTGTACGGCTCCCCGCAGGAGATCGAATCGGCGTTCACCAATCTGCTGGTGAACGGAATCAAATACACGATTTCCGACGGCGCGGTGCGCATGCGCTGGTGGACGGACGACGAGGGCGCGTATTTTTCGGTGATCGACAACGGCATCGGCATCCCGGCCGAGCACATTCCGCGCTTGACCGAGCGTTTCTATCGCGTCGATGCGGGGCGTTCCCGCGACCGCGGCGGGTCGGGCCTGGGGCTCGCCATCGTCAAGCACGCGTTGCAGCGCCACGGCGGCTGGCTCGACGTGCAAAGTACGGAAGGCAAGGGCAGCGCATTTACCTGCCACTTTCCGCAACAACGCGTCTGGCAGATCACGCTGCGCGAAGCAGCTAGTGCGTAGCGTCACATTTATCGCGCAAACTGTTGACGCGCCGCGTAATCAGTTGTAAACGGTCACGAGCGGAGCGCGCCGACGAGGCGCGCGCCGCGGACCCACGGGTACTGCCGTGGCTGGACTCGTCGATGCACTTGTTGTCAAGGTAAACACCATGGAAACGGCCGATCTTACCCATCACATTTCCCGGCGCTTCAACGAAGACCTGGAAAAAGTGCGCAACCAGGTGTTGCAGATGGGCGGCTTCGTCGAGCAGCAGCTGCACAAGGCCATCACCGCCCTGGTGGAAGGCGACAGCCAGCTCGGCGAATCGGTGGCGACCGACGACTACAAGGTCAACGGCATGGAAGTATCCATCGACGAGGAGTGCAGCCGCATTCTCGCGCTGCGCGCTCCGGCCGCCGGGGACCTGCGCGTCATCGTCGCCATCATCAAAACCATCACCGACCTCGAGCGGATCGGCGACGAGGGCGAGAAGATCGGCTACATCGCCTCGCAGCTCGCGACGATGGAGCGGCCCGCCGACAAGTATCGCGAGGTCAAGCATCTCGGCCGTCAGGTCGCCCAGATGGTGCACGATTCGCTCGATGCGTTTGCGCGCATGGACTCGCAGGCGGCGCTCAGAACCGCCCAAGAGGACCGGATGGTCGACGAAGAGTACGAGTCCATTCACCGTCAGTGCATCACGTTCATGATGGAGGACCCGCGTACCATTCGCCGCGCGCTCGAGATCATGTGGGTCGTTCGCGCCCTGGAGCGCATCGGCGATCATGCGAAGAACATCTGCGAGTATGTGATCTACATGGTGCACGGCAAGGACATACGCCATACCGCGCTCGAAGACGTCGCCAAGCAAATAGACGCCGCACGCGCCCTCGCCCGCCGGTGATGACCGCGCGTGCCGCTAATGGTCTGGGCGCGCTGGCCTGCGCGGGGCTGCTCGCGTACGCGTACTACGCGCAGTATGTGATGCATCTCGAGCCATGCCCGCTGTGCATATTCCAGCGCGTGGGCGTGTTTTCCATCGGCGTCATATTCGCGCTGGCGGCGGCGCACGATCCGGTGTCCTGGGGCCGCCGGGTGTACGCCGCCTTGCTCGGCGCGGCGGCGCTGGCGACCATCGGGGTTGCCGCGCGCCAACTGTACATTCAGAGCCTTCCGCCGGGCACCGTGGCGGCATGCGGCGCCTCGCTCGATTTCATGCTCAAAGTGTTCCCGCTCACCGACGTCCTGGTCAAAGTCCTGACCGGCTCCGGCGAATGCGCCAAGATCGACTGGCGCTTTCTGGGGCTTGCGATGCCGGCTTGGGTGTTGATCGCAGCAGCCGCGCTGGGCGCCCATGGGCTGTGGGCGAATCTGCGGCGCTGTCCTCCCGTGCTGCGGTTCTGATGCCGGGGACGCTGGAGCTCACCCTCGAGCTGATCTCGCGCGCCTCGGTCAGTCCCGCCGACGGCGGATGCCAGGACGTGATGATCGCGCGACTCGAGGCCGTCGGCTTCAAGGCCGAGCGGCTGCGGTTCGGGCCGGTCGACAACTTCTGGGCGACGCATGGCAGCGGCGCACCGGTGTTCTGCTTCGCCGGCCACACCGACGTGGTGCCGGCCGGCCCCACAGAGGATTGGCGCACCGACCCGTTCTTGCCCGTGATCGAGAACGGAATATTGTACGGCCGCGGCGCGGCGGACATGAAAAGCGGCCTGGCGGCCATGGTGACGGCGAGCGAGGCGTTCGTGCGCCGCTATCCCGGTCATCGCGGCACCCTCGCGTTTCTCGTCACCAGCGACGAGGAGGGGCCCTCGGTCGACGGCACGCGTCGGGTGGTCGAGGTACTGCAGGAGCGGCGGGAGGCGATTGACTGGTGCCTGGTCGGAGAACCGTCGAGCGAGAAAAACCTCGGCGACACCATCAAAATCGGCCGACGCGGCAGCCTGAGCGGCCGCCTCACCGTGCACGGCGTGCAGGGGCACATCGCCTATCCGCAGTTCGCGGACAACCCCGTGCATGCCCTGGCGCCGGCACTGGCCGAGTTGACGGCGCGGACCTGGGACCACGGCAATGAGCACTTTCAGCCGACCAGCTTTCAGGTCTCGAACTTATCGGCGGGCACCGGCGCGCCCAACGTGATTCCGGGCGAACTCAAGGCGCGCTTCAACCTGCGATTTTCCACGGAACAAACCGTCGACCGGCTGAAGGCCACGGTTGCAGGCATCCTGGCGAAGCATCGCGTCAAGCACTCGCTGGAATGGTTCGTCTCGGGCTATCCGTTCCTGACGGCTCCGGGCACGCTGTCCACGGCCGCGTGCCGCGCGGTGCACGAACAGCTCAATGTGGTGCCGAAACTATCCACCGGCGGCGGCACCTCGGATGGCCGCTTCATCGCGCCCATGGGTGCGCAGGTCATCGAACTCGGCGTCGTCAACGAGACCATTCACAAGGTGAACGAATGCGTGCGGGTCGAGGACCTCGAGCGCCTGCGTAGCATCTACGTCAGAACGCTCGAGCTTCTCCTCGCTCCCTAGATTTGGGCTTACTTGACGCTGTAGCCGCGCCCTTCCACGCAAGCGGCCTGAGCCCGCATGTAATCGACGCGCTTGCCGGCGGTCGCCGCCGCAGACGCACCCTGGGTGGGATCGAAGCCGCTCTGCGTGGCCGCCCACTGGTGGCACTCGAACTTGTCTTTTGCCGCATGGTCGGCGCTCTGACCGTTCTTTGGATAGGCGATCAGATCGGTTCCAACGGGCTCCTGCTGCGTTTCCACCTGATTCTGCAGCCCCTGCGGCGGAGCAACGGTTTCATATTGGCCCACGTTCCCGTCGTAGACGTAATAGTTGTTGTTCGCATAGTAGTACGGGATGCCGCCCCACCAATACGTGGAGTAGTACAGCGGCAACGCGGCGAAGTATAGACCGAGGCCCAGGCCGCCCAAACCCCAACCCCAGCCGCCGTAATAGCCGCCCCGCCATCCATAACCGTAACCGCCGTGCCATCCGTAGCCATAACCGCCGTGCCATCCGTAGCCATAACCGCCGCGGTATCCGCCTCCGGCGTAGGCATGACCGCCGGCAGCGCCCCCGAAGTGTCCTCCGCCGCTGGCATGGCCCTCGGCGAGCGCGCTGCCGCTGCCGGCCAATGCCAACGCCGCCAGGGAGACGAATACGAGACATGAACGGAGCGTAGTA
>JBEKYO010000043.1:0-29304 GCA_049510875.1 Steroidobacteraceae bacterium
TTTTCCAGATCGCGGGCCCCTACTCTGGCCGTGGCGGCGGTTGCCGCATGCGCCGCGGGATGGTGCGCGGCGGCCGTCGGCCACGTCGATGCCCGGCCCGCACCGGCGCTGCGCGCCGCCGAGCGCATCAAGGTCGGTTCGGTGCAGCTGCAAGCCTGCGGCCACGGCGCCTACTGCGGTCAGCTCGAGCGTGCGCTCGATCCGAGCGGAGCCGTCCCCGGCCGGATCTCCGTGCACTTCGAGTTCTATCCCCATGCGGCGCGCGGCGCATCCGCGGGAACTCTGGTCGCAACCGAGGGCGGCCCCGGCTATCCCGCCACCGAGTCGCGCGATGACTATCTCGCCCTGTTCCAGCCGCTCCGGGCGGAGCGCGACGTGCTGATTATGGACAACCGCGGAACCGGGCGCTCGGGGGCAATCGATTGCCGCGATCTGCAAACCGCGGAGACGTGGACCGTGGATGCGGTGGCCGGATGCGGTGCGTCCCTGGGCGACCGGGCGCCGCTGTACGGAACTGCATACGCCGCCGACGATTTGGCCGCCATCCTCGACGCTCTCGGTGTGCGCTCGATCGATTTGTACGGCGATTCCTACGGCACGTATTTCGAGCAGGCCTTCGCCACGAGGCATCCCGGGCTGCTGCGCTCGATCGTGCTCGACGGCGCGTATCCGTTGAGCGGCCCGGACTACGCCTGGTATCCGACCTACGCACCGGCCGTGCGCGCGAAGTTCAATACGGCCTGCGCCCGCTCGGCCGCCTGCGCGTCGCTGCCTGGCAATTCGCTCGATCACATCCTGCCGGCGCTTCAGAAATTGCGCGCGAGTCCATTCCGCGCCCGGGCGATCGATGTCGACGGGCGGGAGCGGGAATTCCGGGCGGATGCCTCGCAACTCGCCATCGTCATGTTCGGCAGCGCTCCGCCGCTCACCACGCTGCGCGAGACGGACGCCGCCGCGCGGGCCTTTGTTCAGGGCGACCGCGCACCCCTGATGAGGCTGATGGCGGAAACCGTGTCGGCGGTCGATTCGCGCGATCCCAGCGCGGATGCCGCCAAATGGAGCGCCGGGTTGGCGGCCGCCGTGATGTGCCAGGACCCGCCGCAGATTTTCGACATGCGCTTGGCGCCGGCCGCACGCGCCCGGGACCGCGATCGCGCGCTGGCCGAGCGGGCGCGTGCCTTCCCCGCGACGTATGCGCCCTTCAGCATCGATGAATACCGCCGCATGCCGCTCGACTACAGCTTCATCGACGAATGCGTCGCCTGGCCCGTCGCGCCGCCCACGGCTCCGGCCTCGCAAGTGGGGGTGAATGCGGTGTACCCCGATGTGCCGGCCCTGGTGATTTCCGGTGAACTCGACAACATCACGACGCTCGCCGACGGAGCGGCGGTTGCCGCGGCCTTCAGGCGGGCCGTGCAGGTGCGCATCGCCAACAGTTTTCACGTCAATGCCCTGCCCCGCGCCCGCAGTGCCTGTGCCGCGGACATCGCGCGCCGCTTCGTGCGGACCTTGACGACCGGCAGCACCGCCTGTGCCGCGCGCGTGCCGCCGGTTCGTCTGGTGCCGCGCTTTGCCGCCGAGGCGGCCGGCCTCGAGCCGGCCCGCGCGTTGACCGGCAACATGGCGGCCGCGCGGCAACTGCAACTGGTCAGCGCCGCGGTGCTCACGGCGGGCGACGTGCTGGCGCGCGTGAGCGCCAACGCCTCGGGGCATGGCGCCGGATTGCGCGGCGGCACCTTCCGTTTGGCGCGGAGCGATGCGCGGATTCGCGCGAGCCTCGAGCGCGTGCGCTGGGTGAACGACGTGGCCGTGAGTGGAACCATCGACGAATCGAGCCGCCGCGGCGGCGCGCTGCGGGCGGTTCTGCAATTGGCGGCGACGGACGGCACGCGCGGCCGGCTCACCCTCACCTGGCCGGGCGGCGTGGACGGCGCGAGCGTACTCGTCCACGGCCGCGTCGCGGGCGCCGCCGTGGCGGCGCAATGCCCCGCGCCATGATTCATGGGGAGCCGCCGGCCCGGTCCTTGTGGCTCGGCCTCGACACCGGGGGCACGTTTACCGACGCGGTTCTGCTGGCGGACGGCCGCCGCGTCATCGCAAGCGCCAAGGCGCTGACGACTTCGTGGAATCTCGCGATCGGGATCGGGGACGCAATTCGCGCCGTGCTCGCGAACGCGCCGGACGGCGCCGGCCGCGACCACGTGAGCCTCGTCTCGGTGTCGACCACGCTCGCCACGAATGCCGTGGTCGAAGGGCGCTTCAGCCCCGTCTGCACGTTCCTCATCGGATTCGATGACGCCATGGCCGAGCGCTCCGGATTGCTGCGCAACGACGGCGTGTTGGTTCGCGTCGCGGGCGGCCATGGCGCCGCCGGCGACGAGTCGGCGGCGCTCGACGAAGCTGCCATCGAGCGCGCCGTGCGCGAGCATCAAGCGCGCGTGGATGCGTTCGCCGTTGCGGCCCATTTTTCGGTCCGCAACCCCGCACACGAGTTGCGGACCCGCCAGATCATTCGCGCGCTGGCCTCGAAACCGGTCACCTGCGCGCACGAGCTGACCTCGAAGCTCGACGCCCCGCGCCGCGCGCTCACCGCCGCCTTGAACGCGCGGCTCACTCCCCAGATCCGGCACCTCATCGAGGCCTTGTCGCGCGTGCTCGCGGACCAATCGATCGACGCTCCGCTGATGATCGTCAAGGGCGACGGCTCGCTGATGAAGGCCGAGCTCGCGCTCGAGTATCCGGTCGAGACCATTCTGTCCGGCCCCGCGGCGAGCGTGGTCGGCGCCGGCTTTCTCACCGGACTTGCGGACTTCGTGGTGGTGGACATGGGGGGGACCACCACCGACATTGCGGTGGTATCGGCCGGCCGGCCGGCGATCCGCGCCGAGGGCGCGCTGGTCGGTGCTTGGCGAACAATGGTCGAGGCGGTGGACGTGCGCACCAACGGCCTCGGAGGCGACAGCGAAGTGTTCTTCGATCGCCAGTCGCGTCTGCGGGTGGGCCCACGCAGGGCCATGCCGCTGTGCTTGCTGGCGCACAGTTTCCCCGGGATTCTGCCGCGGTTGCGGGGCATCGCGGAACTCGAACGTCTTCCCGACTACCCGACGCAATTCGCGTTCCGCAATCCCGAGCGGTCGCCGCCCGCGCATCTGCCGGCGCTGGAGCGGCGCATCTGGGACGGGCTCAATCTCGAGCCGCGCCCGGTAGCGAGCGTGGTGGGCAGCCGCGCGGGCCAAGAGGCGCTGCGCCGTCTCGGCGATGCCGGGCTGGCGACGATTGCCGCCTTCACGCCGAGCGACGCGCTGCACGTGCTCGACCGGCAGCACGGCTGGTGCCGCGAAGCGGCGGATTGCGGAGCGCGCATTCTCGCAACCGCCGAGCGCAATGCGCGCGCACTGCGCACGGCGGCCTCGCCCGCGGCCATTTGCGAGCGCACCCGGGAGCACGTCGTGCGCCACAGCAGCCGTCTCGTCCTGGACGCTGCGCTCGCCCAGGACCCCGGCATTGAAGCGCGCGACGGCCGCTGGGGCGCGCTCGGCGATCGATTGATCGATGACACCGTTGCGGGGGAGCGCTTCTCCGATCTGCTGCAGGCAACGATCGGATTGGCGCGGCCGTTGGTTGCAATCGGCGCTCCGGTCGGCGCCTATTACCCCGAGGTCGCGCGCCGGCTGAATGCGGCGCTTCACATCCCCGCGCATGCCGAGGTGTGCAATGCCGTGGGCGCGGTCGCGGGCGTCGTGTCGCAAACCGTCGAGATTCTGGTCAATCAGCCGGCCTTCCAGATATTTCGCGTGCACGATCCTCTGGGCATCGCCGACTATCCGGATGCGCAGCCGGCGATCGAGCATGCACGGCGCGTCGCGCACGACCTGGCGCTCGCCGCGGCGCGCCGCGCCGGCGCCGCGGACCCTCAAGTCGACATCACGGTCGCCGAAAAGATCGCGCAGGTGGAAGCGGGCGCCGATTATCTCGCCGAGGCAGTGGTGCGGGCGGTCGCCACCGGCCGGCCCCTCGCCGGCCACGCGGGCGATTCTGCATAGCCGCAGCTAAATTTGTTATGCTCGGAGGCCTGTCCGAGGATTACGCTCCCTGCATGAAACAGCCCGATGAGCACCCCGGCCGGCGCAACCGACGCCGCCCCACGGGCGCCGAGGTCAGCCACGCCGTGTACGACCGTACGCAGCCCTACCGGCACCTGCGAAATCCGTTCGAACCAGCCAAGATCTTTTCCGACGATCAGGTGGCTGCCATCCACGACGCGGCGCTGCGCATGCTCGAGACACAGGGCATGAAAGTGTTGTCGGCCGACGCCCGCAAGCTGTATCGCACGGCCGGCGCCGAGGTCGACGAGTCGACGCAAATCGTCCGGCTCGCCCGCGAATTGGTCGGCGCCTCGCTCGCCGCTGCGCCCCGCGAGATCACGCTGCACGCCGTCGATCCCGCGCGTCACGTGCCGCTGTCGAACCGATGCGTGGCATTTGCCCCGACGTCGGGGCCGCCCAACATCATGGACACCGCCCGCGGCCGGCGCGCGGGCACCCTCGAGGATTTCTGCAACCTGGTCAAATTGTGCCAGAGTTTCGAAGTCATCCATATCCTGGGCGGCGCCACCGAGCCTCAGGACATTCCCGTCAATGTCCGGCATCTGCACGTGACGCGCGCGCAGCTCCTGCTCAGCGACAAGATTCCCTTCATTTTTTCGCGCGGCCACGCTCAGGTCGCCGACAATTTCGAACTCATCCGGCTGGCCCACGGAATTTCGGCGGAGGAATTCCGCTCGCGTCCCCACACCTACACCATCATCAACACGAATTCGCCCCTGCAGCTCGACATCCCGATGGCCGACGGGATCATCGACTTTGCGGCCGCCGGGCAGGTGCTGGTCATCACGCCGTTCACGCTGGCCGGCGCCATGGCGCCCGTGACCATCGCCGGCGCGCTGACGCTGGCGCATACCGAGGCGCTCGCGGGCCTGACGCTCGCCCAGATCGTGAAGCCGGGGGCGCCGATCGTGTACGGCAGCTTCACATCGAACGTCGACATGAAATCCGGATCGCCCGCGTTCGGCACGCCCGAATACGTCAAGGCGGCGTTCGGCGCCGGCCAGATGGCGCGCTTTCTCGGCCTGCCGTGGCGCTCCTCGAATGCCACGGCCTCCAACATCCCGGATGCGCAATCGGCCTATGAGTCTCAGATGAGCCTGTGGGGCGCGCTGTTCGGCGGCTGCAACTTCGTGCTGCACGCGGCGGGTTGGCTCGAAAGCGGGCTGACGACGTCCTACGAGAAATTCATTCTCGATATCGAAATGCTGCAGATGTTTGCCGAGGTGTTTCAACCGGTCGGCGCGGCGGCATCGGATCTCGCGCTCGAGGCGGTGGCGGAGGTCGGGGCGGGAGGCCACTTTTTTGGCTGCGCGCATACGATGGAACGCTATCGAAGTGCGTTTTACGCACCCCTGGTGTCCGATTGGCGCAATTCCGGCAGCTGGGCCGACGACGGCGCGAAGACCGCCACCGAACGCGCGAGCACCATCTGGCAGGATACTTTGGCGCGTTATGTCGCTCCGCCGCGCGATCCGGCCGTGGTCGAGGCCCTGGATGAGTACACCGCGCGCCGGACCGCCGACGGCGGCGCCCCGCCGGTGAGCTGATCGGCTGATCGTGTCGCTTCCAAGCATGCTGCCGTCGCAATACCACAACTTCCGAACGGAGTTGCGACTTACCATGCAGCGAACGCATACCGCGTAACGTACGGTAGCGGCTCGAAAATAACCGTTGGAGAAGTAGATGGTGGAGCCGACCACAAGTGATTTCGACCTGGCGTCCCTCAACGACGAGGAACTCATCGAACAGGTGCACGACGACCTGTACAACGGCCTGAAGACCGAGGTCGAGGACGCCACGCGGATATTCCTGAAGCGGGGTTGGTCGGCCGAACGCGTGCTGAACGATGCCCTGGTGGAGGGCATGCGCATTGTCGGCATCGATTTTCGCGACGGCATCCTGTTCGTTCCGGAAGTTTTGCTGGCCGCCAACTCCATGAAGGGCGGCATGGAAATCCTGCGGCCGCTGCTGGCGGAAACCGGCGTCGAACCGATCGGCAAGATCGTCATCGGCACCGTCAAGGGCGACATTCACGACATCGGCAAGAATTTGGTCTCGATGATGCTCGAGGGGGCGGGTTTCGAGGTCATCGATCTCGGCATCAACAATCCGGTCGAGAAATATCTCGCCGCGCTCGAGCAGCACAAACCGGACATCCTCGGCATGTCGGCACTGTTGACGACGACCATGCCGTACATGAAGGTGGTCATCGACACGCTGAAGGAACGCGGCATCCGCAACGATTACATCGTGCTGGTCGGCGGCGCGCCGCTCAATGAAGAATTCGGCAAAGCCGTCGGCGCCGACGCCTATTGCCGCGACGCCGCGGTCGCGGTCGAAACCGCCAAAGGCCTGATCGCGGCCCGGCGAGCCGGCGCGGCGGCGCACTGAGCGCACGCACAATGCTCGGGACCGCGTCGGCGAACGGGGACGGGGTGCTGGTGATCGCCTGCGGCGCCCTGGCGCACGAGATCACCGCGCTGCGCAAGGCCAACCGCTGGGAGCACGTGGAGGTGCGCTGTTTGCCGGCCGACCTGCACAACCGCCCGGCGCAAATCCCCGCCGCAGTGCGCGCGCTCATCCATGCGTCGCGCGGCCGCTACGGATCGATCTTCGTGGCCTACGCCGACTGCGGCACGGGCGGATTGCTCGACGCGGTATTGCGCGAGGAAGAGGTTGAACGGCTCCCGGGAGCGCATTGCTACGAATTCTTTGCCACCGGCCCGGTGTTCGCCCGGCTGTCGGAGGCCGAGCCCGGCACGTTCTACCTCACGGATTTCCTGCTGCGCCACTTCGAGCGCCTGGTAATCCGCGGCTTGGGCCTGGATCGCCACCCGGAGCTGTTCCCCAGCTACTTCGGCAATTATCGCAAGCTCGTCTATCTGGCGCAGTCGCCGTCGCCCGATGCCGAGCGCGAGGCGCGCGCGATCGCGGCGCGCATGGGCTTGAGTTACCACTATTACTGCACCGGTTACGGGACCCTCGAGACCGGCCTGCACGCGGCGGTGCGGCGCGCGGACCCGGGACGGACCGTGGAGGCCGAATCATGGCCTCGCTGATCGTCATCTCCTGGCGGGACATACCGGCGCAGGTGATCGTCAAACGCGGCCGCGAAGCGGCGAAAGTGCAGCTCTCGCACCGCTTTCAGGAAGCGGTCGACCGTGCGGCGATGCGCGCCGGCAAGGGCAGTTCCGACGCCTATCTGGCCGACTGGCAGCGCAGCGCGCCGCGCCCCTGCGGCGAGGATCTGCAGGCCGAGGCGGCTGCCGAGGCGGCCCGCCTCGAGAGCAAATTCAGCAACTCAGATCTCGAGCGACTGATCCGCGCCAAAGGCGTCGACGAGTCCGGCTCTGCAGCGCCGGACGCAGTGCCGGACGCGGCGCCGCCCGCGGAACCGTCCTGATGTATGCCGTGCGCCGGTGGTCGGTGCGCCATGCTCGCGGCATGAACGCGTTCTACCGCGGCTTCGAGGCCGTGCTGCTGCGCCTGCATCCGCTGTTCCGGGCGTTGGGGTATGAGCGCGTGGAGCGCCCCGTGGCAGCCGTGGAAAAGGCCGTCAAGGGACTGCTGTTCGACTGCCGCATGTGCGGTCAATGCATCTTGAGTTCGACCGGCATGTCCTGTCCGATGAACTGCCCCAAGACTCTGCGCAACGGGCCGTGCGGCGGCGTGCGCGCCAACGGCAATTGCGAAGTCAAGCCGGAGATGCGCTGCGTTTGGGTCGAGGCCTTTCACGGCAGCGAACGCATTCCGGGCGGCATGGAGGCGATGAGCAAGGTGCAATTCGCCGTGGACCAACGCGGCCAGGGCCGCTCATCCTGGCTGCGGGTGGTGCGCGAAAAAACGAGCGCACCGCCGGGGCCGGCATGAAATTCGACGACGAACCGAACGTGCCGGGTTATCCGTTGCCGATTCTGCCCGGGCACACCTCGCCGGGACGGTTCGAACGGGTGCTGCGCGCGGGCGGATTTGCCGTCACCACCGAGCTTGCACCGCCCGATTCGGCCGACCCGGAAGACGTGTACAAGCGGGCGCGGGTTTTCGACGGCTACGTCGATGCCATCAATGCGACCGACGGCAGCGGCGCGAATTGCCACATGTCCAGTCTCGCCGTTTGCGCGCTGCTGACGCGCGTCGGCTACGCGCCGATCATGCAGATTTCCTGCCGCGACAAGAACCGCATCGCGATTCAAGGCGACGTGCTGGGCGGCGCTGCCATGGGAGTCTGCAACATCCTCTGCCTGACGGGCGACGGCGTGCAGGCCGGCGATCATCCGCAGGCGAAGCCGGTGTTCGACCTGGACTGCGTATCGCTCCTCGACATCGCGCGCAATTTGCGCGATGAGCACCGCTTTCAGAGCGGGCGCAAGATCACCTGTGCCCCGCGCGTGTTTCTCGGGGCGGCGGAGAATCCGTCGGGATTGCCGCACGACTGGCGGGCGCAGCGCCTCGCCAAGAAGATCGCCGCCGGCGCGCAATTCATCCAGACCCAGTATTGCTACGACCTGCCGCTGCTGCGCGCGTTCATGGAGCACGTTGCGGCGCTGGATCTGCTCGGCAAGGTTCACATTCTCGTGGGCGTGGGTCCTTTACGGTCCGCCAAGACGGCGGAGTGGATGCGCACCAACGTGCCCGGCATGCATGTTCCCGACAGCACCATCGCGCGCCTCAAGGGGGCCGACGATCAGGCGCGCGAGGGACGCAACATCTGCATCGAACTGATCCAGGCGATCCGCGAGATCCGCGGCGTCAGCGGCGTGCACATCATGGCCTACCGCCAGGAGGAGTCGGTGGCCGAGATCGTCGATCGATCCGGCGTGCTGCAAGGCCGTGCTCCGTGGTATCCCGGGCGCGACGCGTCCTCACCCTCCCAAAGGACTGCAACATGACCGACACTATCGTCAGCTCCGCCACCAAGGAAGTCGTCATCGGTTTCGATCGGCCCTTCGTCATCATCGGCGAGCGCATCAACCCGACCGGACGCAAGATTCTCGCTGCCGAAATGGCGGCCGGCGATTTTAGCCGCGTGGAGGCGGATGCCCGCGCCCAGGTCGAGGCCGGCGCCCACATGCTCGACGTCAACGCGGGCATTCCGCTCGCCGACGAACCGGCGATCCTCGCGCGCGCCGTGCAGCTCGTCCAATCGATCACCGATGTGCCCCTGTCCATCGATTCGTCGATCGTCGCGGCGCTCGAAGCGGGTCTCGCGGTGTACAAGGGCAAGGCGCTGGTCAACTCGGTGACCGGAGAGGACGAGCGGCTGGAGGCCGTGCTGCCGCTGGTCAAGAAATACGGCGCGGCGGTGATCGCCATCTCGAACGACGAGACGGGCATTTCCGAGGATCCCGACGTGCGCTTCGCCGTCGCCAAAAAGATCGTCGAGCGCGCGCTGGATTACGGCATCGCCGCTTGCGACGTCGTCGTCGACCCGCTGGTCATGCCGATCGGCGCGATCAATCAGGCCGGAGTGCAGGTCATGCGGCTGGTGCAGCGGCTGCGCTCCGAGCTCAAGGTCAACACCTCGTGCGGCGCATCGAATATCAGCTTCGGGTTGCCGAACCGCCACGGCATCAACAGTGCGTTCCTGACCATGGCCATGGGCGCCGGCATGACCTCCGCCATCACCAACCCGCTGCACGAGGAGGTCATCAAGGCCGTCATGGGCGCCGATGTCATGCTCGGACATGACCCGGACTGCGCGCGCTGGATACGCCGCTTCCGCGAGGCACCGCCGGCCGCCGCGCCCGGCGCGGAGGCGCCGCGCGGCCGCCGCGAAGGCGGCCACCGCCGGCGGCCGGCATAGGACCTTAGGACGGCGTATCCAATGGCCTCCAGGATTCCACTGGTCGTGTTCATGCCCTCCGGCAAACGGGGTCACTTTCCGGTGGGCACGCCGCTGCTGCAGGCGGCGCGCAGCCTCGGCGTGGACATCGACTCGGTCTGCGGCGGCCGCGGGCTGTGCGGGCGATGCCAGATCTTGGTCGCTGACGGCGAATTCGCCAAGCTCGGCGTGTCCTCGTCGAGCGCGAGCCTGTCGCCGTTCAGCGAGCCGGAGATGCGCTTCGCGCGCCGCGCCCCGCTGGCGGAGGGGCGGCGCCTGTCATGTTCGGCGCGCGTCGAGGCCGACGTCGTCGTCGACGTGCCGGCGAGCAGCCAGGTCCACCGGCAGGTGGTGCGCAAGGAGGCCGACGCGCACGCCATCGAACTCGACCCGGTCGTGCGCCTGCACTACGTGCAGGTGGCGCAGCCGGACATGCACGACCCTTCCGGAGATCTGCGCCGCCTGTTCGAGGCGCTCGAGTCGGAGTGGAAATTGACGGATCTGACCTGCGATCTATCGGTGCTGCAGACGCTGCAGCCCACGTTGCGCGCCGGATCGTGGCAGGTCACCGTGGCCGTGCACGCGGCCAAGCAGGTCATCGGCGTGTGGGCCGGCCTGCATGATCGCGCCTACGGGCTCGCGGTCGATATCGGGTCCACCACGATCGCCGCGCACCTGTGTGACCTCGAGAGCGGCGAGGTGGTCGCATCCGCGGGCATCATGAATCCCCAGATCCGCTTCGGCGAGGATTTGATGAGCCGGGTCTCCTATTCGATGATGAATCCCGGCGGCGCCGCGCTCATGACGGCGGCGGTCCGCGAAGCGCTGTGCGGCCTCGCCGTCGACGTGGCGAAGCAGGCCGGGGTTTCGCACGAGGACATCCTCGAGGCGACGTTGGTCGGCAATCCCATCATGCATCACCTGCTGCTCGGGATCGATCCCGTGGAACTCGGCGGCGCGCCGTTCGCGCTCGCCATCGATCATTCGCTCACCCTGCGTGCCAATGTCATCGACCTCAAACTAAACCGCAATGCGCGCGTCTACGTGCTGCCATGCATCGCAGGCCACGTCGGCGCCGATGCCGCGGGCATGGTGCTCGCGGAACGTCCGGATCTCACGGAACAAATGACCTTGCTGGTCGATGTCGGCACCAACGCGGAGATCGTGCTGGGAAACAGCGCGCGCCTGGTCGCCTGCTCCAGCCCCACGGGACCGGCGTTCGAAGGGGCGCAGATCAGCTGCGGTCAACGCGCGGCGCCGGGCGCCATCGAACGCGTGCGCATCGACCGGGACACCCTGGAGCCGCGCTTCAAGGTCATCGGCTCCGACCTTTGGTCCGACGATCCGGGTTTCAACGAAGCGACGGCGCGCTGCGCCATCACCGGAGTCTGCGGGTCGGGCATCATCGAAGTCATCGCGGAGATGTACCTCGCCGGCATCATCAACCAGGACGGGGTGCTCGACGGCAGGCTCTCCGCGCGCTCGCCGCGGATCGTCGCGAACGGCAGGACCTTCGCCTACCTGCTGCACCATGGCGAGGTCGAGATGAAGATCACGCAGAACGACGTGCGCGCGATTCAACTGGCGAAGGCCGCCCTCTACGCCGGCATCGCCCTGTTGATGGAGCGCCTCGGCACTGCGCACGTCGACCGCATCCGCCTTGCCGGCGCTTTCGGCAGCCACATCGATGTCAAGTACGCGATGATTCTGGGCATGGTGCCCGACTGCGATCTGGCGCAGGTGCGATCCGCCGGGAATGCCGCCGGGACCGGCGCGCGCATCGCGCTGCTGGATGCGAGTTCACGCGGCGTCATCGAAACCTTGGTCAGGCGCATCGAGAAGGTGGAGACGGCCATCGAACCGCGCTTTCAACATCACTTCGTCGAGGCGATGGCGATTCCGCACAAGAACGCAAATTACGCCAATCTGCGCAAGATCGTCGATCTGCCCGCGCCGAAGGAATCCGCGAGCCAGACCGAGACCCGCGGGCGGCGGCCGCGCCGCGCCGATTCGCTGAAGGCCGACTGAGGCGCCCGCGCCGCCGCGCCCGGCGTCCCCTTCAGTGCGCACCCTCGGGCGACAGCGTGAGCGTCCGGATTCGCACGGTGTCCCCCTGGGCGGAGCGCCGCTGCGCGTCGCGGAGCTGGCGCTGCGGTTCTTCGGCATCCGCCATGATCGACGCGCGGCACTCGTCCAATTGGTACTTCAGCAGCGGCAGCAGGTCCGCTTGGGGAGCCGACTGGGCATTGAAATTGGCGTCGCAGAAGAGCTGAAAGTACTCGCGGTAGAGCGCTTCGTAGCGCTGCATCGGCTCCAAGAAGCCGGCATCGTGCACCACCTCGATGCCGACGTGACTGGTGCACAGAAAACTGCACGCTTTGCGCAGATACAGTCCGTGCTCGGCGACGACGGCGTGGGTGTAGGAGCGGGTCGGATGAAAATACGTGACGATCCGCCGGCGCGCATCGCCCCGGATCGCCCTCTCGCGCAGGTACTCGAACAGCGCCTTGCGCTCGATGAGACGCAACGCGGCCTTCTTCAGGACCGCCACTTGCGTGCGCCGAAAGCCGTTGACGGCGACCAGGCGCATCAGGCTGGAGTGTTCGTTTTCCCATTGCTGCCACACGCAGGGGTTCTCGAGCACTCGAGCGGCAACCAGTTGTTCGTTGGAGTTATCGCTTTGCAAAGCGCTCTGCACACGATCCGTGGATTCGCGCATCAGACGCCCAAGACTGATTCCGTTGCGTAGCACCCCAGGCCGCTCCTTGCTAGCTGTGCCGTCACACAGCCTTGGCCCTATTCCAAAAGTGCTTACACAGTCACGGAATTAGCCGATCGTGTCAACCCATCGCGGGCCATATTTGACATAATCGGATGCAAAAATCGCCGGGCGGCAGGGCGATCGACCATTTTGCCGCCGCCCCCGAACATCATGGCCGCAGCTCACACGTTCGAGTCGGGGAATGCCGCTTTGCGCCGCGCCACGTAGTCGAGCAGCGCTTCGTCGATGGCCGGATCCATGGGCGGCTCCACGTACTCGGCGAGCTGCTTCTTCCACAGCGCATTGGCGCGCTTCGCCATGTCCGGCGACCCCTCGGACTCCCACTGCTCGTAGCTGTTGTTGTCCGCGAGCGGCGAGCGGTAGAACGCGTTCTCGAAATTTGCCTGCGTATGCGCACATCCCAGGAAATGTTTGCCGGGCCCCACTTCATGCATGGCATCGAGCGCTTGTCCGTTGGGCGACAAGTCGACGCCGGCGAGCAGCGTGTGCATCATGCCCGCCTGATCCACGTCCATGACGAACTTCTCATATCCCATGGCGAGACCGCCCTCGAGCCACCCCGCCGTGTGCAGCACGAAATTCACGCCCGCGAGGCAGGTCGGAAGCAGCGTATTGGCCGACTCGAACGCCGCCTGCGCATCGGGAATCTTCGATGCGCACAAGCTGCCGCCGGAGCGAAACGGTATGCCGAGGCGCCGTGCGAGGGCGGCCATGGAATACAGCACCAGGGCCGGTTCCGGCGTGCCGAACGTCGGGGCGCCGGATTGCATCGAGATCGATGAGGCAAAGCTGCCGAGCACCACCGGCGCCCCCGGGTTGACCAGCTGCACGAATGCGAGACCCGCCAGCGCTTCGGCCAGGGTTTGCGCCACGGTGCCCGCGACGGTCACCGGGGACATGGCGCCGGCGAGAATGAAGGGCGTGATGATGGTTGCCTGATTGGCGCGCGCATACACTTTGGCGGCGCCGAGCATGGTCGCATCGTAGGTCATGGGCGAGTTGACGTTGATGAGATTGATAATTGTCGTCTTGGGGCGCCCGGTCAGAGGATCGGTCAATTCCGCGCCGAACACGATGTTCGCCATGGCCACGGAGTCCTGGGCGCGCTCCGGCGCCGTGACGGACCCCATGAAGGCCTTGTCGCTGTATTTGAGATGGCTGTACACCATGTCGAGATGCCGCTTGTTGACCGGCAGATCGACGGGCTCGCAAATCGTGCCGCCCGAATGGTGCAAGGAACCCGCCATGTAGGCGAGCTTGACGAAATTGCGGAAGTCCTCGATGCGCGCATAGCGGCGCCCTTCGTCGAGACTGCGCACGAACGGCGGTCCGTACGCAGGCGCGAATACGGTGTTCTTGCCGCCGATGACGACGCTGCGCGCGGGGTTGCGCGCATGCTGAGTGAATTCGCGCGGCGCGGTGCGCTGGATGAGCGCGCGGCACATCCCGCGCGCGAAATGCACGCGCTCGCCCTGCACGTCGGCCCCGGCGGCCTTCCAGATCTCGATGGCCTCGGGATCGTCGCGGAAGTCGATGCCGATCTCTTCGAGGATGGTGTCGGCGTTATGCTCGAGCAGCGCCAGGCCTTCCTCGGTCAACACCTCGTAGTAGGGAATCTTGCGCGTGATGTAGGGAATCGACGACGCTGCGCGTGCGGCACGGGAGGCCCGCTTCGCGTCGCGCCCGCTCGGACGCCGCGCGTGCCCGGTTTGGGTGTGTACCTCGTCCATCGTCGACCTCCCCCGGACTCAAGTGTGCCTCAGTATGGTCGCTGTGGACGCCGGCGGCTGATCGGTTTGCGTCGTGCACTTGTCATGACGCGCCATTCTCGGCGGACCGCGCCCCCCAAGGTGTGCACGCGCGCGGGCCGCCACAACCGCGCAGACGGGTACGATCAGGAGCCTAGTCTTCGGCGCTGAGCGACGTCTTGCCGAATCGGTAGGACAGCCGGATTCCGAATACTCGCGGCTCGTTCACCGTCTGGCGCAGGTCGAAGTTGCCCTCGTTGGTGTAGATCACCGCGTCCTTGTTGGTGAGGTTGGTGATGTAGAACTCAGCCGTCCAATGTTCCGCGGTCTGATTCACGCCGAGACGCAGATTCATGACCGTATAACCGGGTTGCAGCACCCGTGGCAGTCCATTGAAACCGTTCGCCTGCAGGTCGTTCCACATGTCGCCCTTGTGTGCGGCGTCGTATTGCACGAAGCCGCGCAGCGCAGTCTCGAGCGGCTTCTCATAACGGATGTTGCCGCTCCAGTCGAAGTACGGCACGTAGGGCAAACGTTCGCCGGGTTCCACATTGAGTCCCGGCAACGCGGTGGTTACGCGCGAGTCGTTGTAGCTCGCCGACAATTCCATGCTGAGAGAGCTGTTGGGCTGATACTTGATCGTGGACTCCATGCCATAGATGCGGGCATCACCCACATTGGCATTGAAACTGCTCGACGGGCAGTAGCCGGGATCGAACAGCAGCGTCTGAAGATTCTTCCAGGGCATGTAGTAAACGGCGCTGTCCCAGGTCATATGCTTGTCGAGCATGGTGGCCTTCAGGCCGAGCTCATAGTTGGTCAACGTGTCCGGCTGGAACTGCAATGGGATGCCTTTGGCGACGCACTGCGCGGGCAAGCCGGCGTTGTCGCCTCCGTCCCGGAATCCCTGCGCCGCGTCGGCGTATACCAGCATACTGTCGAGCGCGTTGTAGCTCACCCCGAACTTGCTGTCCCACTTGTTGGAGGAGCCGGGCGCTTCGCTCGGCGCCTGCGGCGCATACCAGAAACCGCCGTAGGTGATGGTGTTGAAGCTCGAGTGAAAGTGGACCGTGCCCGCCTCGACGTGCAGCCGCTTCGTGACGTCGATGGTGACATTGGCGAATTCCGTGGTCTGAAGGTAATCCGAACGTCCGATGTAGCTGTACCAATCGTCGGGTTTCGGCGGCAGCGCGCCCTGGTCGTAATAATAGGCTGTCGCCGCCTGCCACGCCTGGCCGCCGGTCTGCAGGCCAGGCATGTGGTAGTAGTCGCTGTATGTGTCGCGGGTCTTTTCCCAGTAGGTGCCCACCAGCCAGTGAAACCATCCGCCCTCCTTTGACTGAAGGCGCAATTCGTCGGACCAGCGGTCGATGTGGTTGATGTAGTCGTACCACTGCACCGACGGCTTGCAGCCGCTGTAGGGCGATGCACCGCCCGAGGACACCGGGTCGGTGAGGCAGGTGTATCCCTGCTGCGAGGCGGCAGTGAGATTGTCGGGTGGGCCCGTGTTGATGTACTGCATGTACTCGGAGTACTCGTTCACCCATCGATCGTCCTGCGCCCAGTAGGTGCTGGCGTACACGAGGTCGCCGATGCCGACGTCGCCGTCGACATGGAAGTCGAGCGTCTTCGCGTAGTACTGCTTGTATTCCGGGCCGAAACGATCCACGTTGTGCGTGCCAATGGATCGGGCGGGACCATTGGGGAGGTTGCCGTAGTAATCGACCGCGCCGCCGATGCTGTTGTTCTGATCCCACGCACCGTGGGTGAGCTGCTTCTGGTAGCTCCAGGTGAGCGAGGCCTTCCAGCCGTCCGCGATCTTCTGGCCGATCGCGGCGCGCGCGCCGGTGACCTTCTCCACGTTGTAGTTCTTGCCCGCCCACTCGGAATTGTTCGACACCGCACCGTTGACCCAGTTGCGGGTGGTGTTCAGATTGTTGATGAAGCCGCCGTGGTAGTCGTCGTAGGCGGAAATCCGCAGCGCCGTCCAGTCGTCGATCAGCGGGATATTGACGAAGCCCTCGATGACGCCATTGTGGGATCCGCTCTCCACCTTCCCCCCGTCGAGGTCGATGCCGGCGCTGAACGCCGTGGCATCGGGCTTGTTGGTGATGAAGCGCAGCGCGCCGGCCATGGCGCTCGCACCGTAGGTCGTACCCTGCGGGCCGTTCAGCACCTCGATCTGCTGGATATCGTAGAGATGCAGATCGGGGGTCGTGCCGTAGTAGTTCATCGACATGTCGTCGACCAGGAACGCGGTCGTCGCGGTGTTGGCGTAATTCGGGTTGCTGCCGTCCGACACGCCGCGCATCACGAAAGTCTGCGTGCCGGGACCCGCGCTCACGAACGATATCGAGGGACTGACGGTGGCGTAGTCCTCGAACTGCGAGATGTTCTGATTCTGCAGGTCCTTGCTGGTGAACACCATGAGGCTGAGCGGCACGTCCTGAAGGTTCTCCGTGCGTTTGCGCGCGGTGACCACGACCTCCTCGAGAGTCGTATCGGCAGCCTCGGCACCCAGTGCCCGCGTGCCGTGCATGCCGGCGGCGCTCGATAGCGCCGCGGCAACGGCTATTGCGAGCTTCGACCGGGAACACGACGGCATGGCGGCCGCCGTCCCGAGCAACCCCTTGATCGCGGAACGCCCTGCAATGGTGCGCATTGCATACCCCTTTTTTAGATTAATCATCCCAAGCATGCCGCCTGCTCTCAATCCAGGATCATGTCTCGCCAAGGCGTGGGCTGTCAATGATTTCGCGGATTGGAGCTGATCGAGCGTTCAACAGGGATCGAGCGCGGCGCCGGCCCGGGCCGGGCCGGCCCTAGTCCGCGAAGCGCTCGATGCTCGCGCCGAGCGCGCGGCGCAGCGGTTCGAGCTGCGCCTGGAAATTGCGCCAGTAGCCGACGCCCGACGTGTACAGCGGCTGCCGCACCTGCTCCGCGCTGGCGGTGCGGACCGGCCGCCGGGTTTCATGAAATGCCAGGCACGCGGCCTCGAAGTCCAGTCCGCAATGCGTCAACAGGCGGCGTATGTTCGTCTCGGGGTCCCGTACCAGCGCTTCGTAGGAAAGATGCAACACTTTTCCCGGCAGCACCTCGTCCCAGTGGTCCATGAGCCGCAGGTAGCAGCCGTAGTAGCGGCCCAGGTCGACGAGGTCGTAGCTGAAGGACTGGCCTTCGGCGAAGTATTGCTTGTAGGTGCTGAAGCAGGAGTCCATCGGGTGGCGGCGCACATCGACGATCACCGCGTTCGGCAGCATGGCGTGAATCAATCCAACATGGCTGAAGTTGTTCGGCATCTTGTCGATGAAGCGCGGCCGCCCCCTGCGGATGGGGGCGGTCTCGTCGATGTAGCGTTGGCCGAGCATCGCGAATTGCTGCAGGGGCACCGCGCGCACGTTCTCGGGATAGGCGTCGTGCTCCGCATTGGCGTGGTCGAACTCCCGGACGATGGTGAGCACATTCGGCAGCTCGAAGGTGCCCTCGACGCTCGAATGGCTGGCGAGAATCTGCTCGACCAGAGTCGAGCCGGAGCGCGGCAGCCCGACGACGAAAATCGGCGCGGGATCGGCCCATCCGGCGCGCGCGCGCTGCGCGAAGAACGCGGCGTCGAAACACTCGCTGACGCGGCGCGTCTTGTTCTCGAACACCGTGATGTCGAAGGGAACGGTTTTGCGGCGCCGCGCATTCCCGAGCGCGTAGTGCTCGAACGCAAGCGCATAGCGCCGGCGGTGCTCGAACGCGCGCCCGAGCGCGAAGTGCAGCTGCGCCTGGTCCTCGTCCGCGCCGCCCTCGCCTTGCAGCAAAGCCTGCATCGCCGCGATTTCCGCGTCGCTGAACACATAGGTCTTGAGGTCGGCCAAGCTCCAATAGGCCTCGCCGAAGGCCGGATCGAGTTCGAGGCAGGCCTTGTACGCGGTCTCGCAGGGGCCGCGCCGGCCGAGCGTCTTGTGCAGGTGTCCGATCGAGAGGCGCAGGCGCACCTCGCCGGGATTCAGGCGCGCGGCCTCCTCGAAGGCGACCAGCGCATCCGGTTGGCGCATGAGCCGGGTGCATACCGTTCCGAGCAGGACCCAGTTCTTCGGATTTTCAGACTCGATTTTCAAGAGCCGGCGAACGGCGGCCTCCGCCTCGGGGAGGCGCCCGAGGTCGACCATGGTCTGGCATATCCCGCGCCAGGTGAGCGGCAGGTGCGCCGATTGCTTGAGCGCATGGCGCAGCAGTCGCAGCGCATCACCCCCGCGACTGACGGTGAGCGAGACCGCGGCAAGGCCGCATAGCGCCGCCACGTGACTGGCGTCCGCCTTGAGGATGTCTCGAAAGATCAGCTCGGCCTTCTTGCGCTGCTCCGCAACCAGCGCCGCGGTCGCCTCCTCGATTCGCGGGCGGTGCGGGTCGGTGAGGCGCGCCTGCTCGTAGGCGTACTTGGCGTCCGGGTATTTCTCGAGGTCGACCAGCACATCGCCGTAGGCGAGCCACGCGAGATCGAGCCCGGGCGCTTCCTCAAGCACACGCCGCAGTTCCCCGCGCGCCGCCTGCAGTCGCCCATCGGCGCGATAGGCGCGCGCCAGATCGACGCGCGCATGCGCGAAGCCGGGCGCGGCGGCGACCGCGCGCTCCAGAACCTCGATGGCCTGCGGCGCCTTGTCCTGAGCCAGCAGCGCCTGCCCCAGCAAGCGCAGGCTGTTGACCTCGCCGGGCGCGGCGTCCTGGATCGCGCGCAGCTGCCGCTCCGCGCTGTCGGCCCGCCCGGCGCGCAACGCGCCGAGCGCCCTGCCGTAGGCGGCCCGCAGCTCTGCTTGCTTGTCATCCGCCACGTTTATGGTCCGCCCCGTTTATCATCCGCCACGTTTATCGCCCGCCACGTTTATGGTCCGCCCCGTCGGTTTATCATCCGCCACGTTTATCGCCCGCCACGTTTATGGTCAGCCCCGTCGATGGTCCGCCACTGCCGATCTCCCGGGCCTTCAGCCGCTGCCGGTCTGCTGTTCGAAATGGGCGTCCTCGGGCAGCGGCGGTCTTGCGCCCGGTTTGCGCTCGGCGCTCGGCGGATAGCCGAACTGATTGCGGTAGCATTTGGAAAAATGCGGCGGGGATTGAAAGCCGCAGGCGGCGGTTATGTCCATGATGGGCATCGCGGTCTGTTGCAGGAGTTCGCGCGCGCGGCGCAGGCGCATTTCCAGATAATAGCGCTTCGGGACGCAGTGCAGGTCGCGCTTGAACAGGCGTTCGATTTGCCGCCGCGACAGCCCGGTGCTCTTCGCGATCTGTTCGAGCGACAGCGGTTTCTCGATGTTCTCCTCCATCAGCTGCGCCACGCGGATGAGGCCGCGATGCGAGATGCCGATCTGCGCCCGCAACGGGATGTACTGGCGGTCGGTGTCCTTGCGGACGCGCTCCACGATGAACTGTTCCGAGACCAATTGCGAAGTGCGCGGCCCGAGCTTCGATTGAATGAGATGCAGCATGAGATCGAGCGGCGCGGTCCCGCCCGAGCACGTATACCGGTCGCGGTCGATGGTGAACAGCTGATCGTTGATCCGCACCCGCGGAAACTCTTCGCGCAGCGCGGAGAGGTTTTCCCAATGAATCGTGGCGCGAAAATTGTCCAGAAGTCCGGCGCGCGCCAGCGCGTAGCCGCCGGTGCACAATCCGCCCAGCGGGACCCGGCGATCCGCGAGCCGGCGCAGCGCCGCGATCAATGCCGATGAGACGGCCTCGCGAACATTGATGCCGCCGCAAACGAACACGATATCGACCGCCGGCAGCTTATCGAGCGCCCCGGTGGGCGACAAGCTGAGGCCGCTGCTCGCCTCGGACGCGCGGCCGTCCATGCTGATGACCGACCACTCGTAGACATCCCTGCCCACCAGGCGATTGGCCATGCGCAGCGGCTCGAGCGCATTTGCCACGGCAATGAGCGAATAATTCGGCAGCGTCAGGAACGCGTATTTGCACTTGCGCAGCACGACGGGCGCATCCACGGGGCCTCCGAACCGGCAGCTAAGGGTGATCGTGGCGGGCATTATGCCATTCGTTACCCCCTGGATGCCAAATTCCGACAATTAAATGTCGTTTCTAGACAGGGATTGATCCGCCTTTTCCGGGCAATGTCGACGCCCAGGTCGATCCCTGGCGCGTTTCAATAAGGGACTGTCGCAATTAGCCTCATGTTCGGCCGATGGCTCGTTACACTGCGGGACGCATTTGCGTTGGGAGATCAAGTACATGAAAACTCATGCCCGCGTCGTTGTGATTGGCGGCGGAGTGGTTGGCGTCAGTACGCTCTACCATCTGGCCTTGAAGGGATGGACCGACGCGGTGTTGTTGGAGCGGGCCGAGTTGACCGCCGGCTCGACGTGGCACGCGGCGGGGTTGCTGCCGCTGTTCAACATGAGCTACACGGTCGGGCAGCTGCACAAGTATTCCGTGGACCTCTACAAGCGCCTGCCCGCCGAAACCGGCCAGGACGTCAGTTTCCACGTCACCGGCAACCTGCGGCTCGCCACGAACCGCGACCGCATGGACGAATATCAGAAGTACTGCGGGACGGCGAATACCATCGGCGTGCCGTTCCAAGTGATCGGTCCGAAAGAGGTGCGCGAGCTGTGGCCGCTGGTCGAAATCGGCAACGGCCGCGATACGCCCAACATCATCGGCGCGCTCTATCACCCGGACGACGGGCACATTGCGCCGGCCGACCTCACCATGGCGCTGCGCAAGGGTGCGCGCACGCGCGGCGCGGAGATTCATGAGCATACCGAGGTCACCGCGGTCCGGCGCGCACCGTCCGGCGAATGGCACCTGACGACCGACAAGGGCGACATCATCGCGGAGCACGTGGTCTGCGCGACCGGTAATTACGCGCGCCAGACCGGCCGCCTGTTCGGCCTCAACGTCCCGTCGATTCCCGTCGAGCACCAGTACATCGTGTATGACGAGTCGCCCGAATTGAAGGCCTACCGCCAGAAAGGCGGCCGCGAGCTCGCGGTGCTGCGCGAGTCGGACCAGTCCTATTACTTGCGCGAAGAGCGGCTGGGGTGGATCTTGGGCCCCTACGAGGCGGGCGCCCCGGCGCGTTTCGCCGATGGCGTTCCGGACTGGTTCGGCAAGAGCTTGTTCGAGGGCGATTTGGAGCGGCTGCTGCCGCATGTCGAAGCCGCGCAGCGCCGCGTGCCCTCGCTCGCCACATGCGGCATCAAGGACATCGTGAACGGTCCGATCGCCTACACGCCGGATGGCAGCCCGCTGATCGGCCCGGCGTGGGGCGCCCGCAATCTCTGGCTCAACGAGGGCCACAGCTTCGGGATTACCGCGGCCGGCGGCTCCGGATGGCAACTGGCGGAATGGATCGTCGAGGGCGAGCCCGGCATCGACATGATGGCCGTCGATCCGCGACGCTACGGTCCCTACACCAGCAAGCGCTACGTGGTGCAAAAGAACGAGGAAACGTACCGCAACGTGTTCGTCATTCATTATCCGGACGAAGAACGCGCGGACGGGCGGCCCGCCAAGACCAGCCCGGTGTACGACAAGCTCGCGCGCATGGGCGCGGTGTTCGGCCAGCGCTACGGCTGGGAGCGCGCCAACTGGTTTGCGCCTCCGGGCGTCCCGCCCCGCGACCAGTGGAGCTTCCGGCGCTCGAATTACTTCGAGCACGTCGGCGCCGAGGCCCGGCACATGCGCCGGCATGTCGGCGTCATCGACCTCACCCCGTTTACCAAGCACGAAGTAACCGGTGCCGGCGCGGAAGCGTGGCTCGACGGCCTGGTCGCCAACAAAGTGCCGACGAAAATCGGACGCATCGCGCTGTGCCACGCGCTCACCCGGCGCGGCGGCATCCGCTCGGAATTCACGATCACCAAGGTGGCCGATCAGCACTACTATGTGGTGAGCGCCGGCGCGGCGGAACGGTACGACAGCGACTACCTGCAGCAGATGCTGCCGGGCGATCCGCGGGCCGGCCAGGTGTCCCTCAGGAACATCACGATGAGCCGCGGCTGTTTCGTGCTCGCCGGTCCGCGTTCGCGCGAGGTCTTGGCGAAGCTCACCGACGTGCCGCTCGACAATGCCGCCTTTCCGTGGCTCACCGGTCAAGTGGCTGAGGTCGGCCTGGCCGTGGACGTGTACCTGCTGCGCGTGAATTTCGTGGGGGCGCTCGGCTGGGAGCTGCATTTTCCGATCGAGTACGCCCATCACCTGTTCGACGCCATTTTCGCCGCGGGCGAGGAGTTCGGCATCCGGATGGCCGGGATGCGCGCCATGGAATCGCTGCGCCTCGAGAAGTCCTATCGCATGTGGGGCACCGATCTCAGCCCCGACTACACGCCGTTCGAGGCGGGGTTGGACCGCTTCGTGCGCTTGAACAAGGGCACCTTCATCGGCAAGGAGGCCCTCGAGCGGCAAGCGAGGGAGGGTGTGCCGCACCGCTTCATTACCTTCGAAGTCCACGGCGTCGAGGATGCCGACCCGCTCGGGAACGAACCGCTGTTCGACGCCAAAGGCGCGCTCATCGGCCGCGCAACCGCCGGCTACTATGGGCACGCCCTCGGCAAGAGCCTCGGTCTGGGCTATGTCAAGCCCGAGTTCGCGGGCGTGGGCGGCGAATTGCACATCGAGATTCTCGGCGAACGCAAACGCGCCACCGTTCTCGTCGACTCGCCGTACGATCCCGAGAACAAGGACCTTCGGGCCTGACGGGGCCCGGCGCCGAATTCATGAGCAGGCAATCCTTTTCAGCGCTGGCGTTGTTCCGCCGCGGTCTGTCCGGCCACCTCGGCTGGCAGAAGCAGTGGCGCAAGGCGGCGCCCAAGGCCGCCTACGATGCCATCATCGTGGGCGGCGGCGGGCACGGCCTGGGTGCGGCCTACTATCTCGCGAAAGAGCATGGCTTGACGCGCGTCGCGGTGCTCGAGAAAGGCTGGATCGGCGGCGGCAATACCGGCCGCAACACCACCATCATCCGGTCCAATTACCTGTTTCGCGAAAGCGCCGCCCTTTACGATCACTCGGTGAAGATGTGGGAGAGCCTGTCCCAGTCGCTCAACTACAATGTCATGTTCTCGCCGCGCGGCGTCATGATGCTCGCGCACACGGTTCACGACGTTCAGGTGTTCAAACGGCACGTGCACGCCAACCGCTGCAACGGCGTCGACAACGAGTGGCTCGAACCTCGCGAGGCGAAGGAATTTTGCCCGCCGCTCAACATCGGCGACGACATCCGCTATCCGGTGCTCGGCGCCGCCCTGCAGAGGCGGGGCGGCACCGCGCGGCACGATGCCGTTGCCTGGGGTTACGCGCGCGCCGCCGACGCGCTCGGCGTGGACATCATCGAGAACTGCGAAGTGACCGGCATCGAACGCGACGCCGCCGGCGCGGTGGAGGCCCTGGAAACGTCGCGCGGCCGCATCCGCACGCCCAAGGTGGGCGTCTCGGCGGCGGGCAACACCAGCGTCGTTCTCGGCTTGGCCGGCGTGCGCCTGCCGCTCGAGAGCTACCCGTTGCAGGCGCTGGTGTCCGAACCGATCAAACCGATTTTCCCGTGCGTCGTGATGTCGAACACCATTCATGCCTACATCAGCCAATCGGACAAGGGCGAACTCGTGATCGGCGCGGGCACTGACGCGTACACTTCCTACACGCAGCGCGGCGCGCTGCACGTCAACAGCCATACGCTCGATGCCATCTGCGAATTGTTTCCGGCGTTCCGGCGCATGCGCATGTTGCGCAACTGGGGCGGCATCGTCGACGTGACGCCGGATCGATCGCCGATCATCGCCAAGACCCCGGTGAAGGGCCTGTACGTCAACTGCGGCTGGGGCACCGGCGGGTTCAAGGCGACGCCGGGTTCGGCGCACGTGTTTGCGTGGACCATCGCGCGCGACGAGCCGCATCCGATCAATGCGCCGTTCACCATCGAACGGTTTCGCGACGGCTACCTGATCGATGAGGCCGCGGCCGCCGCCGTGGCTCACTGAGAAACGAGGATGCTCCTCATCGCGTGTCCTTTCTGCGGACAACGTCCGGAAATCGAATTCACGTACGGCGGCCAGGCGCATCTCGTGCGCGCCGCGAAGCCCGCCGAGCTCGACGATCAGGCATGGACCGATTACCTGTACATGCGCGCCAACACCAAGGGCCTCTACGCCGAACGGTGGCGCCACGCGCGCGGCTGCGGACGTTTCTTCAACGCGTTGCGCGACACGACCACGGATCATTTTCTCGCGACCTATGAGGCGGGGGCACCGCGGCCCGCATCGGCGGTGCGGGCGGCGCCGACGCCGCCGGGGAGCAAGCCGTGAACGCACGCACCGCAACCGGCGGACGCATCGATCGATCCCGGCCGCTGCGCTTCACCTTCGATGGACGCTCCTATTCCGGATTCGCCGGCGACACGCTGGCCTCGGGACTGCTCGCCAACGGCGTGCATCTGGTCGGGCGCTCCTTCAAGTACCATCGCCCGCGCGGAATCCTGGCCGCCGGCTCCGAGGAGCCCAACGCCTTGGTGACGGTGAGCCGGGACGCGGCGCGCTACACGCCCAATCTTCGTGCCACCCAGGTTGAACTGTACGACGGCCTGGTCGCGGCAAGCCAGAATCGCTGGCCCAGCCTGCGCACCGACATCGGGCGCGTGAACGACGCGCTGTCGCCGTTCTTCCCGGCGGGCTTCTACTATAAGACGTTCATGTGGCCGCGAAAGGCCTGGAAGGCGCTGTACGAACCGATCATTCGCCGCGCGGCCGGATTGGGCGAGGCGCCGAGCCGTGCCGATCCGGACCGCTACGCCCAGCGCTACGCACACTGCGACGTTCTCGTGGTCGGCGCGGGGCCCGCGGGCATCGCGGCCGCGCTGGCGGCAGCCGATGGCGGTGCACGCGTCATGCTGTGCGACGAGCAAGCGGCATTCGGCGGCAGCCTGCTGGGCGATGTCGCCGCACGCATCGACGGCGGCACCGCCGACGAGTGGCTGCAACGTTGCATCGCGGCCCTGCAAGCGAATCCGCGCGTCACCCTGCTCGCCCGCACGACGGCGTTCGGTTATTTCCCGCACAATTTTTTGGGCCTGCACGAACGCCTCACCGATCATCTGGCCGAGCCCGCCGCGGGCCAGCCGCGCGAGCGGCTGTGGCAGGTTCGCGCCCGCGCGGTGGTGTTGGCCACCGGCGCGATCGAGCGGCCCTTGGTCTTTCCGGGCAACGACCGGCCGGGCATTCTATTGGCCGGGGCCGGCCAAACCTATTTGAACCGCTATGGCGTGCGCGTGGGCGAGCGCGTGGTTGTCGTGACCGCCGCCGATGCGGCCTACCAGGCGGCGCTCGATCTGAGGGCGGCCGGCGCGGCCGTGCCCGCCATCGCCGATGTGCGGGCGGCACCCGGGGGCGCGCTGCCCGAGATGGCGCGCCGCGCCGGCATCCCGGTGATCGCCGCCTCCACCGTACTCGGCACCCACGGGGACCTGCGGGTTCGCCGCGTCACGCTCGGGCGAACCATGGACGGCGCGGTGCGCCCCGGGGAGAGTTTCGACTGCGATGCGGTGTTGATGTCCGGCGGCTTCACGCCGAGCGTGCACCTGTTTTCCCAATCCCGCGGCAAACTCGCGTGGGATGAGACATTGCAGGCCTTCATTCCCGGCCAGTCGGCGGAGCACGAACGCTCGGCCGGCGCGTGCCGCGGCGTGTTCGGGCTGGCGCAGGCGCTGGTGGACGGCGCGCAAGCCGGAGCGTCCGCGGCCGGCGCGCCGGCGGCCTCCGGCTCCCTGCCTGCACCGCGGCGCTTCGCCGTGGAGGCCGAGACGTGCAGCAGCGAGTCCTTTCTTGGCGCCCTGCCGGTGGGACCGGCGCCGCCCACCGACAAGTCATTCGTGGACTGGCAGCACGACGTGACCACCAAGGATCTCGCGCTCGCCACGCGCGAGGGATTCGAATCGATCGAGCACGTCAAGCGCTACACCACCACGGGCATGGCCACCGATCAGGGCAAGACGTCCAATCTCAACGCGATGTCGATCGTGGCGCGCAAGCTCGATCTTGCCATCCCGCAAGTGGGCCACACCACTTTTCGCATGCCCTACACGCCGGTGAGTTTCGGTGCTTTCGCCGGCATCTCGCGCGGCGATCTGTTCGATCCCGTGCGCACCACGCCCACGCATGCATGGTCCGCCGCCCGGGGCGCCGTGTTCGAGAACGTCGCGCTGTGGAAGCGCGCGCGCTATTTCCCGCGCGCCGGCGAGGATATGCACGCGGCCGTGGCGCGCGAATGCCGCGCCGTGCGCGACGCCTGCGGCATTTTCGACGCATCGACGCTGGGCAAGATCGAGATCGTCGGGGCGGACGCCGCCGAATTCATGAACCGCCTGTATGTCAACAACTGGACGAATCTCGGGTTGGGCCGCTCGCGCTACGGGATACTCTGCCGTGACGACGGATTCATCTACGATGACGGCGTGGTGGCGCGCCTGGCCGCGGATCGCTTTCACGTGACCACCACCACGGGCGGTGCACCGCGCGTGCTGGCCATGATGGAAGACTACCGTCAAACCGAATGGCCGGACCTCGAGGTCTGGCTCACCTCGACCACGGAGCAATGGGCGGTGATTGCGGTACAAGGACCGCGGGCACGCAGCGTTCTCGCACCGCTGGTCGAAGGCCTCGACATCGGCGCCGCCGCCTTGCCGCACATGAGCGTGGGCCACGGGTCGCTCTGCGGCATACCCATGATGCTGTTCCGGGTGAGCTTCACCGGCGAACTGGGCTTCGAGGTGAACGTGCCCGCCGACTTTGGCGCCGCGGCGTGGGAGGCGATTTACGCATCGGGGCGGGAACAGGGCATGGTGGAGTACGGCACCGAGACCATGCATGTGCTGCGCGCCGAAAAGGGCTACATCATCGTGGGCCAGGACACCGACGGGACGGTGACCCCGGACGACGCGGGGCTCTCCTGGGCGATCGGCAAAACCAAGCAGGACTTCGTCGGCAAGCGCTCCTTGGAACGCGCGTCGATGAAGGATCCAAACCGCAAGCAACTCGTCGGCCTGCGGCCGCGCAAGGCGGGCGTGGTGCTCGAAGAAGGCGCGCAGGTCGCCGCCAAGGCCGGCCAGCAGCCGCCCATGGAGCTCATCGGGCACGTGACTTCGTCCTATGCCAGCAGCGTGCTCGGGTATCCCATCGCGCTCGCGTTGGTCGGCGGCGGCCGCACGCGGATGGGCCATACGCTGTACGTCCCCATGCCCGGCGGGGACCTGGAGGTCGAGGTGACCTCGCCGATTTTCTACGATCCCACGGGAGCGCGCATCAATGCATGACACGCCGGCGCGCCGCCTGCCCCCGGTACCCGCGGCCGAGTGGCTCGCCGCCCTGCCGCCCGCCACACGCTTCGCGTTCTACGGCGCTGCCGCGGCGCAGGCGGCCGCGGCCGGCGCGTGGGATCCCGCGTTCCCGGGGCAGGCCTGTCGGGCGAGTGCCCGTGCGACGCGCGCGACGCTCTGGCTGGGTCCCGATGAATACCTGCTATTGGATTTGGGCGAACCGCGGCCGGCGGCGACGGCGAGCCGGCTCGAAAGTGCGCTGGCCGGCATCCCGCACGCGCTGGTCGACATCAGCCATCGGCAATTTGCCCTCCAGGTGAGCGGGCCGCATGCGGCGACCATCCTCTCCGGCGCGTGCCCGCTCGACCTCGACCTCGGCGAATTTCCGGTCGGCATGTGCACCCGCACCGTGCTCGCCAAGGCGGACATCGTGCTGTGGCGCACGCAGGAGCGCGCATTTCATCTCGAGGTTTGGCGCTCGTTCGCCGGGTACGTCGACGGCGTGCTGCGCGAAATCGCCGCGGAGTTCCATCCAGCCCCGGGCGGCTGAGCGTGCCGGATTCGCTCAGCGCTGCGCCGTCTGCCAATTCGATGACCGGTGGAACGGCGCGGCCTCGGGCGCTAGCAGGCGCGACCCGAGAATGTGGTCCGCCGCTTTTTCCGCAAGCATGATGGTGGGGGCATTGAGGTTCCCGGTGGTGACGGACGGCATGATGGACGAGTCGACCACGCGCAGCCCCTCGACGCCGTACACCCGCGCTTCCGGGTCGACCACCGCCAGCGCGTCGTGCGCGCCGCCCATCTTGCAGGAGCATGACGGGTGGTACGCGCTCTCCACCTTGGCGCGGATGAATGCGTCGATCTGCTCGTCCGTTTGCACGCCGGCGCCGGGCTGAATCTCCCGGCCGCGATAGCGGTCGAACGAGGCCTGCGCAAAGATCTCGCGCGTCAATCGCACGCACGCGCGCATCTCGGTCCAATCGTCTGGGTGGCTCAGGTAGTTGAACAGGATCCGCGGTTTGTCCAGGGGATTGGCCGAAGCCAATCGCACCCAGCCGCGGCTCTTCGAGCGCATTGGGCCCACGTGCGCCTGAAACCCATGCTCCTGCGCCAAGGTCGATCCGTCGTAGGCAACGGCCATGGGCAGGAAGTGATATTGAATATCCGGATACTCGACTCCCGGACGGCTGCGTATGAAGCCGCAGGTCTCGAAGTGATTGGTGGCGCCCAAGCCGTCCTTGCGCAGCAGCCAACGCGCGCCGATCACAGCGCGGCTCCACAGATTGATCGATGAATACAGCGTAATCGGTTCCTTACAGGCCACCTGAAAGTAGAACTCCAGGTGATCCTGCAGATTCTCGCCCACCCCCGGCGAATGGTGCACCACCTCGATGCCGAGCGCCTGCAACTCGGCCGCGGGCCCGACCCCGGAGAGTTTCAACAGCTGCGGCGAATTGATCGGACCCCCGCAGAGAATGACCTCCGCGGCGGCGTGCGCCCGATGCGTGCTCCCGCCGTGCGTGTACTCGATCGCCCGCGCGCGC
>JBEKYO010000044.1:0-35373 GCA_049510875.1 Steroidobacteraceae bacterium
GCTGGGGATTGATGAATCCCAGATGCGCGGTCGTGGCATCGGTGGGCACGGTAACCTTCACCAGGCTGTCGCTGACCACGTACACGGTCGAGTTGTGGGCCTCGCCGATCCACACCTGGGTTAACCCGGTAAACCCGCTGCCGGTCACCGTGATGACGGTTCCCGGGGGACCGGATTTCGGCGAGAAGCCCGAGGGCAACGGTTGGGGATAGGTCGTGGCGCCCATCGCCGCCGCGGCGGCCGACATGGCGAACAGAAAAAACATGTGGGTGGGTCTTGGCATCTTTCTCACGCGAATGATTTGGAATATGGAAAACCGCGGCGGCCACCGAGCGTTAAAAAACGGACTTCTCAGAGTCGACAACTGCGGAACGCGGAAGGAGTTTTACGTGCAATAAAAATGCGTCGCAATTGTCTCGAATCGGCGACGTAAATCACGAAACTGTCTTGATTCAGCGACGCATGTCCCACACGGGTGTACAGAAAATGTACAAAGACGCATGAAATGCGTTTGCGAAGAATGCCGCGTATTAGCCTGAGAAACTAAGGTTTTTCTAAGGTTTTTCGCGATCCGTACGAACCCATTCGTCGGACTTTCGACGCCGCAGCATCAAGAGAATTTTCCAGAGGAGAAATCCCGGAGCGCGCGCGAGGTCGAGCACGCCGCGCGCCCCTATGCCGGAGAGCCGCCAGCCGCGCAGCACGTACGATACCAGGCTTGCGGCGCATGCGACTCCCAGCCAAATCCACGGCCGCAGCGGCGCTTGCCACCAGGACGCGAGGAGCGCGAGCGCGAGCAACGCGAAGACATTGAGCGTCACGTACGACAACGGGAGCACGAGCAGGTCGAGCGCCAGATCGAAACAGACCGCGCTGCGCTCTCGACACGCCGCCTGGAGCAGCGTCCACGTCTTGGCACGGATCAATTGAAAACGTCCGTGTTCCCAACGTTGGCGCTGCTTGCGCGCAATCTGTTCGCCGGACACCATATCCGCATCGGAATGAGCCTCATCGGCATACTGCACGCGGTACCCGGCCAACCCCAATTCGATTCCGTATTCGACGTCCTCGGTCAACGAGAATGCGCGATACGGAACGTTCGAAAGCAGCGCATGCGTCACGCACCAGCCGTTGCCGCGGATACCGCAGGAAACCCCGACCCGCTCGCGCGCGCGCGAGCGCACGATATGGAACGCCGCCTTCGCTATCGTGATGAGCCGGGTGCGCCAGGACGCGAGCGGATTCAGCACGCCATAGTGCGCCTGAACCGCGCAGGCGCCGGTGTCGATCCGGCGCGCAAACGCCTCGAGCAGGTTCGTCGACGCTTCCGCGTCGGCGTCGATGACCACGACTGCGTCCGCCCAGCCCTCCGCCGCACTGCGTTCAAAGGCGTATGCCAGCGCGTAACCCTTGCCCCGCTTCTCCAGATCGGTGCGTTCGTATACACGGGCGCCGGCCGCGGCGGCAATGCGCGAGGTTGCATCGCCGCAGTTGTCGGCGATCACCGTGACGCGAAAGCGGTCCGCGGGCCAGTCCAGGGCGCGCAGGTTCGCGACCGTGCGCGCGATCACCGTCTCTTCGTCGTGAGCCGGCACGAACACGTCGAAGCGCACGCGCCGGGAGGACGGTTTCGGGGGCCGCGCGCGCGCGGACAGGAGAGTGCACAGCAGCAGGTAACCGCAGGCGAGGACCGCGGGCAGCGCCAGCAGGGTCAGGCAGAGATTAAGCGCCGCGGCGGTGAATTCACGCATATTCGCGGTAACGCCAGCCGCAAAACACCGACAGCTTCCCGACGTTGGCCGACACCTTGGTCAACCACCGGGCCGCATGGTGGCGACCCAGGGGCCACACCAGCAGCGTCAGCAGCGCCGCGGCGAGCGCCTGCGCCAGGGCGCGAACGAAGAATTGCGAACGTTGCAGCGGGGACATGGCCCCGTAGCGTCCCGCGAGCGAATGCCGGGCGAAGTCCTGGCCGCCGGAGAGGGCGCGGCGCAGCAGCCAACTCAAGGAGAGACGCGAGGGTTCCACCGGCTCGCGCACCACGGCCTCGTCGCACCACACGATGCGCGCGCCTCGTTGCGCCAGGCGCGAAAGCAAATCGCCGTCTTCGCCGCCGGTGAGGCCGAGCGCGGGGTCGAACGGCGGATCGTTGCCGCGCATCCAGGAGCCTTTGACGAGCACGTTGCCGAATCGCAGCCGGTTCGGCGGAACGACCGTTCCCGTCGGCATCCTCGGAAAGTCGTAAAAACGACCGCGCCGGATCCAGGCGGGCGCGCTCGGCGGCACCACCGGGTCGACCGGACCCAGGATTCCATCCGCGGAGAATGCCGCGGCCGCGTCCAGCAGTTGCGCCAGCCAGGGGGGCGGCGCGCGTTCGTCATCGTCGATGAATGCCAGCCAATCGCCGCCGGCCAGCTCGACGGTCTTGTTGCGGGTCAGCGAGATATTTTTCTGCGGCTGAACAGCGTACCGGATGGGGAAGGGTGCGCCAAGCTCGAGGCGCTGCTCGACCACCGCGCGCGCGCTGCCCGCGGCGTCGTTGTCCACCACCACCACCTCGTCGGGCCGGCGAGTCTGCCGAGCCAGATCATCGAGCACCGACGCGAGGCGCTCCTGACGACGGTATGTGGCGATACACAGACTGACCGTGCTCATGAGAGTTGCCGTCCGGCTCGTGGCCAATCAGAAATGATTGATCACGGCTCCGAGAAGTCTCGACTGGGTGCTGGCCAGCCTGCGCAGCAAGGCACTCGTGCTCTTGTAGGTCGTGTGCTGGGCGCGGCTGAGCACCAGTGCGCGCGCGGCCATCGTTGCGACGGCCAGCCCGTCCGCGCATTGCGCGACGGGCGGCGTGTCGAGCACGATGAACTCGTAGGTGTTGCGCCACTCGTTGAGCAGGTTGCTGAACCGGCCGTCCGACAACAGTTCCAGTGGATTCGGCGGAATCGGACCTGCGGTCAACAGGTGCATGAAGGGAAGCCCTCCGACCGGATGAAAATAGGGCTTGTCGTTGTGCGCGATCGCCTGCGACAAGCCGTGCTGATTGGTCGAGCCGAACAACACATGCTGCTGCGGCTTGCGCATGTCGGCGTCGACCAACAGAGTGCGCCGCCCGAGTTGAGCGAACGAAATCGCCAGTTCGCCGCACAGCTGGGAGCGGCCCTCACCGGGACCGGGGCTGAGTACGGCGACCATGTTGGCGCCGGGCCCCGATTCGTGCAGCAACAGGAGCTCGGTGCGCAGTGCGCGCAGGCGCTCGCTGCGCGGATTATCCGGGTCGTGAGCCAAAATCAAACTCGGGCTCGGGGTGACGCGCTCGCCTTGACGCAAGACGACGCGCCGGTCGGATGCAATGCGCCGGATTGCGGTCTCGATCATCCCGGCTTCGTCCCCCGTGTGTCCGGAGCGAATCTTGATCAGCGCCTGTTCTATGGTCTCCGGTTTCAGGATTCCCAGGCGGCCGGCTGCATCGACGAAGGTGGTGCCCATCGACTGCATGACTTCATAGATTCTTTCGACCGTGACGTCCGACAGGCCGAGTTCGGAGATCAGCGCGGCGTGCAGATGAACCTGGGAGTTTTCGAGCGGATCCCGATCGGCCGGCGACGGAGCGGTCATGCGGCACTTCGCACGTTGATGATGCGGTCGAATTCCATGAGCACCGGGAGATCGAAATTGCGCTCGAAATCGTCTCTGCAGCGTATGCGGCGGTTGACCAGCAATTCATAGATCACGGGCGCGAGGAGCCCGATGAAGATCCCGACGAACACCCCCATGATGAGCAGCTTGGGCTTGTTCGGTTTGGTGGCTTTCTGCGGCGGGACCGCGGCGCTGACGACGCTGATGTTGGCAATGTGTCCGCCGGAGGCGAACATGATCTGGTCGTAGCCGTCCAGCGCCCGCTTGTACACCGACTGAGCGGATTCGAGCTCCAGCTCGTACTTTGTGCCTTCGTCCTGCAGTTTGTTGACGCCGAGCACCTTGTTGCGCTGTTCCTCCACCGCGCCGCGCATTTTCGACTCGAGCTCCCGCGCCGAGGCGAGGTCCGCGGAGTTGCCCGACGAGACGCTGTGCAGTTCCGAATCGAGGTTACGCTGGGTCGCGTGGATCTGACTCTCGAGTTCCAGGACCTTGGGGTGCTGGGCGCCGTAGGTCGTGCGCAGTTGCGCGAGTTGGGTTTGCTGCGTGTCGAGCAGGGACTTGAGGTTCTGCACGACGATCGAGCCGGCGGCGGTGCTGGCGTTCTGATCGGCCATGGCCTTGACTTCGGCGGCGCGCCTGGCGTTCTGCGCGTCCTGGAGCTTGCCCTCGAGGCTCGCGAGCAGGGCCTGCTCGACGTTGTTGTTCTTCTCGGTCGTGTCGGTGACGCCCGTGCGCTGCCTGAACGCGGTGACTTGTTCCTGCGCCACGCGCACCTTGTCCTTGAGCTCGGCCAATTCCAGCGCATACCGTTTGGCGCGTTCGCTTGCCGGCCCGGAAACGCGCTGGCGCTGCTGAGTGAGATAGACGTCGGCCAAGGTGTTGGCAATCTGAGCGGCAAGCTGCGGGTCGCGGGCGGAGGCATTGATGTAGATCAGCTGGCTGGCGAACGCGCCGAGCTGAATATCCAAGCTCTTGATCAAATTCTCCCGCACCCAGTCGCGCAGCGTGCTGCCGTCGCCCGAGTAACCCGAGGTGTAGCTCTTGTCCTGGGTCAAGTTCAATTTGTCGATCACCGGCAGCAGCACCTCCGGACTCATCATGAGCTGGGATTCGGTCGACATGTAATTGAACATGGGTGTCGCCATTCCCTGGTTGTTGCTGGCCAAGGGATCGTTTCCCTCGGGATTCACCATCAACGTGCTGGTCGCCGTATAGGTTTTCGGCATCAGCTTGATGACCCCTGCCATCAGAACGGAGATCGCGAGGACGATAAGGAGCGTCTGCAGCCGATACGCGCGCAGGATCGAAAAAATCTGCAGCAGCGATATTCCCGGAGCCGTCAAGCTTTGTGGAAGCGCGGGCTCATGGCTGGGCGTGAAGGCGACGGGCGCGGGGTTCGCGACCGCCAACACCGGTAGATTTCTACGTGACCTCAAAAAATGCTCTCCTTGACCTGGATGACATCGTCGGGTTGCACCAGGTCGCCGGGTTTGGCCTTCACGGTCGAATACGCGCCATTGGCTTGTTTACGCTTGATTACCACCCGGTTTTGGCTGCCCCGAAGGGTGATGCCGCCGGCTCTGGCAATCGCTTCGATCACCGTCATTTCGGGCTCGACACGATAACGACCGGGGGTCGTCACCTCGCCATAAATGGAAAATTGTTCAGCCTTGGGAACGAACACGGAGTCGCCACCCTGCAGCGACATGGAGGGCACGGTGCCGTTGCCGTTGGCGAGTCCCTTCAGGTCGACCGGATAGCGGATTTCCTTGCCGTTTTTGTCCTGCCGCAGGATGAACACGATGTCCGAGCCGTTTGCCGAGATGCCGCCGGCCTGAGCCAGCAGATCGAGAATGGAGGTATTCGACTCGATCGGATAGCGTCCCGGGGTGCCGACCTGGCCAAGAACCGATACGCGCTGGCTGCGCGATTGTGTGACGGTGATGCTGACGTGCGGGTCGACCAGAATATTGGCCGATTTCAACGCAGTCTCGATGCGCGCGCTCGCCTGGGCCGGCGACATGCCGGCGACCTGGACATTGCCCGCCAGCGGCACAGGCACGGTCCCGTCGTCGCCCACGTAGACGGTGGTGCTCATGTCGGGCTGGCCATAGACCTGGATGTTGACGCTGTCGCCCGGTCCCAGTTGCAGCAGGGGCGCCTTGGCAACGGAATTGGCAGTGGCCTGCGGCGGCGGTGCCTCAGCGGCAACAGCGGTCTGAACGGCGCCCGAGCCGAGGACGGCCGCCAGCCATATCCCCAAGGCGATCCGCAGAGCGGCGCGCCACGAGCCGTGATTCAAGCCATGAGTGGACAAATCAGCACCTATGGATCAAATATTTAACATAATATGTCAGGAATTCGCCATTACCCAGCCTGGAATCGAATATATTACTATCGCCGGCCGCTCAGGAGCGGGGATTGATCGACAGAACGGCTCTGTCCCTTGTCAATCAACCTAAAGTCCGTGAATTCACACCCGCTCAATTGTAGTCGGTCGCCGCCTCCGTAATTGGTAAACGCGCCGCATTCTTAGCATGAAGTTTCAGGCAGGATCGCTCCCCTCATCATGTCGATGCCACCCTTTTCGTGAAAGCCCTCGCACGCCTATCGCCGACCTCCTGGCTGACCACCAAAACGGTTTTTTCGCAGATTTTTGCGCTTCTGCTGTTTGCGATTCAAGCGCCGGTGCTCGGGCCGAAGGCCTTCGGCCTGATTTCCATCGTCATGGTATTCGTCGGGTTCTGCGAGTATGTGCCGGGCGAGGCCGCCGCCGAGGCCTTGATCTCCATCCGCGCCATCGACGACGAACATTTCCACACCATGACCGCTGCCAATGTCCTGCTGTCGCTGGTCATCGGCGTCAGCGTGTTTGCGGGAGCGCACCGCATCGCCCTGTGGTTCGGCGATCCGGAACTGGCCCGGCTGTTGCGCTGGATGTCGGTGCTTCCCGCGATCAGCGCGTTCTCGGCGGCGCCCACGGCCGCCACCAAGCGCGACATGCAGTTCCAGCCGCTCGCGTTGCGCACCATAGGCAGCTTGTTCGTCGGGGGAATCGTGGGGTTGGTGCTGACGCTGGCGGGTGCGGGTGTTTGGGCCTTGGTGTGGCAGGCGATCATTACCCGGTTGGTGGCGTCTATCGTGCTGTGGTACACGGTGCCCTTGAAGTTCGGGATGCGATTTTCGGCGCGCCATTTTCGCGAGCTGGCCCACTTTGCGGCTCCGACCATGTTCTCCCGGTTCCTGACGTGGAGCTGCAATCAAATCCCGCGCGTGATGCTCGGGTTATATTGGGGTTCGACCGATCTCGGGTTGTTCAGCCTGGCGGCCCGGCTCGGCGACATCCTGATGGAGGTGGCGGTAGTGCCGCGCTATGCGGTCGCGAGGGTCGAACTGCGCAGGTACGCCGATGACCATGCGGGACTCGAGCAGGCACTGCGCCGGACGTTCACCTTTTTGACGGTGTTTTGTTTTCCGCTGTGCGTGGGAGGAGCGGCCATCGTGCCGACGCTGTTCCACGTCTGGCTCGATCCGCGCTGGGTGGGGGCGATCATTCCCGCGCAGTGCATGCTGCTCACGTGCGTTGCGCTGGTGACCCAGTACATCGCCGGAGCGGCGCTCCTCGCCATGAATTTCCAGAGAACCGAGGCGGCGGTATCGGTTGCGCAGACGGTGACCACCTTGATTGCGGTGGCGGCGTGCGCGCCGTTCGGCCTGTTGGCGGCGTCGATCGGCATCGCGATGCGTCCCTTCGTTCTGCTGCCGCTGTCCGTGGGCTTGTTGAAGCGTTACTGCAGCATCAAGGCATCCGCGATATTCGCGCCGCAATGGCCGGCGCTCGCGGCGAGCCTGGTCATGGGAGCGTGCGTTACGCTGCTGCGGCTCACGCTCGAATCGACGGTTCGGGACGCCGTGGCGCTGCCCATTTTGGTGCTGGCCGGCGCGGGCATCTACGCGGTGATGGTGAAACTCACCATGCCCATCGTGGTCGCGCGCTTCGCGCATCGATTGCCGGGGCGCGCCTGAGGATTTCGACCGGTCATGACCACGGCCGGCCGCAGGCCGTGTCCGACCTCGAAGGCCGGTTTCGCCGCGACTATAACCGCCTGGATTTCCCGTTCACGCACCAGCTTGCCGGGAACCCCCTGTTCGACCTGGATAACCTGGTCGAATTCACTCGACGCACGCCCGAGCGGCGCGACCACTATTGGGCGAACGGCGCGGCGCCGGTCAACAATGCCTGGTCCGACGGCACCATCGGACGCCAGTCGCTGCCCGACACGCTGGTCAATGTGGAGCACAACAATTCGACCGTGGTGCTGCGGCACACCGAGCGGGACCCCGTATTCGCGCCCGTGCTGACCAGCCTGGTGGCCGCGATCATCGACCTGAGCGGCGAGCGGATGCGCGCGGACGTCAGGCTCGGCGAGGTGTCCATCCTGGTCGGTTCGCCCGGACGAATCCCCAGCTACCACATGACCGCGGCGACCAGATTCCTGGTGCAAATCACGGGCGACAGGCAGGTTCAAGTGTTCGATCCATCCGATCGAACTTTGGTGACCGACCGCGCCTTGGAGGACTTCTTCGCAGGCGGCGGGCATCGCGAGCCGCTCCGCACCGATCGCCCGGACGACCGCGACACCCACGATGTGCGCGCCGGATACGGAGTGCACGTACCGGCTTGCGCGCCGCATTGGATTCGGTACGGCGACACAGTGTCGGTCGCGCTCGGCGTCGAGTTCGAGTTGCGCTCGGTGGACCGCCTTGCGAAGCTGTACCGCTTCAACCATGGCTTGCGAAGGCTGGGGCTAAAGCCCGTGCCGCCCAATGTCTCCGGCTGGCGCGACCGGATCAAGCTCGCAGCCGCGGATGGCGTGGCGGCGCTGCGATTGGCAGGCAAACTGGGTCGAGGCCGGCGGCGCGAGGCGCGCACGCCGCCCGCGGGCTAGGAACTAGGAACTAGGAACTAGGAACTAGGACTTGGCGCCGTTCTTTTCCAGGGCCGCGGCAACGTGCGCCGCCATTTGCGTCGAACCGGGTTCCTGAAACATCGTGAAGTGATTGCCGTCGACGAATTGCACGTTCACGCCCGACCGGGCGAAAGGCCCCCAGCCGGCGTCCTCCTCGAAAAACCAACCCGTAGGCTCCAATCGGCTGCGAAGCAAGGTCACAGCGCCTTCATACGGTTTCGGGATGTAGCGGTTGGTCACGCGCTGCAAGTAGGCGAGCAGCCACTGGTCATAGGTTTCGGGGGTTGCGTCCTCCTCCACCGCGACCTGGGGAGCGTCCGGGCGGGCGAGCAGTCGCCGCAGCCGCTGGAAGACGGTGCGCTGCGTGATGAACGCGCGAATCGATTTTTCGCTCGAAAGGACGCGGCGCCAATCGGCGATGATCAGTTGCGCCCGCATGGAATACTCGCCAATGAGGCGACGCAGTTTGGGCAGCCGCTCGAAGTAATTCGGAATCCACGAATCGATCAGAAACAGATGGGAGATTTCCTGCTTAGCGTCGAGGAGCTGGCGGGCGACCTCGAAGGCGAGGGCGCCGGCCACGCACCACCCCATCAAATCGTAAGGGCCCTGGGGCTGTACGCGCCGGATCAGCCCGACATAGCCCGCGGCAATCTCCTCCAGGGACGTGGGCAGCGCGGAATCCCCGACCGACGGATCGAACAGCTGCAGCGAATAGACCGGCTGTTCCGATCCCAGGTTCTTGGCCAGGCCGTAGTAAATGCCGGTGTTGTTGATCGCGATCAGCGGCCGCTTCGAACCGTGCGGCTGAATCTTCACCACTTGGCGAAAATCGAATTCGCGCAGATCCGCTTGCGCGAGAATCTTGGCGAATTCATGCAGAGTGGGGGCAAGAAACAGCGTCGCCAGCTTGATGCGCCGCCCGAATTCCCGCTCGACCCGGGTCAGCATCCGCGCCGCGAGCAGGGAGTGTCCGCCCATCTCAAAGAAATTATCGGCCGGGGCGATGGCATCGATGCCCAGCATGGATTTCCAAAGTTCCGCCAGCCGCCGTTCGACGTCGCCGGCCGGTTCCTCGGAATTGGCGCTGCGAGCGAGCGGAGCCCGGGCCGCGCGCAGCGCCGCGCGATCCACGCTCCCGTCCGCCAGGCGCGGCAATGCGTCGCGCACGACCACCGCCGAGGGAACCAAGTAGCCCGGCAGGCGCTGGGTCATCAGCGTGCGCACGGAGTCGATGAGAGCGGCCGGCCCGTCGGTTTGCGGCGCGCGCGGGACGACAGACACGGTAATCGCCCCCTCGCCGGACCCCGCTGCCGAGTACACGGCGGCCGCATCGCGGACCTCGGCGTGGCGCAACAGGACGCGCTCGATTTCCACCGGATCGATTTGACGGCCGTGATGGTTGAACCGGAAATCCGACCGTCCCAAGTATTCGATTTGTCCGTCGGCCCGCAGCCGCGCCAGGTCGCCGGTGGCGTTGCCCGATGAGCCCGCGGCATCGCCGGGTGAGAGGGAAATCACGGGCTCGCCGTGGCGCGCCAGCCCATCCCCGGCGATCACCAACTCGCCGGTTGCGCCGACCGGCGCCAGGCGGCGTTTGGCATCCAGCACGTACAAAGACGTATTCGCGACCGGCACACCGACGATGGTTGCCGGCTGCTTGGGCTTGATGCGTTGCACGGCGGACCAGATGGTCGCTTCCGGGTGACCGTACAGGGACCATAGCTCGCCGCTCATTCCCGCGAGTTGATCCAGCAGCGGCAGCGGCAGCTCGGGCGCCGCACACAGCATCTTCAGCGCCGGATAACCCACCCAACCGGCATCGAGGAGGGTGCGCCAGATGGGCGCGGCGCCATACATGACCGTCGCGCCGCTTCTCTGCAGAAAAGTAAGCAACGACCGGCCGCTCGCAAGATCCCGATCGACCGGCACGACCATGCGCGCGCCGGTCAGCAGCGGCAGGAGCATTTCGACCGCGGCCCGATCCGTCGTTACGGGCGACAGGGCCACGACGACGTCGCGGCCGCCGACGCCGGGGCGCTTGGCGATGGAATAGATGAGATTCGCGAGATTGCGGTGTGAAATTTCCACGACGCCCGGCGACTCACGGTTGCCCGAGGTGACGATGAAACAGGCGGGGGAATCCGCATCGCGGACCGCATCGAAGGAGCGGGCGGTTCCGTGCAGGCCGAACGCAAGCGCGTTTGCGGCCTCGATCGAACGCACCGAATCGCTCCTTGCAGGCGCCACTCGATAGTTGTCGCCGATGACGGCTGTGATGCCGCACACGGCGATGCTTTCCTCGTGGCGCGCTTGCGGCTCGTCCGGATCCAGCAGCAAGAACCCGGCACCGGCCTTGATGGCGGCCAGAATGAACAACGGCAGCTCGAGCGAGGGACGCAGACAGAGTCCGATGCTGGCGCCGGCCGCCACCCCCGCCTGCCGCAGGTATTCGGCAACCCGATTGGCCGCGGCGTTCAGTTCGCCGTAGGTGAACTGCCGATCGCCGCAGACCACGGCCAGTTCATCCGCCGAGCTCAGGGCTTGCATGTCGAACAACTTCGCCAGACTCAGATCGCGCGGGTAGAGCGTGCGCGTGTCATTCAATTTGTCGAGCAGCAGGCGCGCCTCGCCAGGTTTGCTCAACTCGAGTTCCGAGACGCGCCGCTCGGGATCGGCCACCGCGCTCTCCAGCACGTGCTGCACATACGCCAGGAGCCGCTCGGCGGTCGCGCTCTCGAATTGATCGGTGTTGAATTGGCAGGAGAAGCGCCAACCGTCCGGACGCTCGACCATGAAGAAATTGAGATCGTAAATCGCGCCGGCGGGCAAGGAGGGCATGTCGATCAAATCGAAATCGCCGTAGTTCGCGTTCTGAATGAAGGTTTTCTGAAAAATGAAATTGACCGAGATCGGCGGACTATTGGCCGAGTTGCGCTCGCCCTTGATCATTCCGAGCAGCCGTTCGATCGGTATGTGTCGATGGTCGAGCGCCAAGGCCACGGTGTCGCGGATCCGGATGATGAGCTCGCCGAACGTCGGATCGCCGTTGAGATCGTTGCGCAGGACCAGCGAATTGACGAACTGCCCGATCATGGGTTCGAGTTCGACTTGGTCGCGATCCGACACCTGCGTGCCGACGACGATCTCCGATTCGCCCGTGAAGCGGGCCAACGTCGCGCACAGGGCGCCAAGCGCAGCGGCAAACAGCGTCGCACCCCGCTCGGCCGTCAACGCCTGCGCGCGATTGGTCAGATCGCGCGGATACAGCCGCGATACGATCGCGCCATTGGTGGTCGGAACCGTGGGCCGCAACCGGTCCGGAATGACCTTGAACGGCTTGACGCCGGCCAGCTGTTTGGTCCAGTACGCCGTCTCCGCCGCTGTGCCGCGTACCCGCAGCCACTCCAAATGCCACAGGGAGTAGTCGGCGTACTGGATCGCCAGCGGTTCGAGCGGCACGGGCTGATCGCGGCGCAACGCCTGGTAAATAGTGCCCATCTCGCGAGCCATCACGCCGATGGACCAGCCGTCGGACGCGATTTGATGCGAGGTCACCAGAATGATGGATGTGGTCGGCGAGAAGCGCAGCAACGTGACGCGTATCAAGGGGCCGGCCGCCACATCAAACGGCGCCCGTGCCTCCAAGACGCCGATGCGATCGCCTTCGGCCTGACGCTGGTCGGGACTCAGCGTGGAAAGATCGATCTCGTTGAGCCGAAACTGCGCCTTCGGCGACACCCGTTGGAGCGGTACCCCGTCCACGTCATGAAACGTGGTGCGCAGTATTTCGTGGCGCTCGATGATTTTCAGCCATGAGCGCTCCAGTAAATCGGTGGCAACCCGTCCCTCGAGGCGCCATCGGACCGCCACGTTGTAGGACGCATTGCCGGGATCCAAGCGGTCCAATAACCAGAATCGTTCCTGCGCGACGGAACACGGGAAGTCCGTCCTTTCGGGCGGGGCGCCGGGATCCGACTCCTGCGAGTCGTTCAGAGGGGCGACCGAACCCGGCAGGCCGGAACTCGTTGCGGGGTCATGTACTTTATTCGCAGGCTTCGACATAGTCCTTCGTCGCGCTTACCCCGTGCGCCGGTTTCGCTTGAACTGCCCGAGCGTCGGCAGCGCCGTACCGTTGTCCCCGGTGGCGACCGCCTCCCCGGCGCTCGCGTCCGCCACGGCAGCCAGCGCTCGGGCGTTGCGGTACTGTAACAGTTGTTTGGCCGTGATTTTGATGCCGCCCCGATTGGCTCTTGCCGTGATTTGAAACAATTGGATGGAGTCGGCTCCCAGTTTCAAAAGGTCGGCGGTGACGCCCACACGCTCCAAATTCAATACCTCCTCGAAAATCTTGGTCAATGCGGCTTCCGTTGCAGTCGATGGAGCGACGAATTCTACCGCTTCCATCTGCGTCGAGTCAGGCTTCGGCAGCGCTGCGCGGTCAAGTTTTCCATTGGGCGACAGCGGCAGAGAATCCAGCCGCACCCAGGCCGACGGTATCATGTATTCGGGCATCTCTTCGGCGAGCAGCTCGCGAAAGGAGTCCGCAGAGCGCTTGTCGTCGCCCGATTCGACATAATACGCCACGATGCGCGGCGTTCCGGGCGCGTCCTCGCGCAAAATGACCGCGGCGGCGCTCAGGGCCGCCTTCTTGGTCAACACGGATTCGATTTCGCCCAATTCGATCCGGAAGCCGCGCAGCTTGACCTGGTGGTCGATTCTGCCCAGCACCTGCAGTCCGCCGTCGGGCAGCCAGCGTGCCAGATCTCCCGTGCGGTACATCCGGCCGGAGGCAAAGGGGTTCGGCAGGAACTTGTCGGCCGTCAGCGCTGCGCGTTTGTAGTATCCGCGGGCCACGCCGTCCCCGCCGATATGCAACTGGCCGGGAACCGCGGTCGGAACCGGCTGATCGTGGTGGTCGAGGATGTAAAATTGCGTGTTGCCAATGGGTCCCCCGACCGTAATGGGGTCGTTGCCGGGGGTCACGCGAGTGCACGACGACCAAATAGTGGTTTCCGTAGGCCCGTACATGTTCCAAAGTTCGCCCGCTCCGACCAACAGCCGGTTGGCCAGATCGCGCGGCAGAGCCTCGCCGCCGCACAGCATCTTGAACGCCGCCGGTGCGCGGAACCCCGCCTCGAGCAGCAATCGCCATCCCGCCGGCGTCGCCTGCATGGCGGTGGCGCCCACGGCGTCCAACTGTTTCACGAGTTTGAAACCGTCCGCGACCGTCTCGCGCTCGGCAATGACGACTTTGGCGCCGACGATCAGCGGCAGGAATAATTCGAGACCGGCGATATCGAACGATATGGTGGTCACCGCGACCAGCACATCGCTGCGCGTGAGACCCGGCGTCCTCGCCATGGTCGTCAACAGGTTCACCACGGCGCGATGCGGTATCTCGACGCCCTTCGGTTGGCCCGTCGAGCCCGAGGTGTAGATGACGTAGGCCAAACTGTCCGGCGATACCGTGACCGCGGGTGCAAGCGGCGAGGCGGCTGCAATCGACGGCGCATCCCCTCGAACATCGATGACCGGTACCCCGTCGGCCACCAGCGCGGCGCTCTCCGAGCCGTCCGAGATGAGTGCGGCCACCTCCGCCTCGCCCAGAATGTAGCGCAGACGTGCCGCCGGATGCAGGGGATCCAAGGGGATGTATGCGCAGCCGGCCTTGAGCACCGCGATCATCGCGACCAGCATGTCCAGGGACCGCTCGACCGATACGCCGACGAGCCTGCCGGTCTTGTCCGGGCCGACGATGCGTTCGCGCAACAGGTTCGCCATCTGATTGGCGCGGCGATCGAGCGCTTCGTAGCTCAAGTGTTGATCCAAAAATTGCGCTGCGACCGCGAGCGGCGTCGCCTTCGCCTGAATTTCGATCAACTCGTGCACGCTGCGGTCTTGCGGGTAGGCGAACGCCGTGTCATTGAGCGCGCGAAGCAAGCGTTCGCGCTCCGGCGCAGGCAGGCACGAGGCGGCGCACAGCGCTTGATTGGCGTCGGCGACGACGGCCTCCAGCAGCGCCTGATAGCAGTCGAGCCAATGGGTTACCGTGGACGCATCGAACAGGTCGGTGTTGTAGTCGCAATCCATGCGCAACCCTTCCGACGATTCGATGACGTTCAAAAACAGATCGAAATTGACGTAGGCCTTCGCGTTCGGCGTCACGTCCATCGTCAGATTGGGCAACTCCACCCGGTCGGCCAGCCGCTCCAGATTGAACTGAATCTCGGCGAGCGGAAGCCTGCCGGGCTCACGGGGCAGCGCCAGTTTGCGGACCAGCGTTCCGAAGGTGTAGTTCTGATGCTCGTAGACGTCGAGCACCCGTTTCGCGGTGGCGGAGAGGAATTCCGCGACCCGCGTATTCTGGTTCCAGGCGCCGCGAATGGGCAGAAAGTTGACGCAATGGCCGACCAGTATTTGATCCTCGAGCAGCGATTGTCCGGCGGTCGGCACTCCCACGACGACTTCATCCTGGTCCGCCAGCCGGCCCATGAGCCCCTGGAAGGCCGCGAGCAGCGTGACAAACAGCGTGCTGCCCTGGCGCGCCCCCGCCTTTTTCACCGCTTGATACAGTTTGGCGTCGATGCGGCGGCAAAGGCTTGCCCCCTTGAACGACTTCAGGGATGGCCTGGGCCGGTCGGTGGGCAACTCCAGCGATTTGGGACGTTCGGCGAATTGGTCCAGCCAGAAGCGTTCGGTCTTCTCGAGTTCCGCCGCGTCGCGTGCGGCCTGCGTGCGCGCGTACACGCTGAACGGCAGCGCCTCGGCAAGCTGCGGCTCCGTCCCGCGGCACAGTGCCCCGTAGATCTCGGCAATCTCGTTGACGATCACGTTCAGGGACCAGCCGTCGCAAATGATGTGATGAGCGGTGAGGACAAACGCATGCCGATCCGCCGAGAGCTTCACCAGATGGGCCCTGACGCACGGCCCGTCGACCAAATCGAAGGCTGTGCGCGCGTCGGCGTCGAGCAATGCGGCGTAGGCCTGTTCCGCCTGGGCCGCGGGGCGCGCGGAAAAATCGCTGAACGGGTAGCTGAATACATCCGGGCCCGCGATGCGCATCTCTTCGCCGGTGGCGCTGAAGGTGGCGCGCAGCGCGTCGTGGCGCGCGACGACCCGGTTCATGGCCGATTGCAGCGCGGCGCCGTTCAACTCGCCGCGCAGCCCGAGGCTCACCGACTCGTTGAACGCGCACGATGCATCGTCGCCCAACTGCGCCGACAGCCAGATTTCCAGCTGACTTTCGGTAAGCGGCACGCTGCCGCTGGCGATTGCAGCCGAGGCCGCGGCCGCGCCTGGGGCGGCCTGCGCCGCGGCGGCTTCGGCCGATTCGCGCGCGGGACCCACGATGCCGGCGGTCTGTAGTGCGTCCAGGCTTTCCTCGAACGCCGCATAAATGCGCTCGAAGTCCGCGTCCGAGTGGGCGGTCGTGAGGAAGCACGGGAAACCGTCTTGAATGTGGATGCCGCGCTCGCGCAAATGGTAGAACAACAACGCGGCCAGAGGACTCTCGTTGTGCAAATGAAAAAAGAACCAGCTCGAGTAGCTTTCGATCTTGCTGTTCAGGCCGTGCAGGGCGAACAGCGCACGCAGGCGCTCGACGAGGCGCTGCGTCTTGCGCGTCAGGGTTTCCTGCAGCGCCGGGCCGTTGTCCTTGAGATGGTTGAGCACCGCCCAGGCGGCCGCCAGCACGAGCGGATGGCGCACGAAGGTGCCTGCGAAGAACGTCACGCCCGCCTCGGGAATCGAGTCATCGCCGAAGCGCCACTGGCCGCCGTCCAGCGCATCCATGAACTTCGAGGTACCGGCCAACACGCCGATGGGAAGCCCTCCGCCGACCACTTTGCCGTACGTGGCCAGGTCGGCCCGTATGCCGATCACCGCCTGCATGCCGCCGGGATGAACGCGGAAGCCCGTCACCACCTCGTCCATGACGAATGCGGTGCCCGAGGCCGCGGTGACCGCGCGCACTTCGCGCAGGAAGTCGAATGGCTGCAAATCGGCGTGACGGCTCTGCACGGGCTCGACGATGACCGCCGCAAGATCGTCCGCGTTGTCGCGGATCCATTGCAGAGTCTGCGCGGAGCCGTATTCGAGGACGATCATGTTTTCGACCGCCGAACCGGGAATTCCGGGCGCCACCGGCACCGAGCGCGGCTCGGCGCCGGAGCGCTGCACGCCCTTGACCAGCACCTCGTCGAACTGACCGTGGTAATCGCCGTTGAAGATCACGATCTTCTGCCGGCCGGTTACCGTGCGCGCGATGCGCATCGCCGCCATCACGGCCTCCGAACCCGTGTTGCAGAAAGTCATGCGTTCGTTGCCGGTGATTTCGCAGAACAGATCAGCCACCTTGCCGGCGAGGTCCGCCTGGGGACCGATCGCGAAGCCGCGGTCGAGCTGCTCCTTGACGGCCTGGACGACGAATGGCGGAGAGTGACCCAAAGCGGTCTGGCCGAAACCGTTGACCAGATCGATGTACTGGTTGCCATCGATGTCGACCAGTTTCGAGCCCCCGGCGGTCGCGACCACGATGGGGTAGACCATGTCCTTCCACTCGCTGCGGAATCCGGCGGCGGCACGCGGATCGGCGAGGGCGCGGCGATGCGCCTGCGTGAATTGCTGCGAACCTTTGGTCTTTTTCGTGTAGCGGCCGATCAAGGCATCGATGTGCTGGCGCTGGGCGCCGGTGATGCCGACGTCGGCCGACTTGTGCACCGGCGCGAACACCGCGAAACGGGACGGCTGCGCCGCCCCGCCGCTCGTGGCGGCTGCAGCCGGCTGAACCGTGGGCGGCTGCGCAGCGGGCGCAGCCGGGGCTGCAACGGCGGGGACGCTCGCGGAGCCGAGGCCTTGCAACATTTCGAACTGCCGATTGATGAGCTGCGACATGGCCTGCAGCTGATCGCGGAAAATGCCTTCGACTCCGCTCGCCGGCAGGCCTGCCGCATCCCGCGCATGCGCCGTCGCGATTTGCGGCGCGGCGGGCAAGCGGCTGGCCGCCGACGCGGCGGCGGGCTGCGGTGTGACCGGCTGGGACGGTGCCGCGGTCTTGGGCGCCGCCGGCATTTTTTCCGCAAGCAACTTGGCCAACGCCGGGATCGTCGAGAAATCGCCCAGTAACTGACGGAAAGTGATCTTCACCTTCATCTGAGATTGGATCTTTTGCGCGACCTGCGTCAAAAACAGGGAGTCGTATCCCATCTCCAGGAACGTCGTCTGCGCGTCGTCGGCCGCCGGACGCTCGCCGGACAGCTCCTCGAATATCGATGCGATTGCGGCGCTGGTATCGGAAATGCGATTGTCCACGGGGCTCTGCTCCATCGTGCTGTCGTCCTGAATCAAAATAGGCGGAATGGCGCTTGTCGCGTCGTCGGCCGCTGCCGCGACGGCGAAGACGGCCGTGACGGCGGGGGCTGCCGCCACGGCGGCCGCGGGCGTGGGCGCATCGATCCAATAGCGCTTGCGCTCGAACGGGTAACCGGGCAAGGAGACGCGCGCGCGCGCCGTGCCGTGCATGGCCGGCCAGTCCGGGGCCGCCCCATGAATCCAGAGCCGGCCCGCCGCTTCGAGCAGACAATCGCGATCGCTGCGCTCGCGGGCTGCATCCTGCATCGAGGTAATCACGGGAACGCCGCGGCCGCGCGTCGCCTGCGCCGCGAGGGTCGACAACGCCGCGCCGGGGCCGACCTCGAGCAGCAGCGTCGATGGCGCCGCGCTGACTTTGGCGACGCCGTCGGCAAACCGGACGGGCTCGCGGGCGTGACGCGCCCAGTATCCGGGCGAAGTCGCCTGGTCGGGCCGAATCCAGTCGCCGGTCACGCAGGACACATAAGGAATCGTGGGCGAAGACAGCTGTACCGCCTGCAGCTGCGTGCGCAGCGGACCGATCATCGGATCGACCATCGCCGAGTGAAACGCATGGGACGTATGCAGCCTGCGGCTCACGGTGTTGCGTGCGGCGAGCAGTTTCTCGAAGGCGTCGACGTCGCCGAATGGGCCGGACACCACGCACAGAGCGGGACCGTTGATCGCGGCGATGGCCAGATTCGGCGGGAGCAGCGGCAATATCTCGGATTCGGGCAGCCGTACCGCCAGCATGGCGCCGCCCGGCAGATCCTGCATCAGCCGGCCGCGGGCCGCGACGATTCGCAATGCGTCCTCGAGGGAGAACACGCCCGCGATCACCGCGGCGACGAATTCGCCCACGCTGTGGCCGATCATTGCGCGCGGCTCGATTCCCCAACTCATCCACAACCGGGCGAGTGCATATTCGATGCTGAAAATGGCGGGTTGGGCGGCCACCGTCGACATCAAGCGCTGCTTCGCGTCGGCCGAATCGACCGCCGGATAGAGCAGCGTGCACAAGTCCTCCGCCATCAGCGGCCGGAGAATCTCCGCGCATCGATCGATTTGACGGCGGAATTCGCCCTCGTGTTCGTACAGGTCCCGTCCCATGCCCGGATACTGAGCGCCCTGACCGGGAAACATGAAGACGACCTCGCCACCCTTGGCCGGCCGCGCGCCCGCATGCACGCCGCGCGATTCGCGGCCTTCGAGGCCGGCCACCGCCTGCTCGTAATCACGTGCAACCACGATGACCCGATGCTCGAAGGCGCGGCGGCCGATCTGCAGCGAATACGCGATGTCAGCCAGCGAGTGCGTTTTGGGTCCGCGCAGACACGCGGCAAGATTGCGGCGCGCCGCATCGAGGGCCGCCGCGCTTCTCGCCGACAGCACGATGAGCTGCGCGTCCGCGCTCGCCACAGCGTCGCGCGCGGCAAGCGCCGTGCGCGGCGCTTCCTCGAGGATCAAGTGCACGTTCGTGCCGCCCACGCCGAAGGCGCTGACGCCGGCGCGACGCGGCCCCGACCCTTGAGTCCAGGCGCGCAGCTTGTCGTTCACGAAAAACGGCGTCTGCGTGAAGTCGATTTGCGGGTTGGGGCGCTTGTAGTGGAGGGTCGGCGGAATCTGGCGGTGCTTGAGCGCCAGCGCCGTCTTGATGAGCCCGGTGACGCCGGCCGCGGCATCCAGGTGACCGACATTGCTTTTGACGGACCCGATTGCACAGAACTGAACATCGCCGGTGCTGCTGCGGAACGCCTCGGTAAGCCCGGCCACTTCGATCGGGTCGCCCATGGGCGTGGCGGTACCGTGGCACTCGACGTAAGAGATCGAGCGCGCATCGATGCCCGCTGCCGCCAACGCCATCTCGATGACGGCCGCCTGGCCGGGGACACTCGGAGCGGTATAGCCCACCTTGGACGCACCGTCATTGTTGACGCCGCTGCCGCGAATCACCGCGTAAACATGGTCGCCTTCGGTGAGCGCGTCTTCCAGGCGCTTGAGCAGGACGACGCCGGCGCCGCTGCCGAATATCGTGCCGGAGGCGTCCGCATCGAAAGGCCGGCACGTCCCGTCCGCCGACACCATGCCGCCCTCCAGATGCTGATAGCCGCGCTTCTGCGGGAAGGTGATCGAGACCCCGCCGGCCAATGCCATATCGGCCTCGTAGAGCAGCAGGCTCTGGCAGGCCTTGGCAACGGCCAGGAGGGAGGTGGAGCAGGCCGATTGCAACGTCAGGCCAGGCCCCTTCAGATCCAGCTTGTACGACACGCGGGTCGCCAGAAAATCCGCGCCTGATCCCAACAGCATGGGATAGCAGCCGACCTGATAGTTGCTGGTGAACTCCTCGATCGTGCGCCGGTCGGCGCACACATTGTTCAGAAAGTAGGTGTTCGGGCTGGATCCGGCGAATACGCCGATGGATCCGGCATAGGTCGCCGGATCGTAGCCGGCGTCCTCGAGGGCCTCCCAGGAGCATTCCAGGAACAGGCGGTGCTGCGGGTCGGTGAGCTCGGTTTCTCGCGCATGCATGCCGAAGAATGGCGCGTCGAACAGGTCGACGTTCTCCAGAATCGGGCGCGCCTTGACGAAATTGGGGGCGCCGCGGACCTCGGCGCTGAAGCTGTCCTCCAGTTCCGAGTCAGCGAAGCGCGTCACCGACTCGACGCCGGCGCAGAGGTTGCGCCAGAACTCGTCGATGTTCCCGGCCCCGGGGAATCGGCCCGCCATGCCGACGATGGCGATCGCGCCCAGGGGGGTGTCCTGATCGTCGGCATCCATACGTTCAACCATTGCTCAATACCGCGCTTAACATATCAATCCATGTATGTCCATTGGGCTGGAACGTGGGCGGAACTTCAGAGAAACCCGCATTTGAGTCAGAGTCAATGCCGCAAATTCCCGCCAATTCTGTCGCTAACAGGCTGCGATTACCACGACCAAACCCACAAAATCAAAGAATGTGAGACAGGCAGGCGAACTGCGACGATACCCATGCGTCGACCCCTGTATCAACGACCCTGCGTGCTCTCCGGACCGGGCGCGCGCTCAAGTCACCATAGCGCAATGCTATTTTCGATCAAGTCGGACATTGCGCTGTGCCAATACGGTTTCCCGCTGACGCTGCGCGCGCGCGCGATGGGCATTCGCGGCGCCGTCGATTCTCACGGGGGACGAAAAATGCGCCGCCAGGGCGCGGATCGTGGAATGAGCGAACAGTTCGGTGATGGAGAACTGCCGCCCGAGCAGTTTTTGCAAGCGCGAATGGACTTCCGCCACGTGCAGCGAATTTCCGCCCACGTCGAAGAAATTTTGGTCGAGGCCCGGCTCGGCGATGCGCAGAACGTCGCGCCAAATCCCGGCGATCCCCCGCTCCAACGGCGATCCTTCGCCGTCCGCCGCGGCCGCGGCAGGGCGCATCGCAGGATGATCCGGCGGCGGCAGCGCCTTGGTATCCAGCTTGCCGTTGACGGTCAGCGGCAGACGCTCGATGAAGGTCAATGTCGCCGGCACCATGTATTCGGGAAGGCGGCGGCGCAGTTCCTGTCGGATAACGGCCACGTCCACCTCGGCATCGGCGCGCTTCACCACATAGGCGTCCAGCGCCTTTTCGCCCGGCACGGTTTCGCTGACCACCACCACGCTCTCACGGATTCCCGGTTGGCGATTGAGCTCGGCCGAGATCTCACCGAGCTCGATGCGAAACCCGCGAATCTTGACTTGCTGGTCGATTCGCCCCAGGTATTCGAGGTCGCCATTCGGCAGATACCGTCCCAGATCGCCCGAGCGATACAGGCGCTCGCCGGCGGCAGCGTTGAACGGATCGGCAATGAATCTTTGTGCGGTCAGTTCCGGCCGATTCAGGTAGCCGCGCGCCACGCCCGCGCCGCCCACGTAGATTTCACCCGGCTCGCCGCTCGGCACCGGGCGGCGGTTCTCGTCCAACAGATGGACCCGAAGATCGGGAATCGGCACGCCGATGACGCTGCCCAGGTCCTGGTCCGCCGCCTTGAGAGGGCGGTAGGTCACGTGCACCGTCGTTTCAGTGATGCCGTACATGTTGACCAACTGCGGACGTGCATCCCCATGGCGATTGAACCAGGGTTGCAGGCTCTTGAGGTCCAAGGCTTCGCCGCCGAAAACGACGTAACGCAGGCGCAACTCATCCTGCGACGCCACGCCGGGCGTCGCGGCGCTTTCTTCCGCTCTCATCAACTGCCGGAACGCCGACGGCGTCTGATTCAGCACGGTAACCCCTTCGTCGCACAGCAGGCGATAAAAGGCTTCCGGGGTGCGGCTCAGGCCGAACGGCACGACGATCAAGCGGCCGCCGTAAAACAGCGCGCCCCACAGCTCCCACACTGAAAAATCGAAAGCGCAGGAATGGAACAGCGTCCAGACATCCTGCTCGTCGAAGCCGAACCAGGCCTCCGTGGCCTGGAACAGGCGCACGACGTTGTGGTGCGAAATCAGCGTGCCCTTGGGCGTGCCGGTCGAACCCGACGTGTAGATGACATAGGCCAGATCGTCCGGCTGCACCGCCACACCCGGATTCGAGGTGGGCTCGCGGGAGATTGCCGCCCAGTCCTCATCGAGGAGCACGACCTTGGTATTCGGTGCCGCGGAATCGGGCGCGAGCGGCTGCTCGGTGAGAATGATGGGCGACTTCGAATCCTGCAGCATGAACGCCCGCCGCTCGGCCGGATACTGCGGATCGATCGGCACATAGGTGCCTCCGGCCTTCAGAATCCCCAGCAGTCCCACCACCAATTGGGGGCTGCGATCGACGCAAATTCCAACCAGCACGCCGGGGCGTACGCCGAGGTTGCGCAGAAAGTGGGCGAGCTGATTGGCGCGCTCGTTGAGCTCGCGGTACGTCAGGCGCCGGCCAGCCTGCGCCACCGCGACGCGGTCCGGCGAGCGGTCGGCCTGCACCTCGAAAATTTCGTGGATGCGGCGCGAAGCGCAGATTCCGGGTCGACTTTGCGTAGACATGGATATGGCGATCAGGGCGGGCCGGCGGCGGATGCGCCCTGGCGGGTGGGACGCCACACGGGATACGCCGCCACCCGGGGATCGGGGCGCAGCGCCTTTCTGCGCAGCATGGCCAGCAACAGGTCGGCGCCCACCGATGCCCTCTCCTTGAGGGCATCGCGCAGCGGCGAATTGCCCGGCGGCGAGGGCTTGATGCCGGCGCGGCGCATCAGACGATTCAGCGAGTAAATCCGCTTCATGCGCTTATGAATCGAAACCAGGTCGAAATTGATATTGATGGAAATCGACACCTCGTCGCCGTTTTCCACCCAGTGAGGAGCCGTGCTCGGGAAATGTACGCCATGCCCCGGCGTCAATAAATAATAATGGGCGTCGTTTTGCCGGGCCGGTTTGAAGACGGCGCCGTTGAAGTCGCCGCCGCAGAAATTTTCCAATTCCTCGTGCGTGGTGATGGACCGGTCGGCGCAATCGTGCACGTGAATGAACTTGCGGCCGGCGACCTGCAATAGAAAATTCGATTCGAGATCCAGGTGATACGCCGTCGTGCGATTCGGCGAGTTGATGAAAATCAGCGACTCGCCAAGAACGATGTCGTCCTGTGCGGCGCGCGACGTAAACGAGAATATCCGTTGCAAAATCTCCTGCAGCAGCGGTCCGTACACCGGATCCTGGTCGGCATGCTTGAGCACCACGAGCGAGTTGTTGTGCGCGATGCCGGTAATGGTCTCATCGAGCGACAGGCGCGGAGCCGGGTTCGCCTCCCAGCGGTCGTTGACCTTGACCCGGCCGTTCTGCCAATAGACGAAGTCCTTGTACTTCGGAATGCGGTTCGCAAGGCCGAGCAGCGCCGGGAGCTCGAACAGCGGGTGATGGGCCAGACCGTGGTCGAAGAGAAAATCCGACCGATTGAACTTCGCCGCAAACTCCGCGTTCGACGGCAGCAGGGCCGCGCCGGTCGGGATCGAGATCGAGGCTTCAGGGAATGGTGCAACCTTCGCGCTTTGACTCACGATTCATCCTCCAAGTGTCCGCGCGGCCCGGGGCAGGCGCCGCGTAGCGTATCGCCGCATTTCGATCATATCGAATGTCCGTTTCTATCGCATGTATGGGGATGAGACCGCCATCATGATGCGGGCGGCTATTTTTATACTGGACGCAATTCGCACGCTAGCAATGTAAGCTAAACCTGTCAGTGCCTCGAGATGCGCTTCGTAAAGTGTCGATCCAATCACAGTTTCCGCCGGAGTCCGCGCTGCCCGGCAGCGCGCTCGAGAGCCTGTTCCCGGCATCCGTCGTGGTGCGCGAACGCCGCAATCCCGGCGATGCGGCCGATCTGCTGCCATCGGAAGCGGTTTTCGTCGAAAAGGCAGTGGCCAAGCGAATCAACGAATTCGCCGCCGGGCGCGCCTGCGCGCGGGCCGCGCTCGACGAGTTCGGTATGCACGATGTTGCGCTGCACCCAGGCAGCGACCGGCAACCGCTGTGGCCGTCCGGGTTCATCGGCAGCATCACGCATACCACGGGGCTGTGTGCCGCAGCCGTGGCTGCGCGCCGCAGCATTCTCGCCATCGGCCTCGACAGCGAGATGATCGGCGCGCCCACGCCGGATATCTGGCCGAGCATTTGTCGCGCCGAGGAACTGGATTGGGTACAAACGCTGCCCGCCGGCGAACGCCCGGCCGCGGTAACGCTGCTGTTTTCGGCGAAGGAGGCCCTGTACAAGTGCCAATATCCGCTGACCGGCGAGTGGCTCGATTTTCACGACGTGCGGATTGCGGTCCACGACTGGGGCCGCACGGATGGGACTTTCGCAGCGCGTGGCGAACGGAGCCTACGGTTCGCCCGATACGCAGAGCTGCCCATCGCGGGGCGCTACGTGTTTCACGAACAATTCGTATCCGCGGGCGTCTGGGTGCCCGCCGCGGAGCCGGCGGCTGCGGCGATCCCTCAATAGGCCTTGTCGTCCCGAAACACCTTGACGACAGTGAGCAGGATGATCTTGATGTCCAGCATCGGGGACCAGTGCCGCAGGTAATCGAGATCGAAATTGACGCGCGCTTCCATGTCCTTGAGTTCCGCGGTCTCGCCGCGGCAGCCGTTGACCTGCGCGAGACCGGTGATGCCCGGAAGCACCTTGTGGCGCACCATGTAGCCCTTGATGAGCTTGCGGTACTCCTCGTTATGCGCGACCGCATGCGGCCGCGGACCCACCAGGCTCATGCGCCCCTGCAGTACGTTGATGAGCTGGGGCAGTTCGTCGAGCGAGGTACGCCGCAATATGCCGCCGATGCGCGTGATGCGGCTGTCGGTGCGCGACGCCTGACGGATCTGAGCGCCGTCCTCGGTCACGCGCATGGTGCGAAACTTGTAGACGGCAATCTCGCGCCCGTCCAGCCCGTATCGACGCTGTTTGAAGATGACGGGACCCGGGGACGAGGCTTTGACCATCACCGCGACCAGCGCCAGCAGGGGCAGCAGCAGCAACAGGATCAGCAGCGACAAGCCGATGTCCGTCAGCCGCTTGGCGACGCCCCGATAGCCGTAGAAGGGGGTCTCGCACATGGCGACCACGGGAATGCCGTGAATCTCGCCGGATCGCGCCTGAATGAGGTCGAACACGAAGATATCCGGAACGTAGTAAATGGACGCCGTGGTATCGCGTAGGTCGTCCAACAGGTTCATTACGCGCTTCAGGTGACGGATCGGCAAAGCGATGAAGATCACATCCGTGCGGTGTTCCTTCACGTAGGTGCCCAGATCGCTCAAGCTGCCGACCAGCTTGGCATCGGGTTCCATGCCGAGGCGGTCGCTGCTGCGGTCGTCGAAGAAGCCGGCAACCTCGAGGCGCATGCCGGGGTTGCTCTTCAATCGGCGGGCGAGCTCCAGACTGCTGGTGTTGTAGCCCGCGATGATGGCGCTGCGGCTGTCGAACGCATTGATGAGGAAACGCCGCATGAGTTCCTGCATGCCGAGCGTCGCCAGGATGAGGGCCACCGGCGTCAACGCCGCCCAGGTCAGAAATACCCGCCTGGGATAGGCCTGGAGCGGCGATTTCGTGACGTAACCGATGGCCAACAACACGGCGAGCAGCAGCAACCACCGGAAAATCACGTCCACCACCGCCGAAACGCGCGCGGATGTGATCTGCGAGCTGACTTCGCGCGGCGGCTGCACCAACACGAGGCACAGTACGGCCACGATGACGATGGCGGAGGAGGAGGGGTCGAATTTGTCGCCGAACAGGATGATCGTGGCATAGAGCGACGCCACGGCGACCACGGCGGGCATGAGTGCCTGCGCGCCCGCCAGGACAGCGATCAAGAAACTCTGTTTGGCAAGGACCGGCTGGGTCATCTCAAATCCATTGAATCGCCAGCATCGGCCGGAGCATTGTTCGTCCGTGGCTGGAGCGCGACAAGATCTTGATGGCATTATCGGGCATTGGTCATGGATCCTGCGTGACCTATCTCTATAAAAATTCTACAAAAGTTAAATTGTCCACCCAATGTTATTCTAGTGCGACATGACAAACGTTCCATTACTCGATCTTAAGACACAGTTCGCGCAGATTCGTGCGGAAGTGATGCCGCTGATCGAACAAGTGTGCGCCAGTCAGCAATTCATTCTCGGCGAACACGTGCGCGGGCTCGAGGAGGAGGTCGCGCGCTATTGCGGTGCGAGTTTCGGGGTCGGAGTGTCGTCCGGCACGGATGCGCTGCTCCTCGCCCTCATGGCCCTCGGCATCGGTGCCGGCGACGAGGTGGTGACGTCGCCCTTCACTTTCTTCGCGACGGCGGGAACGATCGCGCGCGCCGGCGCCCGGCCGATCTTTTGCGACATCGATCCCCAGACCTTCAATCTGTCCCCATCCGCGGTGCAAACGTTCATCGAACGGGAGTGCGTCGCGCGCGGCAACGGTCTCGTCAATCGTGCGACTGGCGGACGTATCAAGGCCCTCATGCCGGTGCACTTGTACGGCCAATCGGCGGATATGGATCCGCTGATGGCGATCGCCAGGCAGCATGGCTTGAAGGTCATCGAAGACGCCGCGCAGGCAATCGGCACCGAGTACCGCAACGGTGCGCGCGCCGGCTCGATCGGCGACATCGGCTGCTTTTCCTTTTTCCCCAGCAAGAATCTCGGCGCGTTCGGCGATGCCGGACTATGCACCACCCACGATGCGGATCTCGCCGAGCGGATGCGCGTATTGCGTGTTCACGGCGGCAAACCGAAATATTTTCACGCCCTGATCGGCGGAAATTTTCGCATCGACGAATTGCAGGCCGCGGTGCTGCGGGTCAAGCTCAAGTATTTGGACGGTTGGACGGCAGCGCGCCAGCGCAACGCAGCATTCTACGAGCGCGCGTTTGCCGGCGCCGCGCTGGGGGATCGGATCCTCACGCCGCAGGCCCCCGCCGGCCAGCGGCATATTTTCAATCAATACGTCGTGCGCGTGCAGGGGCGGGACGCGTTGAAGAAATTCCTGGCCGAGCGCGCCGTCGGCACGGAGATCTACTACCCGGTGCCGTTGGACCGGCAAGCGTGCTTTGCGTATCTCGGCTACGAACCGGGCGCGTTCCCCGAATCGGAGCGTGCCGCCGGCGAGACGCTGGCCCTGCCGATTTATCCGGAATTGACCGAGGTTGAACTCGGGCACGTGGCAGCCAGCGTCGCCGCATTCTTCAGATCTTCTTGAAATCGTCGGGCAGCAGCTGATGCCGGGACAGCAGCTTGTAGAAGTCCGTCCGGTTGCGTTTCGCCAAGCGCGCCGCCTGGCTCACGTTGCCGCCGGTGATCTGAAGGATTTGCGACAGGTAGTTGCGGGTGAATTCGTCGCGCGCTTCGTCGAAGGACGGTAGCCGAGTGGGGCTGCCGCCCAACGATTGCTGCACCAATTCGGCGGTGATGATGGCGCCGTGCGACAGGGCGACGTTTTGGCGCACGACGTTGTAGAGCTGGCGGATGTTTCCGGGCCATTCAGCCGTCGCCAGCAATTCCACGGCCTCCGGCGCATAGATCTTGCGCTGGCCGGTTTCCTTGGCAATCTGCTCGAGAAAATGCGCGACCAGGAGCGGGATGTCTTCGCGCCGCCGGCCGAGCGACGGCATCTCGATATGCACCACATTCAGCCGGTAATACAGGTCCTCGCGAAACTGTCCGCCGATCATCAACTGATGCAGATCGCGGTGCGTCGCCGAAATGACGCGGACGTTAATCGGCAGCGCATCCTCGCCGCCCGCGGGGCGAATTTGATTCTCCTGCAGCACGCGCAGCAGCTTCACCTGGAGCCGCATGGGGAGATCGCCGACTTCGTCGAGCAGCAGCGTGCCGCCATCGGCGGTCTCGAACAGGCCCTTCTGCGGACGGGTGGCGCCGTTGAAGGCGCCTTTTTCGTGCCCGAAGAGCTCAGAGTCGAGCAAATTCTCCGCCATCGCGCTGCAGTTGACCGCGACGAACGGCTTGTTGCGCCGCGGGCTGGCGTCGTGGATGGCATGCGCCAGCAGTTCCTTACCGGTACCGCTTTCGCCGGTGAGCAGCACCCGCGCGTCGGTTCCGGCCACCATATTGGCCTGCGCGAGCTTGTCCTCCATCAATTGATTGCGCGTCACGATGTTCGCGCGCCAATCCTCGTCAACGTGCGCGAATCCGGACACCTTCAGCGCCTTTTGCACGTGATCGAGCAGATCCTGTTTGTCGACCGGTTTGGTCAGAAAGCCGAACGCACCGCTCTGCGTGGCGTGCACCGCGTCCGGAATGGTGCCGTGAGCGGTGAGAATGATCACGCGCAGTCCGGGCCAGCGGCTTTGCAGCTCCTTCAACAGCCCGATGCCGTCCATCTGGTCCATACGAAGATCGGTGATCACGAGGTCCGGCCTGAAGCGCGTGCACGCGGCGAGCGCCGCCGCCGCGCTCTCCACGGCTTCGACCTCATAGTTCTCGGCACGCAGCCGGATCGTCAATAAACGCAGCAATCCCGGGTCGTCGTCCACCACCAGAATACGTGCCTTGCGCTTTTGCGGGGTCGAGGCGTCGCGTGTTCCCGGATGGAGTCCGAAGCCGAGAGGCGTGGTGGCTGCGTTGGAATAAGAAGTCACGTAAGTCTCTCCGGTTCTAGGCGGTTAGTGTCGCTTGGGCGTTGCGCATGGGCGTCCCATCAGGGTGTATGCGACCCATTCGCTTCGCGGTCGTTGATGGCTTCATCCAGGGCTTTGCGCAATCGCGCATTTTCATCCGACTCCGCCGACAACCGGCGATTGATCGCGACCAGTTTATCGCGCGATTCACGCGGGGCTTCCTCCCGCAACTGTTTGTTTTCCTCGATCAGAACCAGTCTTTGGTCGACGTTCTGCAACTCCACCATGGCCAACAAGCGCTCGACGGGCAACAGAGTCTCAGGCGTGGCCAGCAGTTCCGACAACTGTCGCTGCGCGGCGACGGGGTCGGAGCCGCCATGGCCGGGTGTCGCCAGCGCCAACGCATACTTGAGCTTATTGCTGGTCGTCGGGAAGAGCGCCGCCGCATCCTTGGTCGACTGAAATATTTCCGCCTGGCGCGCCGGGTCGCCGGCGGGCAGCATGCGCATCATCTCGAGATCCGGCGTGATCGCGCTCAAATCGGGCGGCGGACCCTCCGGGGGGGGCGATGCGGCCTTCGGATTGGCCTGGCCGCCGCCGAGAGCGCTGCAGCCGCAGAGCGCAGCGGCGGCGAGCGCGCAGGCCGTAGAGCGCAGCCACTTACGCCGCATGGGCCGCCTCACGCTTCGCCGCCTGCGACTGACGCAAGGGCAGGCGGACCCGAAAATGCGCGCCGCCCGTCTTGGCCTCGAAGATTTCGATGCTGCCGCCGTGCGCGTTGACGAACTCCGTCACCACCGAGAGGCCGATTCCGGTGCCTTTGACATGGCCGCCTTGGGGTGTCTTGCCTTGGTAGAAGGCTTCGAAGATCCGGTCGCGCTCGCCGGCCGGGATACCGGGCCCGCTGTCGATGACGTCGAGGACCAGCTGGTCGCGCTCGCCGCGCGCGTGAATCGAGATTCTGCCGCCGCGGGGGGTGAATTTGATCGCATTGGACAGCAGATTGTCGAGGATGAGGCGAACCTTGCCGCGATCGGCCCACGGCGTGAGATCCTCGACCTGCACATCGAGCCGAACGCGCTGCGCCACCAAGGTCAGCTGCTGGTTTTCAAGCACGGACTTCACCAACGGCCGCAGCTTGAACTCGGTGATCTCCAGGCCGACGCTCTTGGCCTGCCAGGCGCTGAAGGACAGCAAATTTTCGATGAGCCGCTGCAGTTTCATCCCGTTCTCGCGCAAGATCGCGGTTACCTCCCGTTGGGCGCTCTGCAGCTCACCGACCGCACCGTCCATCAGGAGTTCTGTTCCTTCGCGAATATTCGCGAGCGGCGTCTTTAATTCATGCGACATGTGTCTCAGGAACCGATTCTTCTCCTGGGCCAATTCCAGCAATCGGCCGCGCAGCCATTCGAGCTGGGCCGCCAACCGCTCCAGATCGGCCGGTCCGCTGATGGCGATGGGTCTCGAGAACGTGCCGCGCCCCAATTCGCTGATCGCACGATCGATGGCCCGGATGGGCCGGCCGAACAAATATGTAAAAACGCCGACCACCGCCAGCGTGATGGGCACCAGCAGCAAGGTATGCCTGAAAAGCTGTTGTTGTGCCCGCTGGGTCTCCAGCTGGAGGCTGTTGAGTTCGCGGTCGATCTGGGCGCTGACGTGGCTGGACACGTTGGAGGCCATGTCCGACATGTGCGGAAAAGCATTGATGATTTCGGCCATGCGGGGCGAATTCGGCGGCGCCCCCTTCAGTTCACCGGCCAGGCGGTCCGCTTCCGCCATGAGCTTGCGCGCGTCGTCCCGGGATTGCGCATCGAGCGGCAGGGTGAGCAACTCGTCGATGGTCGCCGCCAGGCGACCCTGATTGCGCGCGTACACGCCGAGCAGCTCGGAATTGCCGATGATCTGGTACAGGCGGGCGGTGCGCTCCAAGGCGCCGAGTTCCTCGAACATGCTTTGATTGTTGCGCGTACCCTGAATGCCGTGGACGACCAATTGTTCGCTGCGGTTCGACAGGCGATTCATCTGCACGGCCGCGTTTACGATCGCGTAAAACAGCGGCGCGGCGACTATCGTGAAGCCGATCAGCATCAATCCGCTCAATGACTTGGGTCTTGGCAGTCGCATGACATTCATTCTAGCAGCAGCCTTTCGAGAACGGAGTGAAGCCTTCGTATCTGTAGAATTCCACCCATGAACGCGGACGCACCTTATTCGAAACTTTCTCCCGAGGTGGTGCTGGACGCGCTCGAAGCAGTCGGACACCGCTGCGACGGGCGGGTTCTGGCCCTAAACAGCTATGAAAATCGGGTTTATCAGATCGGCACGGACGACGGTGCGCCGGTCGTCGCCAAATTCTATCGTCCCGGCCGATGGAGCGACGCCGCGATTCGCGAGGAGCACGCATTTTCCATTGAACTGGCGACGCAGGAGATTCCGGTGGTCGCGCCGCTGCTGCGCGACGGCCCGGGCGGCGCGCCGGAGTCGCTGTTCGTCCATGCGGGCTTCCGATACGCGGTTTTCCCGCGGCGCGGCGGGCGCTGGCCGGAACTTGGGACCGCCGCGGATCGCGAATGGGTGGGCCGCTTTCTCGGGCGCATTCATGGCGTGGGCCGCGCGTCGCGGTTCGTCCATCGGAATCAGCTGAGCTTGGAGGATTTGGGGCGCAATGCCCGCGATTTCGTGTTGGACGGCGGATGGATGCCGGACTATCTCGCCACGAAGTACCTGGACCTGACCGAGACGCTGCTCGAGGAGGTCGAAGCGCAGGCGAGCGGGTGGGGCGGCGCCCGCCTGGGCCGCATCCTGGGGGATTGTCACCGCGGCAACATTTTGTGGACCGACCAGGGCCCGCACTTCGTCGACTTGGATGATTGCCTCATGGGACCGGCCATTCAGGACCTGTGGATGCTGCTCTCGGGCAGCCAACCAAATATGCGGTCGGAACTCACGGACATTCTGCACGGCTACGAGCAGTTCCTGCCCTTCGACCGCCGTGAACTGACCCTCATCGAGCCGTTGCGGGCGTTGCGCATGATTCATTATTCCGCATGGCTGGCGCGGCGCTGGGACGATCCCGCCTTCCCCCGCGCGTTTCCTTGGTTCGCCGAGCCGCGCTATTGGGAAGAGCACTACCGTGCGCTCGACGAGCAGTTGGCCGCCGTCCAGGGCCCGCGGCTCGAGTTGTGATTATCTCGAGTTTTGGGGGATCATAGCTGGATGACCAAGGGGAGAACCGCGCCGCTGTTTGCCATGTTGCTGTTGGCGGCATGTCACGGCGATTCGAATCAGGCTCCCCAGGTCAGCGTGTCGCAGCAGGCGAAGACTCAGGCGGCGGTCAAGCGCGGACCGACCCCCGACGAGCTGACCGCGGGAATGGTCGAGGCGGTGACCCTGGACAAATCGGCCGTGCCGGTCGACGTCAAATTCGATCTGCCCGAGCGGCCCGTCATGGGTCACCCGCTGGACATCGTCATTGCCGTCATGCCGCACGTCGCCGGTTCCGCGGCCTTGCAGATCACCGCCTCGGATGGATTGCAACTCGCGCCGGGAGTGGGCACGGTCCAAATCCCGGCGGTCGAGCCCACGCAGGCCTATCGAGTCACCATTGCAACGACGCCCACGGCCGAAGGAGTGCAATTGCTCGGCCTCAGCGTGTCCCTGACGCACGATGACACCACCGAGACGCGCTCGTTTTCGGTGCCTGTCATCGTGGCGCCAGGCGACGCCGCCGCGACGATCAGCAAGCGCTGACCGAAACCGCAGCGGTTGCGCTCGCGGGCGAAAGCTGCCCAGGGCGGCGTCCTCGAGGAGGGGTCAGAGGGGGGATTGAAAACCCCGGCGTCGATCCGCATTAGACCCTATAATGGTGGGTTTCCCCTGGACCTCATTGTGACGCAGAAACTTCGCAACATCGCCATCATCGCGCACGTCGATCACGGCAAGACCACGCTCGTGGATCAGCTCCTACGCCAATCGGGCACACTCGATGCGCGCAAGGACTTGCAAGAGCGCGTCATGGATTCGAATGCGTTGGAGCGCGAACGCGGCATCACCATTCTCGCAAAGAACACCGCCATCGCCTGGGGCGACTACCGGATCAACATCGTCGACACCCCGGGCCACGCGGACTTCGGCGGCGAGGTCGAGCGCGTCCTCGCCATGGTCGACTGCGTACTGCTGCTGGTGGATGCGGTGGACGGACCCATGCCGCAGACCCGATTCGTCACCCAGAAGGCGTTCAAGCACGGTCTGCGTCCGATCGTCGTCATCAACAAAATCGACCGCGACGAGGCGAGGCCGGGCTGGGTGCTCGATCAGACGTTCGATCTTTTCGACCGACTCGGCGCAACCGACGAGCAATTGGATTTTCCGGTGGTATACGCATCGGCGCTTCGCGGCTTCGCGGGACTCGACTCCACGGTGCGCGACGGCGACATGCAACCGCTGTTCAGGACCATCGTGGAACACTGTCCGCCGCCCGATGTCGACGTCGACGGCTCGTTGCAGCTGCAGGTCACCCTGCTCGATTATTCGAGTTATGTCGGCGCCATCGGCATCGGCCGCATCAAGCGGGGCACTCTGCGCAAGGGAATGGCGGTCACGGTGGTGAATCGCGAAGGCAAGCAGCGCTCCGAGAGAATCACGCAGGTTCTGGGTTTCCATGGGCTCACGCGGATCGAGGTCGAATCCGCATTCGCAGGCGATATCGTCGCATTCGCGGGCATCGGCGAACCGAAGGTCTCGGACACCCTGTGCGATCCGGCCAATGTCGAGGCGCTGCCGAGCCTGACCGTCGATGAGCCGACCATCAGCATGACCTTCGAGGTCAACACGTCGCCGTTCCTGGGCCGCGAGGGCAAATTCGTCACCAGCCGGCAGATCCGCGAACGCCTTGACCGCGAGTCCATTCACAACGTGGCGCTGCGCGTCGAGCCGACTTCCGACCCCGACAAATTCGTGGTGTTTGGCCGCGGCGAATTGCATCTCGGGGTGTTGCTCGAGAACATGCGGCGCGAGGGTTACGAAATGGCCGTTTCCAGGCCGCGCGTGGTCATCAAGCATATCGAGGGCGCCGCGCACGAACCGTACGAGCAGGTCACGGTCGATGTGGACAGCGACGCGCAAGGCTCGGTCATGTCGGCGCTCGGCAGCCGCGGTGCAGACCTCAAGGATATGCAGGCAGACGGGCGCGGCCGGGTGCGCCTGGATTACATGGTGCCGTCGCGCGGGCTCATCGGGTTCCAAACGGAGTTTCGCACCATGACGCGCGGCACGGGGTTGCTGCATCACGTATTCGATCATTATGGACCGGTGGTGCAGCGCGAACTGGGCCAGCGGCCGCAGGGCGTTCTGATCGCCAACGGCCAAGGGGTCGCGCTGGCCTATTCGCTGTTCAGCCTGCAGGAGCGCGGCCGTCTGTGCATCGGGCCCGGTGAAGAGGTATACGAGGGCATGATCATCGGCCTCAACAACCGCGAGGACGATCTCGTGGTCAATCCGCTGAAGGGCAAGAAACTCACCAACATGCGGGCCGCCGGCAAGGACGAGAACGTGGTGTTGACGCCGCCCATCCGGTTCTCGCTGGAACAGGCCATGGAGTTCATCGATGACGACGAATTGATCGAAGTGACCCCCACTTCCGTTCGCCTGCGCAAGCGCAGTTTGCGGGAAAACGAGCGCAAGCGGTCGGGGCGCGAAACGGCCGATCAGGCCTCCTGACTATTTAACGAAATATTGGTCGAACCGAGACGCAGGTCACACCGTGGGTCAGGGATCTCCCTAACATCGGGCATTGAGGCGCCTAGGCGCCATCAAATCAGGGTGGGAGATCCAATAAGTGTCACGCGAGCTTGCGGCTGCGATTCGCAGCGAGCCATCGCAAACGCCGGGGAGCATGAACCGCGTGCTCGAGCTGCAGCTTCGCGCGGCCCGCGGCCGCGGCGGCGAGATGGACCTGAACGCGCTCCTCAAGCTGGTGAGCGCGCACTACGATAGCCTGGACGCCGAGCGGCGCGGCGTCGTCCGCTCCATGCAGCTCATGTCGGATGAGGCGCAGGCCCTCACGCGGGAAATTCGCGAGGAAACGGCCTCGCACCTGCAGGCCATCCTCGATAACGTCAAGGACGCCATCGTCACCGTCGACAGCCTGGGCCATATCGAGAGCGTCAATCCCACCGGCGAGCGCATTTTCGGCTTTCCGGCCGCGGAGATCCTCGGCAGATCCTTGGATTTCCTGCTGCCCGACGCTGCCGCGGCCGGGGACGTCCCCGGCGACCCGGCCGAGGTCCGCGGCCCCGGGGAATTGAGCGCGACGCGCGCGCACGGAGGCAGGCGCCTCGTCG